>SHXR01000058.1 GCA_009693235.1 Betaproteobacteria bacterium | reverse complement strand
CACTGTTGATATGCTCGACGCATGGTGCTCTCTACGATCCTGCCACTGGCGCCTGTCGCGGTGGGCCGTGCCGCGGCAACGGACTGATTCCGGTGCCCGTCGTCGAACGGGACGGCACGATACATATTGAGGAATAAGGAATAACTGATGGACGATTTCAAAGACGGCTGGGCACGAAATGTCATCGAACGCTTGGCCTCCGAAGGCCTGACCGAACAGCGCCGCAACCGCCGCTGGGGCATCTTCTTCAAATTTCTCGGCTTTGCCTATGTGACGTTCATCGTGGTGATGGCCATCGATTGGGGGTTTGGCGGCAAGAGCGGCAAGCACACCGCGCTCATTGAAATCGCCGGGGTGATCGATGCAAAGGGCCGTGCCAACGCCGACCGCGTCACCGCCGCGCTACAGAACGCTTTCAAAGATACCAATACGCAGGGCATCGTCATCCGGATCAACAGTCCAGGCGGCAGTCCGGTGCAAGCGGGCATCATTTACGATGAAATCCACCGCTTGCGGACGAAGTTTCCGAACACGCCGCTTTACACAGTCATCGAAGATATTTGTGCATCGGGCGGCTATTACATCGCTGCTGCGACCGACAAAATCTTCGTCGATAAAGCGAGCATCGTCGGTTCGATCGGCGTGCTGATGGATGGGTTCGGCTTTACCGAAACTATGCAAAAACTCGGCGTGGAGCGGCGCCTGTTGACCGCCGGGGAAAATAAAGCATTCCTCGATCCGTTCTCGGCGGTAAATTCGAAACATCGCGATCACGCCAAAACCTTACTGGGTGATATTCATCAGCAGTTCATCGATGTCGTCAAGACCGGTCGCGGCGACCGTCTGAAGGACGATGCGTCGATCTTCAGCGGTTTGGTCTGGACCGGTGCGAAGAGCATCGAGCTCGGTCTTGCCGATGGGCTGGGAAGCCTTGACTATGTGGCGCGCGAGCTCATCAAGGCCGAGCATGTCGTCGATTTCACCCAGAAGGAAAATATCGCCGAGCGCCTCGCGAAACGCTTCGGTGCTGCCGCGGCGACTGCCTTCGCCGGTGCGATAGGCAGCGGCGATCTTGGATTGCGCTAGGGAAACGCTGATTAAGCTATCGCGCGTAATCAGCGTGCTCAAATATTCAGGGAGTTACGAGGGGGGGCGAGCCCCCTTGTTCAGTGACTCCCTAGTCGATCCCGATCAGAAACACCGCCGGACGCCGATCGAGCGCCGGCATCGGTTCCTTGCGCCAACGCTCGACCGTCTTGGCGAGGATCGTCTCCGAAGGTAGGGTGAGATCGGCGGCCACGACGACGCGGGTTGCCGGACGACAGGTTGCCATCAGGATCTTGAGCAATCGGTCATTGCGATAGGGCGCTTCGATCATGATCTGCGTGGCGTGATGCTCCAGGGCATTGCGCTCCAGTATTTCGATCGCCGAGCGAAGTGGCTCCTCTTTCACTGGGAGATAACCGTGAAAGGCAAACCGTTGGCCAATAAGACCGCTGGCCGCGAGCGCTAGCACGATCGCGGTCGGTCCAACCAGCGGCTCGACGCGAATGCCGCGCTCATGGGCCGCACGCACCAGAATTTGGCCGGGATCGGCGATGCACGGCATGCCGGCCTCGGAAAGCAATCCGACGGAATGCCCCGCCTGGAGCGGCGCAAGCAGGCGGTCGATGTCGGCCTTGTCCATGCTCTCGCGCAACTTGTGAATACTCAACTCGCTGACCGGGCGGCTCGTTATCGTCTTGAGAAACGCGCGGGCGGTTTTCGCCGATTCAGCGATGAAATGTTGGAGGGATCGCACCGTAGCTAGCACCGGCGCCGGCAGGCAGTCGGCCGCCGGCATGGTACCAAGTGGCACGGGAATCAGAATCAGTTTGCCGGGCACCGCTGTCACGTCTAGGGGATGTCCATGCCGTGGCGCCGGAGCATCGCCGACAGGGCAATGAGCGGCAAGCCGATCAAGGCGGTGGGATCGTCGCCCCGCATCGATTCGATCAAGGCGATGCCAAGGCCTTCTGCTTTGGCGCTGGCAGCACAATCATAGGGTTGTTCGGTGCGCAGATAGCGCGTGATTTCCGCATCGGAACTGTGACGGAACTGCACCGAATAGGGAACGAGCCGCACCTCTGACAGGCCAGTCGCTACGTCGACCACGGCGACCGCGGTATGGAAGATCACCTCTTTGCCGCGGGCCTGTTGCAGCTGATCAAAGGCGCGCTCGAAGCTGCCCGGCTTATCGAGGAACACCGCGCCCAGGGCGGCGACCTGATCGGAGCCGATGATCAAGCCCGACGTCCGTTCCCTCGCGACGGCTTGCGCTTTTTCGCGGGCCAGGCGTTCGGCCCGAACGGGCGGGAGCTCGTCAGGACGTTCCGCTTCATCGACCCCCGGTGCCGCGACCTCGAAGGGAAGAAACAGTCGCGCCAACAATTCACGCCGGTAGCGGGAGGTTGAAGCGAGAATAAGGGGGCGCGGGTTGGTTGGCACGGCTTCTGGAAGGTGGCAAGTGGAGCGCTAGGGCTATGATTTCTTTGACAGTCTTGGCTTTCGGTTGCTATTATCCCCCGATTGCGTGGAGCGATGGGTTACCCAGGGCCAGCACGGTCATCATCTTTTGGATAGTCAATGTCGCCGACGCTGCCCAATTCAAGTAGTGCAGGAAACGGGGTGCTCATCGGCGATGGCGTGCAGTTCGCGCGTGACGGCCGAGCGATCTCCGGAACGATCGAGGTTGCTCAATTACCCCGGATTACCGCTGCCGGGGCATTGAGTGCGCGGTTGGCGTTTTCGATTGCCGGATTTGTGAATGCATTCGGATTCCCAAGTTTTCGGGTCACGGTGGATGGGAGCATCGCGCTCACCTGCCAGCGCTGTCTTGAACCTTCGGAGATCCAGATCGCGATCAATCGCGATCTTGAATTGCGGGGAACGCTGGAAGAAATTGAAGGCGCGGATGACGATGTCGATCGCGTGTTGGCGGTCAAGTCGATGGATGTTACCGCGTTGGTGGAAGACGAAGTGTTGCTGGAGTTGCCGATCGCGGTGCGCCATGCAGCGTGCGAACCGGCCGGCGATGAGAGCGTGCGGTCGCAGCGTGCCAGTCCGTTTGCGTCATTGGCCAAGCGTCGGTAGCGAAGGGTTAGCGAAGGGCGCGGCCGTTTTGGCGTGCGCCGGATGAATTTGAACAGGAGAGTTTTTCATGGCTGTACAGCAGAATAAGAAGTCGCCTTCCAAGCGTGGCATGCACCGTTCCCACGATGGATTGTCCAGTCCGTCGCTGGCGCTGGAGCCCTCCACCGGCGAAGTGCATCTGCGCCATCATGTGAGCCCCTCGGGTTACTACCGGGGTAAGAAAGTCATCAAGACCAAGGCTGACTAGGCTGCTACGCCACACGGGGCCAGTCGAGGGCGTGCAAACAACCTTGCCTGACGAATCTTCCGGCAGCGTTGCGCCGCTGGTGCTCGCCATCGACGCGATGGGGGGCGATCACGGTCCGTATGTGACGGTCCCCGCGGCGCTCGAATTTTTGCAGCGCAATGCCGATGCGAGCGTAACGCTGGTCGGTGCAACCGATGCGATCGGCAAAGAGCTGGCAAAACATCCGAGCAATGCGCGCGCGCGGGTGCAGGCGGCCAGTGAAGTGGTATCGATGGATGAGCCACCCGCCAATGCCCTGCGCAACAAGCGCGATTCCTCGATGCGGGTGGCGGTTGATCTGGTAAAAAGCGGCGCAGCAAGCGCCTGCGTCAGTGCCGGCAATACGGGTGCCCTGATGGCGATCTCCCGCTTCGTTCTCAAGATGCTGCCCGGCATCGATCGGCCCGCAATCATTACTGTTCTCCCAACCATGACCGGCCGCACCTATCTGCTCGATCTCGGTGCCAACGTCGATTGCGAGGCGGGACACTTGTTGCAGTTCGGCCTGATGGGTGTATCGCTGGTCTCAGCCGTGGAGCATCTCGACCGACCGACGGTCGGCCTGCTCAATATCGGCGAAGAGGCGATCAAGGGCAATGAAGTCGTCAAACAGGCGGGCGAATTGCTCCGTTCGAGCGGCCTTAATTTCATCGGCAATGTTGAAGGCGACGATATCTATAAGGGCAAGGCCGATGTCATCGTCTGCGATGGATTCGTCGGCAACGTTGCGCTGAAGACATCCGAAGGCCTTGCGCAAATGTTGCGTCAGATGCTCAAAGAAGAATTCACCCGCAATTTCTTCCGCTATGTTGCACTCGCTTTCGCATGGCCGGTGATCGCAAGCTTTCGGCGGCGCGTCGATCATCGCCGCTACAACGGTGCGAGCCTTTTGGGCCTGCGCGGGATCGTGGTAAAAAGCCATGGCTCCGCCGATCGTTTGGCGTTTCTTTGTGCACTGGAGCGCGCGGCCGAGGCGGCGCGCAACGGCGTGCTGCAAAAAATCTCCGAACGGCTAGCGGCTGCCACGGCGCCCGTGCCATAGACGACTCGCGTAGACGACTCGTATTGACGCCGGCTTTTTCAATCGAAATTCTCGCGGCCATACCGGATGCCCTACTCACGGATCGTCGGCACGGGTAGCTACCTACCCGAACAGGTCGTCACCAACGACGAGTTAGCGCGCCGGCTCGATACGTCCGACGAATGGATCCAGGCGCGCACCGGCATTCGCCAACGGCATATTGCGCGGCCCGATAAACGCGCCAGTGAACTGGCCGAATTCGCGTCGAACCAAGCCATCAAAGCGGCCGGTATCGCGGCAAGCGACATCGACCTCATCATCGTCGCCACATCCACCCCTGATTTCGTATTTCCCAGTACCGCCTGCCTATTGCAACGCAGGCTGGGGATCGCCGGTAGTGCCGCCTTTGATGTGCAAGCGGTCTGCAGCGGCTTTGCCTATGCGTTGTCGACCGCAAATGCGTTTATTCGCGGCGGCGAATTCAAGCATGCCCTGGTGGTCGGTACGGAAGTGTTTTCCCGTATTCTCGATTGGAATGATCGCGGCACCTGTGTGTTGTTTGGAGATGGCGCCGGCGCGGTGGTGCTGAGCGCAAGCGATGTACCGGGCATTCTCGCCACTGCATTACATGCCGATGGTCGACAGGCCGAAATTCTCGCGGTGCCGGGTAATGTTTGCGGTGGCACGATCGATGACCCCGTTTTTTTGACGATGGATGGCCAGTCCGTATTCAAATTCGCAGTGCGCGTGCTGGAAGAAGTGGCACGCGAAGCAGTGGCAAAGGCGGGCTTGACCATGGCCGAAGTTGACTGGCTCATTCCGCATCAGGCGAATGTGCGTATTTTTGAGGCAACCGCCAAACGCCTTTCCATGGATGCGGCCAAACTCATCGTCACGGTGGATCGACATGCCAATACCTCGGCAGCATCGATTCCGCTCGCGCTTGATGGAAGCGGTGCGGGATGGTCGCATCAAGGCCGGGCAGCGAGTTCTCTTTGCAGGGGTAGGTGGCGGCTTCACATGGGGTGCGGTGCTGGCCACGATGTAGGAATCGGTTTTGAAATGAAGGGTAAATGTGCGATGGAGGAGCGATGAGTTTTGCGATGGTATTTCCGGGGCAGGGCTCCCAGTCGATCGGCATGTTCGATGCCTATGGGGATGCGCCTGAAGTCGTCGATACGGTGCGCGCCGGATCCGACATTCTCGGTCAGGATGTGGGCCGTTTGGTGCGGGAAGGTCCAGCCGAGGAATTGAGCAAGACCGCCAACACGCAGCCGCTGATGGTGATCGCCGGCATCATTGCGTATCGGGTCTGGCAGGCTAACGGTGGGCCCGCTCCGCAGTTTGTTGCCGGCCACAGCCTTGGTGAATACAGCGCGCTCGTCATCGCCGGTGCGCTCACCTTCGAGGAGTGCTTGCCGCTGGTTCGCCTGCGGGCGCAAGCCATGCAGGAAGCGGTGCCGCAAGGCGTCGGCGCGATGGCGGCGATCCTCGGTCTGGACGATGACAAGATTCGCGAAGCCTGCGCCGAAGCCGCACAGGGCGAGGTCGTCGATGTGGTGAACTTCAATGCGCCGTCGCAGGTCGTCATTGCAGGCCACGCTCAAGCGGTGCAGCGTGCCTGCGAACTGTGCAGGGCAAAGGGCGCCAAGCGCACGGTGATGTTGCCGGTGAGCGCGCCGTTTCATTCATCGCTCATGGGGCCCGCGGCGGATCGCCTGACCGGTTATCTCGCGCAGGTGAAATTTAAGGCGCCTGCTATTCGCGTCATCCACAATTTCGATGTGGCCGAACACACTGACCCGCAAGCCATTCGAAGTGTGCTGGCAAAGCAAGCCAATCATCCGGTGCTATGGGTCGATACGATTCGCCGCATGGCCGCACTCGGTGTCACGCAATTGGCTGAATGCGGCCCGGGCAAGGTGTTAGCCCCGATGGCAAAGCGCATCGATGAGCGGGTGAGCGGCATCGCATTGGTCGACCGCGCCGCGATCCTGCAGGGCATTACGACTCTCAAAGGCGCGTCATGACCTTGGTCGATCAAATCGCGCTGGTCACCGGCGCGTCGCGCGGAATCGGCAAGGCGATCGCGCATGCGCTATTGAAAGAGGGCGCCACGGTCATCGGCACCTCGACGACTGAAAGCGGTGCGGCCGGCATTTCCGCGGTCATCGCAGAGGTAGGCGGCAAAGGGCGCGGGATGGTGCTCGATGTCACTGCGAACGGAACGATTGAGCCGCTGGTCGAGGCGGTCGAGAAGGAATTCGGTGCCGTCGGTGTGTTGGTGAATAACGCGGGGATTACCAAAGACAATCTTGCGATGCGCATGAAAGACGCTGAATGGGACAGCGTGATCGATGCCGATCTTAAAGCGGTGTTTCAGCTCTCGAAGGCGGTGCTGCGGGGCATGATGAAGGCTCGGCGCGGACGCATCATCAACATTACGTCGGTCATCGGCAGCAGTGGGAACGCCGGGCAGGCCAATTACGCAGCGGCGAAGGCGGGCGTCGGTGGGATGACGAGATCGCTGGCGCAAGAGATTGGCAGTCGCGGCATTACCGTGAATTGCATTGCACCCGGTTTCATCGATACCGATATGACTCGCGTCTTGGCCGACCCGCAGCGGAAAGCCTTGGTAGATCGCATTCCAGCGGGCCGTCTCGGCACGCCTGAGGATGTCGCAGCAGCGGTGGCTTTCCTTGCATCGCCCGCGGCCGCGTATATCACAGGAGTCACCTTGCATGTCAATGGCGGCCTGTACATGGCGTGAATTGTTTGTCACTGCGCGCCTATCACTAGCGCAGGCCCAACACAATAGGCGAAAGTCCACTAGGCATCTGTTACAATTTGCGCCCTCAGAAACGGTAGCAGTATGAGGGGCACATCCCCTCATGCACCACTAAGTCGGGGACGATAGAGTTCACTTTGAAACGGCCCCTGAGAAATAGCAATGCTCGCAGTGGGAATTGCCGGGGCACAACCATAACGGAGAAGGAGCTCCCTTCAGATGGACAACGTCGAACAACGCGTTAAGAAAATCGTCGCAGAACAGCTCGGCGTCAACGAAGCGGAAATCAAGAACGAATCTTCCTTCGTCGATGATCTTGGCGCCGATTCGCTCGACACCGTTGAACTCGTGATGGCGCTTGAAGAAGAATTCGAGACCGAAATTCCCGACGAGGACGCCGAGAAGATCACGACGGTGCAACAGGCGATCGACTATGTAACCGGTCGCGCTAAAAAAGCCTAATCAGTCCGCCAATATCTGCAACAAGGTCGATCGATGTCGCGACGTCGCGTAGTCATCACAGGTCTTGGCATCGTCTCACCGGTCGGCAACACCGTCGCCGAAGCGTGGGCCAATATTACGGCGGGTAAGCCAGGCATCGAGCGCCTCACGCGTTTCGATGTGAGTGCGTTCTCGTCGCAGATCGGCGGTGAAGTCCGTAATTTCGATATCGGCAAGTATTTGCCGGTGAAGGAGTCACGGCGCTTCGATTTGTTTATCCATTACGGATTGGCCGCGTCGATCGATGCGCTGAAAGATTCGGGGCTCAATCTCGACAGTGAAGACCGTGAGCGGATCGGTTGCGTCATCGGCTCGGGCATCGGTGGGTTGCCCGGCATCGAAGGGCAGCACAATGATTATCTGAAAGGCGGGCCGCGCAAGATCTCACCGTTTTTCGTGCCGGGCAGCATCATCAATTTGATTGCCGGGCAGTTGTCCATCATGTACGGGCTTAAAGGCCCCAATCTGGCCATCGTCACTGCCTGTACCACCTCCAACCATTGCATCGGCGAGGGCGGGCGCTTGATCGAGTATGGCGATGCCGATGTGATTATTGCGGGCGGCGCCGAAGGGACGATTTCTCCGCTTGGCCTGGGCGGGTTTGCCGCCATGCGAGCTTTATCGACCCGGAACGACGATCCGCAGGCGGCGAGCCGCCCCTGGGACAAGGATCGCGATGGATTCGTCTTGGGTGAGGGGGCTGGCATCGTGGTGCTGGAGGAATACGAGCACGCCAAACGTCGCGGCGCAAAAATCTATGCTGAGCTGGCCGGCTACGGTATGAGTGCGGATGCATTCCATATGACCGCCCCGTGTGAAGATGGCGAAGGTGCCGCGCGCTGCATGCGCAATGCCTTACGTAATGCCAGACTCAATACGAACGATATCGATTACATCAATGCACATGGGACCTCGACACCGCTTGGCGATATCGCCGAGACCGTGGCAGTCAAAGCGTGTTTTGGCGATCATGCCAAGCGACTGGCGATCAGTTCAACGAAATCGATGACGGGTCACCTGCTAGGTGCCGCAGGTGGTGTTGAAGCAGTGTTTTCAGCGTTGGCGATCCATCATCAGATTGCCCCGCCAACCGCGAATCTGGTGAATCAGGATCCGGCCTGTGACCTCGATTACGTACCGCGTGAAGCGCGACCCATGACGATTCGCGCCGCGCTGTCGAATTCTTTCGGCTTCGGCGGCACTAACGGCACGTTGATTCTCGCGCGGGTTTGAGCGCCGCCACGGTTAGTATTCCCTTGCATCGCGGCTACCGCGCCGCTTGCATTGTTGCCGGGTGACCAAGCTGAAACGTCGCTCCGTCATCTTCGATTGTGGCTTCGCTGGCACAGCGGGGAGCAGTCAAATCGGTAAGCGGGTCTCCCCATCGACCAGCGGGAATGCGTATTGTTGGGCACCATTGGGCCCTCACAATGAACTTGGGCACAATTATTCGGTCACAGACGCGTGCGGTCCTCCTGATGTGGCGGACACGATGGCCAATGCCCGGGTGTGATGCTGCAATCTAAGGGCTCGGCATGAGCAGCGACCGCGATTTGGATCAGGTGCTGGTCGAGCGCGCGCAACGCGGCGACAAGACGGCGTTCGGCCTATTGGTGTCGAAGTACCAAAGGAAGCTGCAGAGGTTGTTGTCCCGTCTGGTGCGGGATCCGGGCGAAGTCGAGGATGTCACGCAGGAGGCGTTTATCAAGGCCTACCGGGCATTGCCAACGTTTCGCGGCGATAGTGCTTTTTATACTTGGCTGTATCGGATCGGCATCAACACGGCAAAGAATTATCTCGTCGCCGCGGGGCGGCGGGCACCGACCGCGACCGAGATTGATGCGGACGAGGCCGAAGGGTTCGAAGACGGAGAGCAGTTGCGCGACATCAGTACGCCTGAGCATATATTGATGTCGCGGCAGATTGCCGACACGGTGAATGAAGCCATGTCCGGTCTGCCGGAGGAGTTGCGATCGGCAATCGCATTGCGTGAGATCGAGGGATTGAGTTACGAGGAAATCGCTACGGTGATGAATTGTCCGATCGGTACGGTCCGATCGCGCATTTACAGAGCCCGCGAAGCGATTGCAGCGCAACTACGGCCCCTCCTTGATACCAGCAAGGACAAGAGGTGGTAACCCATGACTGAGCGAATTTCATCGTTGATCGATGGCGAACTGGCCGGCGATTCCGAACTTGACCAGGCGTTGCGAAATCTGGGCGAGGGCACCGCGGACCGTGAACGATGGGATGACTATCACTTGATCGGCGATGCACTGCGCGCAACCCATGGGATTGGTCTTAGCAAAGACGGATTTGCCCAACGTCTCAACGGCGAACCAACGATTCTTGCACCGCGCCGTCCGTTGCATCGCACCGCCTCGGCATTCCGATGGCCCCTGCGCATGGCGGCGAGTATTGCCGGGCTGGTCTTTGTTGGCTGGACTGCCCTATCGTTTTTCGATTCGCGACCGGAAACCCATCAAGCGGCCGGGTCAATGATCAGACCCACATTTGTCTCCTCCAACTCAGGCGGTACGGCAGCATCCACCTTCTCCGTGCTTGCCGTACCGGCCGCGGATAGCGCTGCCCCTCCTAACGGGGCGATCGTTCGTGCACCGGGAGCGGCACAAGCCTCGTCCAGCCTGGACGATTACGTGTGGGCGCATCAGCGATTTTCTCCATCGTCGTTGACCCATGATGTCGCGCCATACGTTCGTCTCGTGTCCAGACGCGGAGCGGCAAAATGATACGAGTGGCGGTTGCCTGGATTGCGTTGATGCAATGCTCATTCGTCATAGCGCAGCCTCGCGATGAAGCCACCGCGCTGCTTGATGCGGTCTATCAGGCCACGCGTAAGCTTAATTACAGCGGCGTGTTTGTGTATCAAAACGGCACGCAGACCGAGAGTGCATGCATCGTTCATCGCGTCGATGGATCCAATATCCAGGAGCGGATCGAGATACTCGATGGCTCGCCGCGCGAAGTCGTTCGTGTCAACGATGAAGTCCGCTGTTATTCACCGGCGACGATGTCGGTACGAATTGAAAAGAATACCGGGGATCGGCCGCTATTGCCGATTCTGTCAGGCAATATCAAAGGGCTGACTGATCACTATCGGATCCGTGCTGCTGGTACCGATCGAGTGGCGGGTAACCAATGCCAGGTGCTCGTGCTGGAGCCGAAAGACGCGTTTCGCTACGGCCATAAGCTCTGGATCGATGTCGCCAGCAAGATGGTCCTCAAGGCGCAAACGCTCGATGCCGCGCAGCTGCCGATCGAAGGCTTCAGCTTTACCCATATCGAGATCGGCGGTGCGATTTCTGCCGATCGGTTGCGCTCCCGTTTTACAGTAGCGTCGCGCGAATGGCAGGTCGAGGAAAGGAATGCGATGGCCGCCAAGGCGGCGAATCCGGCCTGGACGCTTAATCGCCCCCACCCGGATTTCAGCACCTAGCCGAATTGAAGCGCCGGTTTCGCAGCGCGTCCGAGGTCGGCCAAATAGTTCTCAGCGACGGGTTGGCGGCCGTATCGGTGTTCATCGAACCGGCAGAAGGACGGTCCGTGGCGCCGCCGCTTGGGGCCTCGCGCCAGGGGGGCGATCCATACCTTCACCCGCAGAATCGATAACCACCTGATCACCGCAGTGGGCGATGCGCCGGCAGATTGCGTACAAACCATCGCCAATGGCGTCACGTTTCGAGGTTCCCAATAGCCAGGGGCGGGAAGTCGCGTTATCCTTGCCGAAGGGGAGCGCCGGAATACAATCACAGGTATCATGAGGAATTTCGCATCGTTCCCCGGATCGACGATCGCTATGAAGTAAGTAGAAGAGTTTGCCTGGCGCGTTACTCGCCTTCTGGTGGACGTCTGGCAGCGGGCCAATTCAAGATACCGGCCTCGCCTAAATTTCGCTTTCCGAACTATCAATTGACTGCCAATCCGATCATGTCGCTTTTTCGCATCGTTCCCGGCCTTCTCGCAAGTGCAGCGTTGACGTTTTTCCTCGCTCAGCCGGCTGCCGCGCAACCGCGTGAGCTACCCGATTTCACCAAGCTGGTGGATGATCATGGGCCGTCGGTGGTCAACATCAGCTCCTCGCAGGGTCGTGCGCCGCGACCGCAGTCCCAGGCGCCGGGGCAAGGTGGCGGTGGGCCGCAGGTCGAAGAAGACGATCCGTTCTACGAATTCTTTCGCCGTTTCGCGCCTCGCCAGCAGCCGCCAGGCCCGGGCCAGAGTCCTGGTCCCAGCCCCCGGTTCGAGCAGAATTCGCTTGGATCCGGATTCATTGTTTCGACCGACGGCTACATTCTCACCAACGCGCATGTGGTTGAGAATGCCGATGAGATTACCGTCAAGCTGACCGATAAACGCGAATTCAAGGCGAAAGTCATTGGCACCGACCGGCGCACCGATGTCGGTTTGATCAAGATTGAAGCCTCGGGTCTGCCGACCGTGCGCTTGGGCGATGCAAACAAACTGAAGGTCGGCGAATGGGTGCTCGCGATTGGTTCGCCGTTCGGATTTGAAAATACCGTGACGGCCGGGATCGTGAGTGCTAAAGGTAGATCGTTGCCGTCGGAAAATTTCGTTCCATTCATTCAGACCGACGTCGCCATCAATCCGGGGAATTCCGGCGGACCGCTGTTCAATATGCGAGGCGAAGTGGTTGGTATTAATTCGCAGATTTACAGTCGTACCGGCGGCTTCATGGGACTGTCGTTTGCCATTCCGATCGATGTCGCCATGGACATCCAGACCCAGTTGCGCACGACCGGTCGCGTCAGTCGCGGACGGATCGGTGTCGTCATCCAGGAGGTCTCGAAGGAATTGGCGGATTCGTTTGGCCTGTCAAAGCCGATGGGCGCGCTGGTGAATTCGATTGGAAAGGGTGGTCCAGCTGAAAAGGCCGGCGTCGAGACGGGCGATATCATTACCCGGTTCGATGGCAAAGCAGTGAACAGCTCCAGCGACTTGCCACGCATCGTAGGCTCGACCCGGCCGGGCGCCAAGGTGTCGATGCAGGTATGGCGCAAGGGCGGCAGCAAAGACCTTGGCGTCACCGTCGGCGAACTGCCCGACGATCGTGTTGCGCTTCGCGCCCCCAAGCCAAAGCCCCAGGCGGAAGTGGCTGCCAATCGGCTTGGATTGGTGGTGACCGATCTCACCGCCGATCAACGGGCGAAATTGAATCTGCAAACCGGGGTGGTGGTGGACGAAGTGCGTGGTACGCCGCGTGGCGACGTCCGGGCCGGTGATGTGATCGTCGCCTTCACCGCGCGTGGAGTGACCACCGAGCTGAAGACGGTCGCCGAACTCAACCGGCTGCTCACTGCGACGGACAAGGCAATCACCATCACCTTGCAGATTCGTCGTGGGGAGTCCAATATCTTCGCGACGATCCGCGGTGAAACAAGCGGCGGGTAGTCAGCCTACCGTAACGGGTGACGACGCTTACGCTCTTCATTCGGACATATTGTCATCTCTGTGATGATATGGCTCTCGCATTGCAGCCATTGTTAGCGACGATCGACGCAACGATAGACGTGGTGGATATCGATCGGCATCCGGCGTTGGAGGAGGCGTACGGGACCCTAGTACCCGTGCTGCTTCACCGGGAAATGGAGCTTTGCCACTACTTTCTTGACGCAACGCGAGTGCGAGACTATCTCACGTCGTTAGGATAAACTACTCGGTGATGAAGCAAGATTCGGCGCGTCGCGAAGAATCGTGGTTCATCACCAAAATAATTCTTGGAACAAGGGGCGAATAGCCCCTTGTATATCCCCCGAAGGAACAAGGGGGCAAGCCCCTTGTTGATCTCCTCTGCAGCGGAGTTTCGTTGCCAATCAGGAACTCCTTCGATTTTTCGCCGTGTCGCCAAGGGGTTATCAGCGGCCACCGGTTAGGCGCCCCGACTACTGGCATTTATGCAGCACATCCGTAATTTCTCAATCATTGCCCATATCGATCACGGCAAGTCCACGCTTGCCGATCGCTTCATCGAGTGGTGTGGTGGGCTATCCGAACGTGAAATGGGCCAGCAGGTGCTCGACTCGATGGATCTCGAGCGGGAACGCGGCATCACGATCAAAGCCCAGACGGCCGCGCTCAGTTATAAAGCCCGCGACGGCAAGATTTACAACCTCAATCTGATCGATACGCCGGGGCACGTCGATTTTTCCTATGAGGTGTCACGCTCGCTGGCCGCCTGCGAGGGCGCGTTGTTGGTGGTCGACGCCAGTCAGGGGGTCGAGGCGCAAACGGTTGCGAACTGCTACACCGCGATCGAGCAGGGCGTTGAAGTCGTCCCGGTGCTGAATAAAATCGATCTCCCCTCCGCAGATCCGGAGCAGTCGATCAAGGAAATCGAAGATGTCATCGGGATCGACGCCCATGACGCGGTGCGGGCGAGCGCCAAGACCGGTGTGGGTATCGAAGACATTCTCGATGCGGTGATTGCCCGCATCCCGCCACCGAAGGGGGATCCGAACGCACCACTGACCGCGCTCATCATCGATTCATGGTTCGACAACTATGTGGGTGTGGTGATGCTGGTGCGCGTGGTGGATGGCACGATTCGCCCGAAGGACAGGATTCTCCTGATGTCGACGGCCGCCAATCACCTCTGCGAGCAGGTTGGCGTGTTTACCCCGAAATCGAAGGGGCGGGAATTCCTGTCGGCGGGCGAAGTCGGGTTCGTCATCGCGGGCATTAAAGAGTTGCAGTCGGCACGCGTCGGCGACACGATCACGCATATCGATCGTCCGGCCAAGATTGCATTGCCCGGCTTCAAAGAGATCAAGCCACAGGTCTTCGCTGGACTTTATCCGATCGAAGCCAATCAATACGGGGGCCTGCGCGACGCGCTCCAGAAGTTGAAGTTGAATGACGCCTCATTGCATTTCGAGCCCGAGGTTTCGCACGCGCTTGGCTTTGGATTCCGCTGTGGGTTTCTTGGCCTGTTGCATATGGATATCGTCCAGGAGCGCCTAGAGCGCGAATACGATATCGATCTAATCACGACCGCACCGACGGTCGTCTATGAAGTGATGTTGCGGGATGGCACGGTGATGCAAGTGGAGAACCCGGCCAAAATGCCCGATCCGGCGAAGGTCGAAGAGATTCGCGAACCGATCATTTCGTCCACCATCTTCGTGCCGCAGGAGTTTGTCGGCACGATCATGACCCTTTGCACGCAAAAACGCGGCGTCCAGCGGAACATTCAATACGTCGGCCGGCAGGTGATGTTGACCTACGACATGCCGCTCAATGAAGTCGTGATGGATTTCTTCGATAAGCTGAAGTCCGCCAGCCGCGGCTATGCATCGCTTGACTATGAGTTCAAGGAGTTCCGGGCCGCGGACATGGTAAAGCTCGATATCCTCATCAATGGCGATCGCATCGACGCGTTGTCCTTGATGGTGCATCGGTCGACCTCGCAATGGCGGGCGCGCGATCTCGTTGCGAGGATGCGCTCATTGATTCCGCGCCAGATGTTCGATGTGGCGGTGCAAGCGGCGATCGGCGCGCACATCATCGCGCGCGAATCGGTCAAGGCGCTGCGCAAGAACGTATTGGCGAAGTGTTATGGCGGCGATATTTCGCGCAAGAAAAAGCTTCTCGAAAAGCAAAAGGCCGGCAAGCGGCGTATGAAGCAGGTGGGCTCGGTGGAAATCCCGCAAGAGGCATTCCTCGCGATTCTGCAGGTCGACAGCAAATAAGGGGCCGGTTCAACATGAATTCCATCGGTCCTGACTTAGAAAAGTACGAGGGGATGTGCCCCTCGTTTTCCAACCGGTAAAAACGTCCTTCCACGCCAATCCCCGCACGTTTGACTCTCAACGCATGCCATGAACTTCGCACTGATCCTCTTCGTCTTGCTGGTTATTACTGGAATTGTCGCCTTGCTCGATCGGCAACTGCTCGCACCCAAACGCCGGCAAAAGGCGGTGGCCGCCGGCGCCGCGGAGACGGTGATGACTGCCACCGCTTATCGCGAACCGTGGTGGGTGGAGTACTCGAAAAGTTTTTTCCCGGTGATTCTCATCGTCTTTCTGCTGCGCTCGTTTCTCGTGGAGCCTTTCAAGATTCCGTCGGGCTCGATGCTGCCCACCTTGATCGTCGGTGATTTCATTCTGGTCAATAAATTTACCTATGGCATCCGGTTGCCGATCATCAATCAAAAGATCATCGACATCGGCACGCCCAACCGTGGTGATGTCATGGTCTTTCGCTATCCGCGCGACCCGAGCGTCGACTACATCAAGCGGGTGGTGGGGCTGCCGGGCGATCGCATTGCCTACATCAATAAGCGTCTATCGATTAACGGCGTGGACGTTCCTCGTGAGACCGCAGGAAAATTCTCGAACCGGCGCCAAGTGAGCTTCGTCAAGCAGTATCGCGAAACCCTCGGCGAGCGAGCACATCTCATGTTGATTGAAGATGACGCGCCGGCGATGATGGGTATTGGGGAAAGTTTTCCTCATCGTGAAAATTGCAACTACTCCCGGGAGGGCGTTACGTGTACCGTGCCAGCGGGGCACTACTTCATGATGGGCGACAACCGCGACAACAGCCAGGACAGCCGCGTTTGGGGCTTCGTCCCGGATGAGAACATCGTCGGACGGGCGTTTTTCATCTGGTTCAATTTCGGGGAGCTGACGCGATTCGGCAGCTTCCATTAGGGAGCTACTCGTATGGCCGCTTCTCGCGCCGCCCGTCAGTCCGGGATGACGTTGATCAGCCTCGTGTCAATCGTGGTGATCGTCGGTTTGGTGGCGCTCTTTTTCATGAAGATCACGCCGGTCTGGATCGAGTATTTCGGCATCAAGAAGGCCATCAAAAGCATGGCGGATAGCGGCAATCTCAAAGGTTCCATCCGGAGGTCCGTTCGGCGTTCGACAAGCGTGCTGAGGTCGGTTACATCACCGTCATTGGCGGCAAGGATCTCGAAATATCCAAGGTTGGTGACGGCTATAGCGTTGCCTTCAGCTACCGTAAGGAAGTCCCGATCGTCGGCAACATGAGCGTCGTCTTCGACTTTCAAGGTTCGGCCGGTGAAACTTTCCGCAAGCGGGCGGCGGCGAACTAAAATGGTTGGATGCAAGGCATCCAACTTCTGGAACATCAGCTCGGCTACACCTTTTCCGACCAGGCGCTGCTCAACCAAGGGTTGACTCATCGCAGCTTCGGCTCGCCGCACAACGAGCGCTTGGAGTTCCTCGGTGACAGCCTGCTCAACTGCCTGGTGGCCGCTGAGCTCTTCAATCGCTTTCCACGCCTCCGTGAAGGGGAGCTGTCCCGCTTGCGGGTCCATCTGGTGCGCGAAGGGACCTTGCACGAGCTGGCGCAGGCGCTCCAGATTGGCGATTTGATCCGGCTTGGGGAAGGCGAACTGAAAAGCGGCGGTTTTAATCGCCCTTCGATTCTCGCCGATGCGTTCGAGGCGGTGATTGGCGCGGTCTATCTCGATGGCGGATTTGCCGCGACGAACGCAGTCGTCAACAAACTGTTTGATCCGCTGTTCGGTGGTCTGGACAGCCTGGCCCATGTCAAAGACCCGAAGACTGAATTGCAGGAGTTGCTGCAAAGCCGGGGAGCGGGATTGCCACTCTATGACGTCGTCACGACGACCGGGGCGGCACATAATCAGACCTTCGAGGTCCGGTGTTCGATCAGCAGTTTGCGGATCGAGACCTTCGGTCGCGGCACCAGTCGGCGCAGCGCCGAGCAGGCGGCGGCGAGCGACGCATTGGCGCGGGCGCGCGCATGACAACACGGTGCGGCACGATTGTGATCATTGGGAAACCCAATGTCGGTAAGTCCACGTTGCTGAATCGCATCGTCGGCAGCAAGGTGAGCATTACCTCGAAC
This sequence comes from Betaproteobacteria bacterium, assembly GCA_009693235.1. Lineage (GTDB taxonomy): Bacteria > Pseudomonadota > Gammaproteobacteria > Burkholderiales > SG8-39 > SHXR01. Next base: position 9,217 of record SHXR01000058.1, on the reverse strand, counting down.
AAGCCGCAAACGACGCGTCATCCGGTCCGCGGCATCCGCACGGATGGGGATGTGCAATTCATTTTTGTCGATACGCCGGGCTTTCAAGAGCGGCATGGTGGTTCACTCAACCGCGCCCTCAATCGATCGGTGAGTCGTTCGCTTGACGGCGTCGATATCGCCTTGTTGGTCATCATCGCCGGCACCATTGCACCGGAAGATATTCGCGCATTCGAGGAAATTCCCGACACCATCGATCGCATCATCGTCGCCAACAAAAGCGATCGGATTCACGGGCCGTCCGAAATGCTGCCGTTCTTGCAACGGGCCAATACGCAATTCGGTGGGCTCCCCATCGTGCCGATCAGCGCACAGGGCGGCCGCAACGTGGATGAATTGCTGGCTGTCATCGCCAAGCGTCTTCCCGAACAAGCGTTCATGTATGAGGCTGATGACGTCACCGATCGTGACGAACGGTTTCTCGCCGCCGAAGCGATTCGGGAGAAGCTCTTTCGAACCCTTGGCGATGAAATTCCGTATGCATCGGTGGTGGCGATCGAATCGTTTCAGATGGAAGGAACGATGCGGCGTATCCATGCGGTGATCTATGTGGATCGGGAAAGCCACAAAGGCATCATCGTCGGTGCAGGCGGCGGCAAGCTGAAGAAGATGGCGAGCGACGCCCGGCGAGATCTCGAAAAGCTCTTCAGCGGTAAGGTCCATCTGGAAGTGTGGGTCAAGGCGCGACATGGCTGGGCAGAGAATCCGAACGATCTGCGTCGGTTCGGTTTCGAGGAATAGGTGACGAGTCCCGCCATGGCCGCGCGTGTCGACTTGCAGCCCGGATTTGTTCTTCATACGTATCCGTATTCGGAAACCAGCCTCATTGCCGACGTGTTCGTGCGTGGTGCCGGGCGCGTCGTGATGGTCGCCAAAGGCGCCAGGCGTCCCAGGTCCAATGTGCGTGGCTTGCTTGTGTCGTTTCAGCCGGTTGCCGTGGCGTGGACTGGAAAAGGCGAGGTGCGCACCTTGACGCGCATTGAGTGGGTGGGTGGTATGCCGCTGCCGCGCGGTGAGAATCTGCTCTGTGGTTTCTACCTGAATGAGCTCTTGCTTCGCACGATTGCGCGGGATGATCCGCATGACTCGCTGTTCGAACACTATGCCCATGCCCTCGACGATCTTGCGCATGGCGCGCAGGCGGCGCCGGTGCTGCGGTCGTTCGAAAAGCGTCTGCTGCAGGAGCTGGGCTATGCGATGACGCTCACCGCGACGGCCGATGGCGAGGCGGTAGAGCCGGACGGTCTTTATACTTATGTACCGGAACGCGGGGCGTTGGCCATTAGCCGCGACCGGGAGAGTGTCATGCGCGTGCATGGCAAGACGCTGCTTGACTTGAATGAAGACGATTTCGCGGATGCACGAACGCAAATGGAAGCCAAGCAGTTGATGCGTTATTTGATCAATCATCGCCTGGACGATCGGCCGTTGCTGAGCCGGCAGGTGTTTCGGGATATGCAAAGTCCATGATCGAACTCGGTGTGAACATCGATCACGTCGCCACCATTCGGCAGGCGCGTCGTACCTACGAGCCGGACCCGGTGTGGGCTGCGGTGGAGGCGCATCTTGGCGGTGCCGATGGCATTACCGTGCATTTGCGCGAAGACCGCCGTCACATTCAGGATGAAGATGTGCGCCGGCTGCGCGAACTCGTGCATATCAAGCTGAATCTCGAAATGGCCGCCTCCGATGAGATGATCGATATCGCCTGTCGGTTGAAACCGGAGATGGCGATGTTGGTGCCCGAAGGCCGCCAAGAGGTCACCACCGAAGGCGGACTCGATGTTGCGGGCGATGAAGCGCGCATTAAAGCGGCCTGTCGTCGCTTGAGCGATGCCGGCATCATGGTGAGCGTATTCATCGACGCCGAACTGCCGCAAGTGGAAGCGGCTGCCCGCGCGGGGGTGCGCGTCTGCGAAATCCATACCGGCCCCTATGCCTATGCGTTTCATGCGCTTGGGCGTGATGCCGAGAGCGCGCCAGTGGTCGCGGAACTGGAACGTATCCGAACGGCCGGCAAGGCCATTCGCGATCTTGGCATGCGCTTCAATGCAGGCCATGCCTTGAATTATTTCAATGTGCAACCGATTGCCGGCATGCCGGGGGTACGGGAATTGCATATTGGGCATGCGATCGTAAGCCGGGCGATGTTCGTCGGCATGCGCGAAGCGGTGCGCGAAATGAAGACACTGCTGCGTGAAGGCGCGGCGCATACCGGATGATCATCGGCATCGGGACTGATCTTTGCGAGATCGGGCGCATCGAGCAGGCTTTGACGCGCCATGGCGATCGTTTCGCGCGCCGGGTGCTGGTCGAACCGGAGTTCCAGCGCTATCTGAGCCACAAGAAGGCAGCGAGCTACGTGGCCAAACGCTTCGCCGCGAAAGAAGCCCTTTTCAAGGCGCTTGGCAGGGGCATTCGCATGCCGATGACTTGGCATAACGTCGGCGTGTTGAATCGCCAATCGGGTGCGCCGTTCTTTGAATTATCCGCGGCACTGTCGGCGCTGGTCGCGAGCAAAGGCATTCGCACTATTCATCTCAGCATCACCGACGAGCGTGCCATGGCGTGCGCATTTGTCGTCCTTGAAGGGTAGCGTCATGCAGCCTCTTTCTCTCCCGCTTGGGCCGGTCATGATCGACGTGTCCGGCACGACCTTGACCGACGCCGAGCGAACCATGCTCTGCCATCCCCTGGTGGGTGGTGTGATCTTGTTTCAGCGCAATTTCTCCGCCCCGGATCAGCTGCGATCGCTGACCGGTGAAATTCACGCGCTTCGCAGGCCCGCGATCTTGATTGCGGTCGACCATGAGGGCGGCCGTGTGCAACGGTTCCAGACCGGGTTCACGAGGATTCCGCCGATGCGGTCCCTTGGCGCACTCTCTGAGCAGTCGGAGGCCGCGGCCGGCGATGCCGCGCAGGCGATCGGCATCGTCATGGCGCATGAGCTGGTAACCCATGGTGTGGATCTCACCTTTGCACCGGTGCTCGATATCGATTTCGGCGGTTCGAGTGTGATCGGTGATCGCGCCTTTCACCGCTCGCCGCAGGTGGTGGCGCAGCTTGCCGCGCGCCTGGTCGCCGGCATGCGCATGGCGGGCATGGGGGCAGTCGGTAAACATTTTCCAGGTCACGGTTTTGTGCGCGCGGATTCCCATCACGAAGTACCGATCGACGAGCGCCCGTACGCAGCGATTGCCGCAGAAGATCTCGCGCCCTATCGCACCTGCATTCCGCATGGGCTGGTGGGGGTGATGCCGGCGCATGTGATTTATCGGGCGGTGGATGCAGCGCCGGCCGGGTTCTCCAGCTATTGGCTGCAAGACATCTTGCGCGGTGAACTCGGTTTTCGCGGCATCGTCTTTAGCGACGATCTCTCGATGGAGGGCGCCGCCGTGGCAGGCGACATCGTCGAGCGCGTCAATGCCGCATTCGGCGCGGGATGCGATATGGTGCTGGTCTGCAATGCGCCCGCCGCAGCCAGTGAGTTGCTGACGAAACTCGAGAATCCGGGGCTCGCCCAGGAAAAAATAGATCTGGTTCGACCACCGGCCAATGCTGCGGCCATTGCGCGTCGCCTGGAAGACTACTATGTCGCCCGCCGGATCTTCGCGGCCAAGTTCAGTGTCTGAACTGCCGGATGTTCACTAAGCCACCGCACGTCGATGGAACTTTCGCGCATTCCCTTCGATAGCGCCACGATCGTTGCGACGCTGCCCGACCGCCCGGGCGTCTACCGCATGCTGAACGCGCGCGCGGAAGTGCTGTATGTCGGCAAGGCGCGCGAACTGAGAAAGCGCGTTGCCTCCTACTTTCAGAAAAGCGATCTCGGTCCGCGTATCCGGATGATGGTCGATCAGATTGCATCCATCGAGGTGACCGTCACGCGTTCTGAAGGCGAGGCGTTGATCCTTGAAAACAATCTCATCAAATCGCTCGCGCCGCGCTACAACATTCTGTTTCGCGACGACAAGTCCTATCCGTATTTGATGGCCACCGGCCAAATCTATTCGCGGATTGGTTTTCATCGCGGTGCGCTCGATCGAACGCATGACTACTTCGGCCCCTATCCGAACGCCTGGGCGGTGCGCGAAAGCATTCATCTCCTGCAAAAAGTGTTTCGTCTGCGCACCTGCGAAGACGCCGTGTTCAACAATCGATCGCGGCCTTGTCTGTTGCATCAGATCAAGCGCTGCTCGGCGCCATGCGTGAAGGCAATTACGCCTGAAGCCTACGGCGAGGATGTCGCCAACGCGAAGCTGTTTCTGCGCGGCAAGGAAGACGACGTACTCCGGGTGTTGGGCGAGCGCATGCGGGAAGCCTCCGATCGGTTGGTATTTGAGGAAGCGGCGATCCTGCGCGACCAAATCCAGACGTTGTCTCGCATGCAGCAACGCCAATTCGTGGACACCACCACCGCACTCGATGCCGATGCCATTGCCTGTGCGCGCGCCAACGGCATCACCTGTGTCAATCTCGTCATGGTGAGGAACGGCCGCTACCTTGGCGACAAGAGCTTTTTCCCGCAGCACGCCGATGAGCATGCCAACGCCGAGATCCTCGGTGCGTTCATCGGCCAACACTACGCACAGACCCCGGTGCCGACCCTGATCCTGGTGAGCGAGGAATTCGAGGTCGATGAATTATCGGCGCTGCTTGCCGAACACGCCGGACGTCCCGTGCTGATCGCCAGCCGGGTCTTGGGCGAGCGGAAAGTCTGGCTGGAAATGGCTGGCCGCAATTCGACCCAAGCGTTACAGCAACGCCTCATCGAGCATGGCACGCAGGAAGGGCGGATGACCGCGCTGCGTGAAGCGCTCGACTTAGGGGACCATGCGGCGCGCGTCGAATGTTTCGATGTAAGTCATACGCAAGGTGAGGCGACGGTGGCGTCTTGCGTCGTGTACGATAAGTTTGCCATGCGGAACGGGGAGTATCGGCGTTACAACATCAACGGGGTGGAGCCGGGGGACGACTACGGTGCGATGCGCCAGGTGTTGACGAGACGCTACGAGAAAGTGTCGCGCGGCGAAGGGGTGGTGCCTGATCTCATCCTCGTCGATGGCGGCAAAGGCCAGCTCAATATCGCCCGTGACGTGCTGGCGGAATTGGGGTTGACCGATATTCCGTTAGTCGGTGTGTCGAAGGGCCCCGAACGCAAGGGGGGCATGGAGGAGTTGATCGTCAATGGACGAATCGATCCGCTGATCCTGCCGCCTGATTCACCCGCGCTGCACCTGATTCAACAAATTCGCGACGAAGCCCATCGTTTCGCGATCACTGGACATCGCGCCAAACGCGCCAAATCTCGTACCACATCTACCTTGGAAGAGATTCCCGGGGTAGGATCGAAGCGGCGCCGCCAGTTGCTGGAGCGGTTCGGCGGGCTGCGAGGAGTGGCGTCGGCGAGCGTCGACGAACTGGCGAACGTCGATGGCATTAGCCGCAAGCTCGCCGAGCGTATTTACCAGGGATTGCACTGATTCAAGCACCATGATCTTCAACTTACCGAATTCCGTGACCTGGCTGCGGATCCTCTTGATCCCCTTGGTCGTGGGCATCTTTTATTTGCCGGATGAGTGGTTGACGCCGCAAGGCAAGAACCTCACCGCCACGATCGTATTCGTATTCGCCGCCTTGACGGATTGGCTGGACGGCTATCTGGCTCGGCAACTCGACCAAACCTCGGCGTTCGGGGCGTTTCTGGACCCGGTGGCCGACAAATTAATGGTCGCCGCGGCATTGATCGTATTGGTTGAGCTTGGGCGGGCCGAGGCTTGGGTAGCCTGCGTGATCATCGGCCGTGAGATCGCCATCTCGGCGCTGCGTGAATGGATGGCCAAAGTCGGTGCGGTCCGGGGTGTGGCGGTGAATATGCTGGGGAAATTCAAGACATTGGCGCAAATGATCGCGATTCCACTGTTGCTCTATGCCGCGCCGCTGCACGCCATGTTTCCCACCCTTGTGATCGGTACCTGGCTGGTCTACGCCGCGGCCGTGCTGACCCTGGTGTCGATGATCTACTACCTGAAGCTGGCTTGGCCGGATATAAGCGGGCGCTAGGCGAGGTGGCGGGCCGGACACGCGGACGGGTCAAAAGTCGTGTTATGCCGGGCCGACTTGGCTCACATTGCAGCGGCATTCACGTCACAACACTTGAAGTAGGCTCGCGTCCCCCGCTATAATCCGCCCCCTACGCGGGAATAGCTCAGTTGGTAGAGCGCAACCTTGCCAAGGTTGAGGTCGTGAGTTCGAGACTCATTTCCCGCTCCAGGATTACGTGCGGAAGGCTCGCTCGCCGCGGAACGCAGTTTCCACGGGCATTGGGCGCCTTCCGCTTTTGGTTTGTAGTCCGGCACGGCGCGCGAATGCGCCGTGGGTATGGCGGGGTGGCAGAGTGGTCATGCAGCGGCCTGCAAAGCCGTGTACGCCGGTTCGATTCCGACCCCCGCCTCCAAGAGTGTTCGAACGCTGTCGCTACGCCGCAATTACGCGGCGCGCGTGTCGATCCGGGTCGAGCGGGCGCACTTTGAGGGCAACCTCTTGCATGAAGAGCGCCATCGAGGCCGCGAGCTTCTCGGGGGTTGCGTAGTCGCGGCCTGCATGAAACAGCAGCACGCCAAAGCCGCCGGTCACGTCGAAATGTTCCTCGATGCGTTTTCGCACCGTTGCGGGCGAACCAACAAACAGGTTGCCGTTGTCCACCAGATAGTCGAAGGTAATGTCCTGCAGCGTGCCGCCTTGCGGAATGCGCTCGGTTTGATGATGCGGCGTATTGCCGATTTCCCAGGCTATGGTTTTTGCATACGACTCGCGCATGTCGTCCCGGGCCTGCTTGTCGGTCGGTGCAACGTAGATGACGCGGGTCGAGCGGATTTTTCGCCGGCTGGGCGGATGGCCGTTCTTGATCTGCTCGGCGATGGCTAGGTCGGCGATCTTGGTAAGGCGCGGCACGGGAATGAAATCGCCGGTCAGGATGCCAAGGTTGTGGCGGCCGGCCAGACGCGCTGATTCTTCGGATCCAGTGCACGCAACCGCGATGGGCGGGTGCGGCGCTTGGACCGGGGGGCATTGCAGGATCATCTGTTTGCCCTGCCAGAACGGCCCGTCGTAATCCACCGGGTCCTTGGCATTGAACAACTTCAATATCAATTCAAGCGACGCTTCCACCATTGCGCGCGTGTCTTTGGCATCGCGGCCGCGCCACTCCATCTGTTTGGCGTAAAACCCATTACCCGCACCAAGCATATAGCGCCCGTGGGTCAGCTGATCGGTCGCATTTTCTTCCAGCGCGACCTGCAGCGGATGATAAAAGCCAAGTGGTCGTACGCCCGCGCCCATGCGGATGCGCGTCGTCACAGCGGCCGCTTTCGCGATGATCAATTCGGCCGGCGTCTGATGTTCACTAAGCCAGACTTCCTCGAAGCCCAGCTTGTCGGCGGTCGCAATCTCGAAGATGTCGCGGTCCCGGCCGTCGGCGAGCGTTCGTTCGAAGCGGCGATTATTGCAAAACAAACCGAATTCCATGCGTGACTCCAGCGCCCTAACGGCGCCGAATGACGCTTGGCTGAATAATAGCGGATTGTGTTCAATCGCTGATGCCAATGCTTAAGCCAATCCGTCTTGCCCTCGCTTGCGCCGCCCTCGCCGGTTTGACGGTATTTCATGCACCGCTCATGGCGCAAACCTACCCGACCAAGCCGATTCGCATGATTCTGCCGTTCAGCGGTGGGGCCGATCCGATCGCGCGCGCCCTTACGCAGATGTTGGCCGAGCCGCTTGGTCAGTCGGTGGTGGTCGAAAACATTCCGGGCGGACAAACGATCGTCGGCACCGAAATCGCCGCACGGGCACCCGCCGATGGCCACACCGTTTTGTTGATTGCAAGCAGTGCGGCGATCAATCAGGCGCTGCGCCGCGACCTCAGCTTTGACCTGCTGCGCGATTTCGCGCCGATCACCCGGCTATGCACGTTCGCGCTGGTGCTGGTTGCCCATCCAAGCGTCCCCGCGAAATCGATGGAGGAGTTGGTTGTACTTGCCCGCCGGGAGCCCGGCACACTCGCTTATGGCTCGGCGGGTCCCCTTTATCAATTGCCGATGGAGATGATCCGCATGATGACGGGCGCCGAGTTTCTGTTGGTGCCATACAAGTCGAGCGCTACGTCGCGCGTGGATGTCCTTTCCGGACAGCTGCAACTCTTGATGGACAATCTCACCGCCATGCATCCGCATATCAAGGCAGGCAAGGTGCGTGCGTTAGGGGTAGCAGGGACGAAGCGTTCACCGACGATGCCGGAACTGCCGACGATCGCGGAGGGCGGTCTTCCCGGCTACGACGACGGCGATGGCTGGCTAGACTTTCTGGCGCCGGCGGGCACGCCTGCTGCGATCACTCAACGATTGCACGCGGAGATCGCCAAGATCGTCGCGCGTCCTGAGGTCACGGCGAGATATCGCGAGCTGGCGAACGAACCGGTGGTCAGCATACCGGCACAATTCGGCGCATTCCTGCGGGATGATGTTGAAAAATGGGGCAAGGTGATCAAGGCCACCGATATGAAGGCGCCGCTCTAGGTGCTGCGAACGTCACTCGAATTTCACGCCCTTCGCTGTCAATTCCGAAGCCACTTTAGTGGCGGTGGCGAAGTCTTCCTTAAGCGTGGTATCGAACTGTTCCGGCGAATTGGCCATCACGATCGCACCGTTCTGTTCGAGGCGCGTTTTAACGGCCGGTGCGTTGAGCGCCTTCACTGCTGCGGCATTCAGCCGCTTGACGAGCGACGCCGGCAACCCGGGGCGGTCCGAACATGCCGATCCAGGAGCGCGCAGTGCGGAAATTCGGTACGAGTTCGGTGAAATCGGGTACATCCGGCGCGAGGGCGTGGCGCTTGCCGAACAGGTACACAGCGATCGGTTTTGCTTTGCCGGCGCTGATCAGCGGCCGGGCGATTTCAAAAGTGAAGTAGGCGAGATCGACTTCTGCGCCGAGAATCGCCTGGGATACCTGGCCGAAACCTTTATACGGAATCAGTAGTGTCCCAACGTTTTCACGAGAGACGGTTGTAGGTTGATGATTGAACTACAGAAACGAGCGATTTTGTCTGGTCTCGATTTGAACGTCGAGGAGCAGACTTTGGGTCTTTTGCGGACCTCCGCGAAAGGCTCCCATACATCAA
>SHXR01000007.1 GCA_009693235.1 Betaproteobacteria bacterium | reverse complement strand
ATGAAGCCGGCCGAAGATCACGCGTGTGCTGCAAGGCCGCTGCGGGCTACGCCCTTCGCGACCTTGCGGCACACGAAGAACCGATTCACCAAAAAGCGGACAACCTATTTGTTACCAAACCGGACAGATCTATTTACTCCCGACAGTGCGTGGACCGAATATCCGCGCCGGGTGCGCGGCTCTTGCCAAGCGTTGACGACCCAACTGGTCCGGCAACGCCCGAAGGGGACTAGCCTTCCCCGTTGCAGGCGATATGAAGACGCTTTGGGAGACGCTGATTAAGCTATCTCGCGCAATCAGCGTGACCCTATTTTTCAGGGCGTCACGAGGGGGGCGAGCCGCTTGCTCAGTTATTCCTTAGTCTTCCAGGAACAGTTGCAGCAGATCGTTCAGAAAATTGCGTCCACGCTCGGTCGGACGAATGCGCAGATGATCCCGGGTAATGAGTCCCTTTGTTTCGGCCTCGCGCAGCGCCTTCGTGGCGGCCACGATCTGCACGCCAGTGCGCTCGGTGAACATGGCGATCGCAAAGCCGTCTGCAAGTCGCAATGCATTCATCGCGAATTCAAATGGCAGCTCGGCCACCGGAACGTCCTTGCGGTCGATGACATGCGCGCCGGTGGTGACCCGTTGCATATATTCACCTGGACTTCGCGTGCGGGCCTCGCGAGTGATGCGATCGGCGAAAGAAATCTTGGAATGTGCGCCTGCACCGATGCCAAGGTAATCGCCAAAGCCCCAGTAATTGAGGTTATGGCGGGATTCGCGTCCGGGCCTTGCATAGGCGGAGGTTTCATAGTGGACGTAGCCGGCTGCGACCAGGCGCGCTTCGACATGCTCATGAATTGTGGCCGCCGCATCTTCATCGGGAATCTGCGGTGGAAATTTTGCGAACACCGTGTTGGGTTCGATCGTGAGGTGATAGAACGACAGGTGCGTCGTTTGGGCGGCCAGCGCCCGCGCGATGTCGTCTTCGGCCTCGGCGATCGTTTGCCCTGGCAGGGCGTACATCAGATCGATATTGAAATTGTCGAAATAGGCATGGGCAATGTCGATTGCATGGTGCGCTTGGCGCTCATCATGGATGCGCCCAAGGGCTTTCAGATGGCGTGGATTGAAGCTCTGAATGCCGATCGATAAGCGATTGATGCCGGCATCGCGAAACGCCCGAAACTTCTCCGCTTCGAACGTGCCAGGATTCGCTTCGAGGGTGATCTCAGCATCGGTATGCAGGGGCAGGCGCGCGCGCACCGCCGCGAGGATCGCATCGATGCCGGCAGCCGAAAAGAGGCTCGGCGTGCCACCGCCAAAGAAGACCGTCTGAATCCGCCGGCCCCATACGAGCGGCAATGCTTGTTCGAGATCCGCGATGAGCGCATCGATGTACGCGTGCTCCGTCTCGACGGATAATCCCCCCTCCCCAGCTGGCAGGGGGCTGGGAAGAGGGGGCGCCTTCAATTCATGCGAATTGAAATCGCAATACGGGCACTTACGCACGCACCAGGGTAAATGGATGTAAAGCGAAAGCGGCGGCAGCTGCGCAAGCTTGATGCGCGTGCCGGAGGCCGGGAGGAGAGCAGATGTGGGCACGTGATTGCTGGATACTGGTATATGACAGGTATGCTCGGCATTGGGCCGACGGACACTCTACCGTAGCGGGCGTGATCCATCCACGGCGCAGCCGTGATCGGCAGTCGCGCAAGATTACGTTTTCATAAAAGACAATTAAATGGCCGCGTTCATCATTGCTCACGGCGCCTGGTCGGCCGGCTGGGCTTGGAAGAAAATGCGTTCGCGTATGCGCGAGCGCGGACATGAATTCTTCACCCCTACGTACACCGGCATCGGTGAACGCTCGCACCTGGCGAGCGCCGACATCGACCTCGCAACCCACATCGAAGACATCGTGCGGGTCATCGATTTCGAAGGTCTTCGCGATGTCGTGCTGGTCGGTCACAGCTACGGCGGGATGGTCGCGACCGGCGTGGCCGATCGCTGCACGCCAGGCATCGCCAAGCTCGTGTATCTGGACGCGTTCGTGCCCTGCAACGGCCAGTCACTCTTTGATTTGCAAGCGGAAGACTCCCGCGCACGCATGTTGGCGGGCGTGCGCGAGCAGGGTGAGGGTTGGCGGGTACCGGCCAATCCGATGCCGCCCGATACCGCGCCAGACGATCTCGCATGGGCGATGCCGCGGCGTATGATGCAGCCGCTCAAAACGTTTACTCAACCGGTTCGCTTGACTGGAGCGATCGACCAATTGCCGCGCACCTACATTTATTGCAAGAAAAGCGGGCCAGGCGATGTGTTCAGACAGTTTGCGGAACGGGCAAAGAGCGAAGCCGGTTGGCGATACCATGAGCTTGAGGCGAGCCACAACCCCCACATTACAATGCCCGATACGTTGGCGACGCTGTTTGATGAGATCGCCGGCGCTAGGGCTGCGCGTTAAGGAATCGCATGAGTGCCAAGAAACACATTGCCATCGTCGGTGGGGGCCTAGGAGGATTGGCCGCCGCCATTGCCCTTCGACAGCGGGATTTCGACGTTGAAGTGTACGAACAAGCCGCCGAATTGGGTGCGTTTGGTGCCGGCATCAACTTGAGCGCCAATGCCGTCAAAGTCTTCGATGCGCTGGGTTTGAAGGGCCGGTTGCATGAGGTGAGCTTTGAGCCGCAAGGCCATGCCTGGCGCAATTGGACCAGTGGCGTGGCCGCGCGATTATTGCCGCTTGATGAGTCGGTCAGCCGCTACGGCTCCAACTACTACATCATGCATCGGGGTGATCTGCACCGGTTGCTATGCGAAGCGCTGCCGGCCTCGATCATTCATCTGAACAAGCGTTGCGTTGCGGTCGAGTCGCAGGACCAGTCCGCATCCGTCACCTTTGCCGACGGCACCACCATCCAAGCGGATGCGGTGATCGGCGCCGATGGCATTCATTCAGCGGTGCGCCGGCATGTATTTGGCGGCGCGGGAGCGCGTTACGCGGGAACCATGTGCTGGCGCTCGCTGCTATCTGTTGCAGACCTGCCGGCCGATATTCACGATCGGTGCGTCAACCACTGGACGGGCGTTGGCCACAATCGCTTTGTCATCAGCTACTTTGTGCGGCAAGGCAAGTACATCAACATCCTCGCGGTCATGCGCCAACCGGAGTGGCACTCCGAATCATGGTCGGTGCCTTCCACGCGCGAGGAAATGCTCGAATCGTTTTCCGATGTTGGCCCCAATCTCGCGAGACTGCTTGGCCATGCGAAGGATGTCTACAAATGGGGGCAGTTCACCGGTGAACCTGCGGCGCAGTGGACCAAGGGACGGGTCACCCTGCTGGGTGATGCTGCCCATGCGATGCTGGCCACTTGGGGGCAGGGTGCTTGCATGTCGTTCGAAGACAGCTATATCCTCGCGCGCTGGCTGGCGCGTTATCGCGATGATCTGCCGGCGGGCCTTCTCCGCTATGAAGCCATTCGCAAACCCCGCGCGACCCGCATTCAGGCGATGTCGCGATTGGAAGTCCGGTTCAAGAAGCAATCCTCCATTTGGGACAAGCTGTATCGCGAGTGGATCTATCTCAGCCGGTTCGGCTCGACCACGCCTGGCATCTACCGGTGGATTTACGGCTACGATCCCATCAAACAGTGGGAGCAGGCAGCATAACCATACCGTCGTGTAAGGAGGCTCGAATGAGAACGCTATTGGTGGCCGCAGGCATGATGCTCGCTACCGGAATTGTTACCGGGCAAACCTATCCAACGCGGCCGATCACGTTGGTCGTTACAACGTCAGCCGGCACCACACCGGATGTGCTCGCTCGACATATGGCGCCGGTGCTCTCGCAGCGGCTCGGTCAACCCGTGATTGTCGATAACCGGGCCGGGGCGAGCGGCAACATCGGCGCGGCGCAAGTTGCCAAGGCCGCACCTGACGGACACACCTTGATGATGACCGCGTTGTTGTTCTCCATGACCCCTGCGTTCAACAAGGAACTGCCGTTCGACCCGGCCACCGATTTCGAACCGATCGGTACGGTGGGCAAGGCAACGCTTGCACTCGTTGCACATCCATCGAATCCCGCTGCATCGGTCAGGGACTATCTCGCACTTGCCAGAAGTCGTCCCGGCCAATCGAACTTCGGTACGCCTGGCATCGGCACACCGCATCACCTCATTCTTGAGTTGCTCAAGCGCCAGGAGAGGGTCGATATCGTGCATGTGCCCTATAAGGGCACGGCGGGCATGGTCGCCGGCTTACTGGGTGGCGAGATCGGCGCGGCGTTCTTTCCGATCGTGAGCGCGGTGCCCGCCGCGAAGGGCGGCAAGCTGAAAATTCTCGGTGTTCTGAGCGAGAAGCGCATCGACATGGCTCTGGATGTGCCGACGTTCCGCGATGAAAAGATCGACGATATGGACATCGATCAATGGATGGCGATATTCGCACCGGCGAAGACGTCGCGCGACATCATCCGGCGCGTTCATCAGGCCCTCACTGCCACGATGGAATCGCCCGCGGTGAAGGAATTCAATGAGAAGCAGGGGATCCTGCCGATGCCCGGCACGCCCGACGAGCTCGGCGCGCTATTGAAGAAGGAATTGACGCGCTGGAAGAAAGTGGTGACGGAGGCCGGCATCAAGCCGGAGTAGCCTTACTGCGGCACCGGAATCGTCTCAGGCGTGGTTGAGAAATGATGCTGGATCAGTTTCCACTGGTTGTTGCGCTTCACGATGGTCAGCGTCGTGCGCATTTTGGTGGCGCTGTTCTTGCCGCTATCCAAGAGAAACTTGAATTCGACATAGCCCTGGGCGAGAAAGGTCTCAGGGCCAAGCTGGCGAAAATGCTGATCGACAAGGGCCATGCTGGTCGATTTCAGGATACCGATGTAGGAAGCAAAGTAAGCGCGTATCTCGGTCAGGCCGACGGAAATGCCGGGCCTGCCGCCGAAGAACACGGCATCAGGCGTGTAGATCGCCGCTAATTGATCGGCATCCCAATGTTGCGCGGCGGCATTCCACGCGCGCTCGACACTGCGCAGGGCTTCATTGGCGAGGGCGGGTAGGTTTTCTGGCATCGGTCATTCCTTTTTTATTGAGGCATTTGGTATCGCAGCGTCAGGCAAGATCGCCCCGCGCAAATAATTTGTCATAGTAATCCGGCGCATGCCAGCCGATCTCCCACCAGTTGCCATCGAGATCCTGCGGGCGGAACGAGACACCGTCTTCGGCGGTCTGCACCGGCATAATTCTTCGCATCCCCCATTTCCCTTGCTGAGCAAGCGCTGCGGCATGGGCTGTTTCGACATCGCCTCGCGAACCGACGCGCAAGCCCCAGCGATTCTCGATGCCTTGCTCGGGACGCCCCGCTTTGTCGACGGCAATACAAACTACCACCCATTCGCCGCCTTGCCAGATGTACTGATTACCGGTGCGCCTGCGGACGGCATGGACGCCGAGGAATTCCTTGTAGAAACGCTGTGTCTTCGCGCCGTTGCGGCATTCGAGCGTGCCGTGCGAGAACGCAGTGGTGTCGATAAGCGGTGTAGCAATCATGGCGTCGCCTTCTTATCGACCGGCGGCAGGCCATACGTATCGCCCGGTGCTACTTCATCGGCATAGGGCGATGCTGTAAACGGATGCTCAATCTCCCACCAGTTCGTATCGAGGTCTTCGAAGTAGAAGCTGTAGGAGGCATGATTGTTGCGGGTCTTTTGGACACGCTTGATGCGAAATTCGGCGTGTCGGGCTGTGAGCAATGCGAAGGCGCGATCGACCTCCGCATGCGAGCTTACGAACAATCCCCAGTGGTTGACGACACTTTGTGGATGCTCGATTGCCGCCACGAGTTGGACTTCGAGCACCCAATAGCCGGTCTGACCGGTGCGGTGGCGAGCGATCAAGCGATCCGGCGTCACGCGCACGCATTGCATGCCAAGCGCCCCTTCGAGGAAGTGCCGAGTGATGGTTAGGTCGCGCGTAACATAGGTGCCGCGCTCGATCGTCACCGGCGCAATCACCGATGATGCTGCCTTGCCGACGCCTTGGAGCGAAAGTTCTGCGAGTCCTGACATGTCCTCTTTCCGATCGGCGGTCGCGCGCAGATCCGATATCCTTCAGACCTTGAATATAGTCCCTCATCGATACCCTGACCAACCGAACGCTGGCATGCCATAGGAGACCTCCATGCGACCTGTCAGCCGTGCCGCGCTCGCCATCGTCCTCTTCGCTCTGACGGCGGCCCACGCATTTGCGCAAGCCCCCGCCCGCATCCTCTCCGGCTTTCCGCCTGGTGGCGCGGTGGATGTGCTCGCGCGAATCTTTGCGGAAAAATGGAGTGAGGCCATCGGGCGCCCGGTCATCGTCGATACGCGGGCCGGCGCAACGGGGCAAATTGCGCTCGAAGTGCTAAGGGCCGCGGCGCCCGATGGCAACACCGTGATCGTTTCGCCCGATTCGAACATCGTGGTCTACCCGCATACCGTCGCCAAGCCGGCGTTCGATACGCTGCGCGATTTCATCGCGGTCGCGCATGTCGGTCGCTATGACTTGGCCATTGCAATCAAGACCACGCTCCTGGCCAATACGCTCGCCGAATTCTTGACCTGGGCGCGGGCCAATCCCAAGGACGCGTCCTACGGCACCGCCGGTAACGGCACGCTTCTGCATTTCTACGGCTTGATTCTCGGCGAGGAGGGCAAGGCGCCACTTGCTCATGTCGCCTATCGCGGTGCCGGGCCCGCGGTGACGGATCTGGTCGGCGGTCATGTGACGGGCGCGATCCTTCCGTTGGGGACGCTCGTGCAACAAGCGGGCTCGGGCAAAGTGAAGATTCTCGCTATTTCAGGCGGCCAGCGCTCGGTAATCATGCCCGATGTGCCCACGGTAAAGGAATTGGGCTATCCGAAATTGGAACTATCGGGTTGGTTTGGGGTGTTTGCACCCGCCGGGACACCGGCCGACACAGTCAATAAACTGAATGAGATCTTTCGCACCGCTGCCCACACGCCGGCCGTGCGTGAGAAGTTACTGGCCGCCGGTCTGGAGCCTGAGAATATGACGCCCGCGGCCCTCGCAGCGGTGATCAAGCGCGATTACGAGCGTTGGGGCCCGGTGATCAAGGCATCGGGCTTCACCGCCGATAGCAATTGAGGTTGATGTCAGCCCCGACTGCTAGGCCGCGATGCGCGGCAGCAGCCTGAGGGCATTCTCGCGCTCGATCGCTCTTAACTCGCTCGCTGAAAATTTGTAGGCCCCCACGCCGCCAATCTCCTCGGCCGGCTTACGGAAGGGATAGTCGGTTCCCAGCAACACCTGCGATGGCGGCACGATGGACAGCAATGCTGCGAGCGCCCCGGGATGATTCGCCTGCGCGGTGTCGTAATAGAACTTGCGAATTTCGTGCAGCACGCCTTGTGGAAAGCGCGAATCGCGCTCTTTCATCAACGCTTCCTGCGTCTGGAAGCGACCAATCAAGAAGGGTGCGGTGCCACCGCCATGCGAAAAATCCAGCGGATGTCCGGGAACTTGGCGGCGGTGCCGGTGAATACGAGACTCGCGATGGTGCGGGTGGTATCGGTGGCCCATTCCACGGTCGAAGGCATGACGTCGGTCACGAGGTTGCGGCAGCAATCGGACTGTGTCGGATGCGTGTAGATCACCGCCTTGCGGCGATTCAGTTCCTCCAGTACCGGCCAGAACACCGGATCGCCCAGCCACTTATTGCCGAAACTCGTCGTAAGGCCGATGCCGTCCGCCTTGAGCGTATCAAACGCATAGGTGAGTTCGCTCAATCTGCCGGCCACATCCCCAAGCGGCAACGCTGCAAAAAGACCATACCGGCGCGGCTGATCGCGCACCATGCGCGCACCGAAGTCGTTGCACTCGCGCGCGAGACGGCGTCCTTCCTCATCATTGCTGAGCCAAACACCCGGCTGCACGATGGAAAGCATCGATGTGGCGATGCCGGTCTTGTCCATTTCCTCCAACGATCGGGCCGCCGACCAGTAGGGAACCGGTCCGCCACGCCGACCGACGATCGCCTGCATATAGGCAGGCGCAGGATGTGATGGTGGATGTCGATGCGATGCGGTTTCGCGGTCTGGGCGACCGATCCCACCGCGCCGAATGCGCCGAATACGTCGATCGCCCCGGCTTGAGTGAGAAAGCGCCGGCGTGAGAGAGAACAGCCGCAGGCATTCAGAGACGCTTCATTGCCCGGATTCATTTGCGCTAGTCCGGTAATTGCCACTGGTCATACCAAAGCTTGCCAAGATCGACTGTTTTGCCGTGACCGGCCGGCCCGCTGCGCGGCAAGCGATCCGCACCGGGCACGCCCTCCTTGCAGAACAACTCGATCAGATTCCCGCTTGGATCGCGAAAGAACATCAAGGCTTCGACACCGCTTCGCGTCCACGCCTCCGAAATCGGAATGCCGCACTGCGGCAGCCATCGTCGCGCGGCTTGAAAGTTGGCCGCGTCAACGAAGAATGCCGCATGCGGATATTCCGCCACGCGCTCAGGCCAGGCGAGTCCCTCGGTCCCGATGCCAAGATCCACACCGGCAATGCGGAAGGACAGAAACGTCGGGGTATCCACCCGCACCACCGCGCCCAGTACCTCGACGTAAAACCGCCTGCCTTCGACGAGATCCCTGCAGGGGAAGCTCACATGCGCGAACGAATCGAGCTTCAGTTGGGAGCCTTGCTGATTGGTTGTTGCTTGCGTTGTAAGCGTCGCCGTATTCACTGCTCCACTCCTACGCTTTTTTCTTCGCCGCTTTCTCGGCGGACTTGGCTTTTGAGGCGCTCGTTTTTTTCTTCCAAAGCTCTTTGCTCGCGAGCTTGGCGCCTTCCTTCAGTGCCTTGAATTTTTCCCACACCACCGTCGGATGCACTTCCGGTCGATAGCTTGCCTGCGATGAGAAACCGCAGTCGGCACCTGCGATCACGTTGTCCCGTCCGACGCGTTTTGCGAAACGGACGATTCGCTCGGCGATCAGCTTCGGATGCTCGACGATATTGCTGGCGTGCAACAGCATGCCGGGAATGATTTTCTTGCCATCGGGCAGTTTGATGTCTTCCCAGATGTGGTACTCGTGTTCATGCCGTACATTGGCATTCTCGAAGCTGTACGCACCCGCGTTGATTTTCAGCATGTAGCGGGCGACTTCGTCCATCGGCGCTTCATGCAGGCGCGGGCCCTCATTGATGCCAAAGCAGGTATGAAAGCGGATTTTCTCCGCCGGAATGCCCTTGACGCTTTCATTGATGGATTCGACATACATCCATGCGAGATTGCGCTTTTGTTTCGCATCGAGCGTGGGGTCGACCAAGATGTCCGGGAGAAACGGATCATCCACTTGCAGCATGAGCCCCGCGTCAATAATCGCGTGGTACTCCACGCTCATTGCCTTACCAACGGCTTGATAATAGTCTTCGGCGTTCTTGTAGTAATCGTTGAGGCCAATGCCGCTTGGCGCCACCGCGGGCATGAACGCACTCTTGGCCTTGCCGGCTTTGACCGCCGCCTTCAGATTCTCGATGTCGCGCTTGAGTGGTGCAAGATTTTTGTATTTGACCGGCCCGACGCACACGAGCGGCACGAAAGGCATCAACATGCCGCCCAGCATCGCTTCCTTGAAGTACTGCGCGTAGTACTCCGGGAATGCGGCCATTTCCGCCGCGAAGAGATTGATCTTGCGATCAGGCATCGCCTGAAAGCCTTCCAGCCGTTCGCTTACATAGGAGAAGAAGCCTGGTTTGGATTGCTCGCCGTCGGCGACGATGTCGATGCCGCATGCGACCTGCTGCTTGACGATATCTGCGACCGCCTTGCTGACCCGAGCGTGGTAAGCCGGCTCATCATAGGATTGTCCGGTGAGTTGCGCCTTCATCATGTCGAGCAGGTCATGCGGGCGCGCAAGGCTGCCTACATGGGTGGTAAGAATTCTTCCGTTCGTTGCCATGGCCGTCTCCCGTTATTGAAATGCCCATTTGCGTGTCGGCGACACGGCCGGTCGCAAGTGAAACACGATTGTGGCATGTCTTGCGAACATCATCCCGGCAAGGACTGTCCCGGACTTCTGCGCGAATGCCTTACACCGGCGGCGACGGCTCCAAGCCCAGCATCGATCGGCCGTACGGGACCATCGCCGTCTCGAATACCGCCACGCCATGGGTGAGGCAGGTTTGGATGTCGCGGATGATCGGCTGCAATGGGCTCGTGTCGTAGACGAATGTGGCGCCGGCCAACTCGCATAGGTGCTCGGTGGCCGATCGAATGAGGCGATGCGAGTAGACGATGTCGCGGCGAGTCGCCAGACGTTCTTCTTGTGGAATCGGCACACCCGAGTAAAGCGCCGTGACGCTCCGCTCACATCGCCACCGGAATTGGCGAATCGCAAACTCGATCGCGGCAGCGGATTCGGCCAGCTTGACATGGGTCACTTCCGAATCGGCGACTTTGGTCGTTCCACGTGAGACGCGCGTCTTCACCATTTCTGCGACCAGTGCGAGGAGTCGCCGCACCAGTCCAAGGACCACCGGCGGTTGTGAGAACGGTGCGAACATGTTGCGTGGCGCGCGCATCATTGGATAGTGAGGATGCACCGCCGTACCGGGCGTGGTGCCGGCGATCAAGTCGCGAAAGGGCACGGTCCGGTGCGCCGGCACGAACACGTCATTCAACACGAGACTGCGACTGCCGGTGCCTTCCAGGCCCAGCACATGCCAATCGTCCTTCACCAAAATTTCTGCCATCGGTATCAGGCAATAGCGTTGATACCGACCGCCCTCTTCGTCGGTACAAAACGCGCCGACCAGTCCCCATTGTGCATGGCCGCAGCCACTTGAAAACGGATAACTGCCGCTCAATCGGTAGCCGCCCGCGACCGTCTGCAAGGTGCCGCGCGGCACCAGGCTCGATGATGCGACGGCGTTCGGATTGCTACCCCATACATCGATCTGCGCCTGCTCCGGGAAACACGCGATGACCCATTGATGCTCGCCGAACACGGCATAGACCCATGCGGTGGCCGAGCAGCCGAGCGCGAGCTCCTCGACGATGCGCGAAAAGACACGCGTGTTGCCTTGCAGGCCGCCGAATCGGTTGGGTTGGAGAATACGGATGAGGTCCGCGCTATGCAGCGCGCGGATGTGTTCGGCAGGCACTTCACGGGCCTCCCGCGTCGATGCCTCGGTTGCGGCGAGGGTGGGCTGCATCAAGCGGGCGCGCTCGAAGAGCTCGCGTTCGCTATCGCTCATCCATGCCGAATCGTCCGACAAGGAGTCTTGCGTCCTTGCGGAGACCGTGTGGAGAATAGTCATGCGGCGTCGCGGCGCAGTGTCCAATCCGATTGACTTACGCTCCCGGCCGCTTGAAATTGCGATCCAGATGTCCTTTGCCTTCGAGGTCGCCCATCTCGAAAAGCCAGCTGTAGCCACCGGGAGGATTGGTGAGAATCTCCCAACAATTGTCGTCCATATCCCAGAAGAAAAAACTATACGTGCCGTGCTGAAGCGCGGGCTTGCCGATTTTTTTGAGATCCCATTGCGCCGCATGTTCAACGACGAGGCGGTGGCATTCATTGACTTCCGCTTGGGTTTCGACGTCGAGGCCATTGTGATACAGCACCGACATCACATCGGTGCGCTTTTTCTGCTCGACGACTGCGATCGTGTTGGTGCCGCCCAAGCGAATGAGGAGCGAAATCGGGCTGGTGCGGATGACTTCGAGGCCAAGGAACTGGGTATAGAACCGGCGGGCCCGTTCGAGGTCTTTGGATTCGAGGGTGCCGTGCGAGAGGTAACGAAGTTTCAGGGCCGGATTGGCAAAACGCTCAACGGTGACTGGCGGCTGTGCGGACATGCTGTCTCCTCATGGAAAGGGGGTCGTCGTTGCGTAGCGACGTTTCCGCCCCCGTATGAAAGGATTATGCACCTGTACCGAGAGGGGCATTGTGAACCCGGTTCGTACCAGCTTGGAGGTCAAAGAAGCGTCGGTGCGTTATCGTGGGACGTAGCAAATCTTGCTCGCCCGGGATCCGGTCACCATGAATCGAAGCAACCGCCAATTGAATACAGCGCTGCTGCTCACGTGTACCTTCGTCATGTTCGCCGGATGTAAGGCCCTCGTCGGGCAGAGTGCCTTGGAATGGAGCGTTCCTGCACCGATGCTGACGGCGAGATGAGTCAGTACCGTTGATCCTGCATGGATCTCAGGGGGGGCAGTTATTCACTAAGCGCCGCGCCTGATCGTTGATGGACGATGAATCGGGAGCAATCGATCGGGGGCAAGCGATCGGGGGCAAGCGCCGCGCGATTCATCGAACGCCAGTAAAGAAAAAAGGCGGCCTAGGCGGCCTTTGAATCCCTTACGGTGGAGGTACCGTGAGAGACGTCATCGATGCAAAGCTGCGGGTCGCGATGCGTGCGAAGATCAAGGCGCCGCACCAGCGGTTGAAGACCACCACGGTCCTTGCGCCGCAAGCTCGGCATGCGCATCTGTTTGATGTGCAGAGTGGGCATAGAATCTAAGGAAACGCTGATTAAGCTATCGCGCGCAATCAGCGTGCTCATACTTTTCAGGGAGTTACGAGGGGGCGAGCCCCCTTGTTCAGTTATTCCCTAAGAGCGCGTGCCCGCACGAGAGCAAGGAGAACGCATGACCCGTAGCATCGCCGTTGGTCTTGGCCTGCAGGAATTTCCATTTGAGGGTGCCGCGGGTTTTTGGCGCTGGGTGGATCTTTGCGAAGCGGGCGGCGTCGATTCGCTCTGGCAGACCGATCGCCTGATCAGCAAGGAAGTGATTCTCGAGTGTATGGTGACGATGGGTGCGTTGGCCGGTCGTACCAAGCGCATCAAATTCGGTATGAATGTCGTGTCGCTTGCGCTCCGTGATCCCGTACTTGCCGCCAAGCAATGCGCCACGATCGACATGCTGTCGGGCGGGCGCCTGCTGCCGGGATTCGGTATCGGCAGTCCAATGGCCCCCGAGTGGGCGGCGCTCGACATCGACACCAAGACACGCGGCCGGCGCACCAATGAAGCGCTCATCATCGTGCGGCGCCTCTGGACCGAGCCGTCGGTGGACTATCAGGGCGCGTATTGGACCTTGAAGGGTGCATCGATCGCCCCACGTCCGGTGCAAGCGGAGCTGCCAATCTGGATTGGCGGTGGCTCGGAAGCTGCGATCAAGCGCACGGCACAGTACGGCACTGGTTGGCAAGGCGGACCGGAAACGCCCGCGGAAGTTGCGCCGATCGTCGCCGGCATCGATGCTGCGGCGCGGGCACTTGGTCGGACTATCGATGAGGACCATTACGGAGCGGCCTTCCCGTTTCGCTTCGGCACGGCGGAAGGGAGCGGTATGGAGCGCTTGATGGACGCCTATCGAAAGCGCACCAACAAGGATCCCTTGGACTACTTCGTGTTCGGTGACGCCGACTCCATCCTCACGCGCCTCGCCGCCTACATCGAAGCCGGTGCGTCGAAATTCATCTTGCGGCCGCTAGGGCGTGGTGACGCAGACATGATGACGCAGACCAGACGCTTGATCGACGAAGTGCTGCCACGCGTGGCGGCGCGATGGCCAAGGCCTGAGAAGGCGACCAAGACTACTTAAGGGCCGGATCAACGCGTCGGCCGCTCACTCACGCGGCCGTACCGCGAGGCTTTGCGTCGCGAAACCAATCAGTCCTTCGGTATCGAACAACTTGGATGTGGTAACGCCGGCTCCGTTTGACGCAACATGCGACTGCGCGTCGAGGCAGATCCAATCGCCACGCGGCTTCCTTAGAAAGTTGATGGTCAGATTGGCGTTGACGAAGATGTACTTGGCAAAATCGAGTGGAGCGCTAATGCCATTTCCTGAATCGGCGAATACCGCGATGCGTTGAAAATCGCTCGTTGACTCGCCTTGCACGAGTGGAAAACACAATCGGAACCGGGTGGCACAGGGCCCATCGAAGATACGCCCTTTGGCAAGACGCGTCTCGACCAGATCGGCATAACCCACATGGTGGCCGGCAAACGGAAATTGGCAAGGCGGCGACGCTTCGAGCGTGCGTGGCGCTGTTTCCTGTGGCGCATCGGGGTGCAATTGAGGCAGCCGCATCGGATTCTCTCGTTGCGCGAGCGCGGTGAAGCGCGCGACCTCCTTGCCGGCAGCGAAAAGCTGCGCGGAATAGTGGCCGGCATTGCGCCCGACGTAATCGGTCGCCACGCTGACGGTGAGATCGCCGAGCGGAATCGGGCGCAGCAGATTAGCGGTGAGGCGGGCGATATGGGTGAGGCCACTCCCCTCTGCGACGCGCTCCATCGCGCGGCACGCCAACGCAACGGCGGGCCGGCGTGCTGGCGATCAGGATGCCA
Source organism: Betaproteobacteria bacterium (assembly GCA_009693235.1). Lineage (GTDB taxonomy): Bacteria > Pseudomonadota > Gammaproteobacteria > Burkholderiales > SG8-39 > SHXR01. The sequence goes on along the minus strand of SHXR01000007.1, from coordinate 70,932 downwards.
AGGGCCACGGGTGAGCTCGCTCGTGTGGTAGATACTGTCGCGCCCTTGGGTATAGGCGCTTTCCAGCAATGTGCGGGTCATGGCGTCACATCTTGCTTTGCGATTTTTTCTCGACCGCCTTGATGATTCGACTCACCGTCGCAAAGTGCAAATCGGTGGCACGGCCAAGTTCTGCAAGGGTGTAGCCATGCTCCAGGTATGCGCGAGCGAGCATACTATTTCGCGCTTCCTTGGATTTTGTTCCCGCCAACAGTGTCTTGAGCGACGGACGATGCATCAGTCGCCGCCGCCGGGAAGTTTCCATCGATGCCAGGCGCTGGTTGAGTTGCGGCGCCATTTTTTCAATGAAGGCGACATCCCCCAAAAGCACCTGCCCCTTTAATTTCTCCCAGGGCGATGCGCCGCCAATTCCGGCCTGCACAAACTCCGCATAGCGCTTCTGGGCGACGGATCGGGTTTTTGCGAACCGCTCCAATAGCCGGTCGATGGTCAGAGCCGGCGGCACCGGTGCCACCCCCAACGTTGCGCGGTAGCTGCTCCAAGCGTAGCGCCCGGGATGCTTGACCACTTTTGCTCGCACCGGATTGAGGACGATGTAGCGACTCAATTCCAGAAGGTAACTATCTTTCTCGACCAGAATCCCCTTGAATCGCCCGCGGAACAGATGACCGGCTCGCTGATGGCGGCGATTGAAGGTCTGTGTGTAGACGCCATTCAATTGGCGCATGCCGCGGGAAAGATTGGCTTCTGGCGTCTCGATCAACAAGTGAAAGTGGTTGTCCATCAAACAATAGGCGTGGCAAAGCCAGCCAAAGCGTTCAACCACCCATGCCAAGGTCGCCAAGAAAGCTTCGCGGTCATCACCATCGAGAAAGACTCGTTGGCGAGCGTTGCCGCGGGAAGTAACGTGATAGACAGCGCCGGGGTATTCGATACGGAGGGGACGGGTCATCGTGGCAACCTTTCAATGCAGGGTGTGATGATACAAGATGCGACCCCTGGCCCTCATTATTGCCATGTAGCGAGAATCAATCCGGCTCCGGGATTGCTCACGGACCAATCGTAGTGATCAAGACGCGGTCGGAAATGGCGATTGCCTGGAGACCGTCACCCGAAAACATGAGCGTGGACAAGGCGCCTGCGGAGGAAGACAGCTCGTAACTGGTGAGGAATGCCCCGTTACTGTCGTGAACCCAAACATCCGTGCCCGTTCCCGCGACCGCGCTGCCGAAGAAAATCCGACCATCCGGATGAATCTCGACGCCGTTCGGGTTGCCGGCATAGTGGAATGTTTGCGTTTCGGCCATGGTCGCAGTCGATGTCGTCGCATCGAAAACCCGGAACTCACCCGTCGCAGCGGAACAACACATGAAGGATGGAACGTACACACGTGTTCCGTTCCAATTGATTGCGAAGTCGGATCCAGCCTGGGTCCCGTTCCCCGCAAGGCCAGATTTTATTGGGCCGAGCAGCACTTGGCTCGGTGTGTCTGATGCGATATAGAGTCCATGACAGCTCAGGGTGTACGGATACCAGCTCGTGGTCTGATGGCAAAGCAAATTGCCGTCTCGACTAGTCCGTACCCGGCGCAGTGAATCGATCGCTCCGGTCGCAAAGGTGGTGTTGTATGGGGTACCCGTCGCGGGATCGTAAAAACGCCCATTGCCGGAAATAAGCAGGCCGACTCCATTCGATCGTGCGTATTCAAGATCGGTGGGAGGGGCGACAAGCGGTGCTCCGGCGATGCTATTCGCCCATGGAGTCCCAACCGCAAAGGAAGGAAGATCAATCGGGATGATGCGTTGCTGATCGTCAGAGACAAACAGGCGCGATCCATCTTTGGCGACCACCGCCGTGCCCATGGGCGCACCGATTGGCACGGTGGCCACGATACCCCGGTTGTAGATGTTTAGAACGATGAGGCTGGGTTGCCCGTTCACCACGTCATATCCATAAGCGTAAGGCCGGATCGGATCCACCGCATACAGACGTTCTAGCGTCTGTGCGATGGGGCCAGGCGTCGTCGTCGTTGAACCGACCCAAAGCCCGATACGCACGGTCTCGATGTTCGTTACGGAGACATCGGTCGAGGTTATGACTACGTTTGCATGGTGCACTGTATTCGCGGTGAGTCCAGATGGGTTGGCGGTAAGCACTAGATCCCCCGTTGTCACGCCGCTCGATGTTGCGGTAAGCCACGTCTGGTTCGAACTTGCCGACCAGATAATGGGGGCGCCGCGGTTGCTCCTCACTTTCAACGTCTGGGTCAATTTTGAAGCAGACGGTGCGCTGGTCAACGCCACCCCCACATCGCTCACCGGGATCTTGTGCGCATCGATTCGCGCGCTAACCGGTAATGAGTGATTCACCGGGACGCCATTGACGAGTGCGGTGAAGTTGATCGACCCGTTATGGGTCCCGATGGGTAGACTCGCCGCGTTGACCTTGACGGTAATCGTTGCTGGGGTCGCTGAGATTGAGCCCGCGGCAGGTGAGACCTGCAACCATGCGTTGGGGCTGCTCGCGCTCCATGCGAACGCGTTCGCGCCGGTATTGATGCTGAGTTGAACCGTCTTGCCGCTTGGGTCGTAACCACCGTCTGGTCCGCCGAACGACAAGTTGTCCGGCGTTACGCCCAACGTCGGTGTCGACAGCACGAGTGAGACATTGAGCGTGGTCGGAGCGCTAAGCCCGGCGCCTGCGATGGTGACGCTCGATGTATAGGTACCCGCGCCCAAACCAGAAGCATTGATGCCGACGGTCAGTACCGCAGGTGTGGTACCGGTAGTCGGACTCGCCACCAGCCATGCGGCGCCTGCTGTCGCGGACCAGTTGACAGGCGTGCCATTGTTCATGGTCACGTTGATCGATTGCGATGGCACCGCTGTACCGGCGATCCCGGTAAATGTCAGCGACCCGGTGCCTGCGGTCGTTGCCGGTGCCACAATATTCAGCGTTATTACCAGCGTTTTGGTGCGCCCTATACTGGGAGCGCTGAACGTAAGAATACCGTTGTAGGTGCCAAGCGCGAGCCCGCTAGGATTGACGATGTAGTTGACAGTGCCGGGGCCGACGCCGCTGATTCCGCTAAGGCCGAGCCAGGGCTGATTCGACGACGCACTCCACGCCATGCCTGCTGCGGCGGCCACATTGATCGGCTGCTGAGCCGGATTGGGGCCGCTGGTAGCGTAAGTAATATTCGTATTGGTCGTCGATACGGCAAGATCGGCGGCAACGGCGAAGGAGACGTTGATCAGTTTTGTGCTGCCGGCAACTTCACTTCCCGGCGAACAGACCGCATTGGTGCAGGCCCGAACAGAAACGGTCCCTGTGTAAGTGCCCGGTGCCCGGAGCGACGCGTTCGGTAAATTGAGGGTCAAGACGCCGGTGGAGGCATTGATCGCATTGAAGGTTCCGGTAACCAGTCTGCCGTTGGTAGTTGCCTCGATAAGAAAATTCCCGCGGTGCATGGTCACGACCACCGTCTTTGCGTTTTGATGGTCGCCCTGAAATCCTGAAAAGAGACGCTTGATGCAGACAGAGAAAATGCATCGTTGCTGCTGGGACTAGGAAGCCCGGCAATACCCCCACCCTCACCACCGCCGCCACAGCCGGCGAGTGTGAGCAACGCAAGCATCGCAAGCATCGCAAGCATCGCGAGCGGCCTTATTGCATCGTTCATTCGGCCAAACATCGCGACCCCCCCCTTTCCCTTGGCCGGTTGTGACATGCCGGTGCACGCTCGACGATGAGGTCGGTACCTTGATGGTACGCAACGCGAGGCATGCTCGACATCGGTAATTCCGCCTAACATCGCACGTGAGCGAGCGAAGGCGCACGTGGTGCCGCGACTTTCACAATTCTTTACGTCGTGCTGGCCAATGGAGTGATCGGCGTGGTGAGCGCCCTCGTCATTCGTCGCGGCGCTTGGGTCGGACTAAGGAATCACTGAACGAGGGGGCTCGCCCCTCGTAGCTCCCTGAATATTTGAGCACGCTGATTGAGCGGGAAAGCTCAATCAGCGTTTCCCTAATCGATCCGACCCGCGGCGAATTCGTAACCCGCTACAGCGCGGCGCGTCTTTCCACCCGCGTGTTCTTCATGATCTTGTACGCAGCGGTCCGGCTCGGTTGCGGCGGCAGATTGCGGGCCTTTAGTTGTTCAACCAGAAAATCGAGCGCACCGCCCGTATCCAGTCCGGACCACCAACCAGATGGCGACAAGATGAAGCGCTTGGTGCTGCCGGCCAGTACGAAGGTGCCGTCGGTTACGCCGATTTCGACATGCGTGATCTCATCCCACTTGATGGCCCAGGCGCCAAACGTCGAACGGTGACGAATGCCGTCCGCATCCAAATCGAACCCCCCAGCGGCAAGGGCCATGTAGAGCCCCACTCCGCTAAGCAGCCCGAATACACCCGTTGCCCAATACACCTGCGCCGACCATGCGCCGACGATGCAAAGCGCGCCGAGTACCACGAGGGCCCAACCGATATTACGATAGGAGCGCAGGCCGATCTGGTACTTGCCGACTTCGTTGGCGGTGGATGGCATAGGGACGTGCCGAGTATTAAGGGTCATGGCAGGATGCGGCGAGGCTACCCGATTGCGCGCCTGGCGGCGCAGATTTGATCCCGTGTATATGCTTGGGATTAACTGAACAAGGACCTCGCCCCCTCGTAACTCCCTCGATCTTTGAGAACGCGGATTGATGAGATAGGTTCTAATCAGAGTTCCCTTGGTAACTCTGTGGGCGATCGAAGCCCTACCAATCCGCGAGGAAAGCCGGCCATGTCCAGCCGCATCAAAGCCAACGGCATCGAGATCAGCTATCAATTCGATGGCCCTGTGAATGCACCCGTTCTCATGTTGAGCAATTCACTTCTGACCGATTACGGCATGTGGGACTTGCAAGTGCCGGCGTTTGCCGCGAAGTATCGATTGCTGCGCTACGACACGCGCGGTCATGGCGGGACGGAAGCTACGCCCGGCCCGTACACCATCGATCTCCTGGCCGCCGATGTGGTAGCACTGCTCGATGCGTTGCGGATCGATCGGGTGAATTTTCTTGGGCTATCGATGGGCGGCATGATTGCGCAATGTCTGGCCGCGAAGCACGCAGCACGGCTGCGAACGGTGGTCCTTTGCGATACCGCGTGCCATTTACCCCGGAATCGGCATGGGACGATCGCATTGCCCTTGCGCAAAGCAAGGGAACTTCCGCGTTTGTGAAGGGGATGACGGAGCGCTGGCTCACGCAATCCTATCGTGAGACTCATCCCGCGCAGATGGAGAAAATGGCCACGATGATTTCACGTACCGCGGTCGATGGTCTGGTGGGTTGCGCGCATGCGATCAAGAAAATGAATCAGGCATCAATCCTTGCCGACATCAAGATGCCTACGTTGATCATCGTGGGTGAACAGGATGTCGGCACGCCGGTGAGCGCCGCTGAGTTCCTACAGCGCGGGATTCAAGGCTCGAAGTTGGTGGTGATCAAGAACGCGGGGCACCTGCCGAATATCGAGCAGACCGAGATCTTCGATCGGGCGGTGTTGGATTTTCTGGGGCTTTAGACGAGATCGTTTGGTCCCAGCCGTAAATCGGTGTCGCGTAGACTCAATTCGATTCTGGTCCGCAGATCGAGCGCATCAGCGTCGTGGCGTTTGGCCGTTTCGGGTTGCGCGCTAACGCGTGAGACTCGCGCTAACGCGTGAGACTCGCGCTAACGCGTGATGAATATCCCATGATAAGCGCAGCGTACCAAGCGCGGCGCGCAATTCGGTATTCGCCGCTTCGTGATGACCGCTTGCCAGCATCGCTTCACCCCGCCATCGCTGTCCGCGCGCGCACTTCGCGCAGATTGCCCTGTTCGGCGAGCGATAGAAGCTGATCGACATAGTGTATGCACCGTGCTGTGTCGCCGCGCCGCCATTGCAACTCGGCGAGCCCCTCGTAACAGCGTGGCAGGAACCAGCCTTCCCGATTGGTCAGCGAATGCTCGAGCGCGCTCACCAGTTCCGATTCCACATCCGGCGCACCTTGCCGCACTCGCGCGATCGCGCGATTGGCATGCAGAAGCGGGGTCCAATAAGTCATATTGGCTTGATTGGCGATCGCGAGTCCGCAGTCAAATGCGGCCGTTGCCTGAGCATCGAGCGACAAATCAAGCAACAGGTGCCCCAGCATGTTGCAGGCCATCATCTGGTAGCGGACTAAGTGCAGTTCTTCCAATCGCTTCAACGTTTCGTTGAGGCCCTGCCAGGCTTCGCCGAACTGCCCAAGGCAGTGGCGGATGTGATCGCGTGCAATCCGCAGGGGACCGATATGCCAGGCGAGATCGGCGGCCCGCGCGATGGCAAGGCCGGCGTCCAGATGCGTGATCGCGCGCGGATAGTCGCCAAGCCCCATCGACCCGAGGCTCGCCCAGCCGATCATCATCAGGTTTTCCGACTCGCAGCTCTTGTCGCCGATTGCCTTGGCGAAGGCGATCGAGCGCGTAAAACAATCGATCGCGGGTTCCGGCTTGGCGTCGGCGAAATAAGCCTCGCCGCGACCGTGGAACGCGTTACCGTATTGTCCGGAACGTTCTACATGGGCTCCGGTGATAAGCTCGACCTGGACAAATCGATGGCCGTCCCGGCCGGCGGATTGATGATCATGCAGCCAAAGCATCAGCACTTCGCCTGGACCAACGATGAGGTCATCGTTCAGTTAAATGGCACCGGACCATGGGGGGATTACGTACGTTAACCCCGTGGATGACCCGCGCAAACCTTAGCGCAACGTACTCACACCAGGAGAGCCGCTGTGAAGATCGCCCGTGACGTCACCGAATTGGTCGGCAACACCCCGCTGGTGCGAATCAATCGCCTCACAGAGGGATGCCAAGCCGAAGTTCTGGCGAAGCTCGAGTTCTTCAGCCCGGGGCTCTCCGTCAAGGATCGCATCGGTGTGTCCATGATCGAGGCGGCCGAGCGGGCCGGCTTGATCGGCCCGGCCACGACGATCGTTGAGCCGACCAGCGGCAACACCGGCATTGCGTTGGCGATGGTGTGTGCCGTAAAAGGATATCCGGCGATCTTCACAATGCCTGAATCGGCGAGCCGCGAGCGCCGGGCGTTGATTCGCGCCTATGGTGCGCAGTTGATTCTCACCCCCGCTGCCGAAGGGGCGATGGGTGCGGTGAAACGCGCCGAAGAGCTGGTCGCATCCGACCCAAAGAAATATTTCATGCCGCAGCAATTCAATAACGCGGCGAATCCGGAAGTGCATCGCCGCACCACCGCCGAGGAAATCTGGCGCGACACCGATGGTCGCGCCGACATCCTGATATCGGGTATCGGTACGGGCGGCACGCTAAGCGGCATCGGCAAGGCAATCAAAGCGAAAAAGCCCGGCTTTCGATGCGTGGCGGTCGAGCCGGATGCTTCACCTGTCCTCTCAGGCGGGCAAAAAGGGCCGCATGTGATTCAGGGTATCGGCGCGGGGTTTGTACCGGCCAATTTTGATGCGGAGGTTTGCGACGAGATCATGCGTGTGAAAAACGATGACGCACTGGATACCGCGCGTCGCCTGGCGAAGGAAGAGGGCCTGCTAACCGGCATATCGGCCGGGGCGGCTATTTGGGCGGCGCTGCAAGTGGCCAGGCGCGATACGAGCCGCGGCAAGATGATCGTCGCAATCATTCCATCATTTGGTGAGCGATATTTGACGACACCGCTCTATGCCGGGTTGATGGAATGACGCGCGCGGCCGGCTTCATTCATCGTGGGTTGTCTTGGGCAATCGCTTGTCTGGCAATGGTCGCGGCCCCATGCGCATTTGCCCAGGACTATCCCTACCGCCCGATTCGCCTCCTCATTGGTTTCGCGGGTGGCAGCACGGCCGACATCGTCGCGCGCCTGATCGGCCAGCATCTTGGCGAGCGGCTTGGGCAGCCAATCATCGTCGAGGCGCGTCCAGGCGGTACGGGCCTTATCGCCAACGACGCGGTGGTGAAGTCGCCGCCGGACGGCTACACACTCGGGCTTCTGAGTGGCGGCCATGCGAGTACCGCTGCGATTATGAAGAAGTTGCCCTACGACCCGGTCAACGACTTCGCGTGGATCAGCACCGTTATCGCTTATCCGATGGTGATCGGGGTGGTGCCGGAATCGCCGATCAAGTCGTTTGCCGATCTCATTGCCCGCGCGAAGGCGGCACCCGGCCGGATCAGTTATGGCTCGCCCGGCATCGGCAGCATTCACCACCTGCTGGGCGAGTGGCTGAATATGGAAGCCGGCACGAACATGATTCACGTGCCCTTCAAGGGTGAGGCGCTCGCGTTTGTCGAAGTGATCGCCGGGCGCGTGGATGTGATGCTCGCAACCACGACCTTTGCCGGCAATCCGATTCGCAGTGGCAAGCTGCGTCCACTTGGCATTACCGCCGCACGCCGCTATGCGTTGTTGCCCGAGATTCCACCGGTAGCCGAGACGTTGCGCGAGATCGAACTGATATCGTGGCAAGGTCTGATGGCCTCGCCCGCAACACCGCCTGCCATCATCGATCGCATCAGTCGCGAGTTGCGAGCCGTTTTGGCGCTGCCTGAGATCGAGCGGCGATTCGCGGAGTTCGGTGGCGTACCGGCGCATATCTCTTCTGCTGAGATGCGTGCGCGCGTCGAACGCGACATCGTGCGCTGGAAGCGCATCGTGGAAGTGAAGAATATCGAACGGCAATAACCTGTCGCTTGCTCTTGCGAACCGGTCCGATGCGTTCGCAGCGCAGCGACGCGATCGCCGGTGAGCGTGTGCGGGTTTATCTGAAGGTGCGCGATGCAGTCGGCGACCGATATGCCTTTTTTCGTGCCGTGATCACCGCAACGCCATCACGCACACGGCAAAGGCGTTGACGGGTTCCGGTATCGATGTCGAAGTTCGCTGATTGAAGGCCGCCCCGGCCGGTCCCGGGGCGGCCGCTGTGGTGGTTATGCCTTGAGTCGCGGGATCAGCCGCTCGGCGTTGCCTCGCTCGATTGCGCGTACTTGCGAGGAACCGAGCCCGAGCTGCTGCAATGCGCTCCCCTGCGTACCCACCCGAAAGTATGGATAGTCCGACCCGAACGTCACCTGTGAGTCCGGAACGAGCTTCAGCAGGGACGCCATGGATGACGGGTGCAAGGCATTGGCGGTGTCGTAGTGCAGCCGCCGCAGCTCATTGTCCACGCCATCGGGTGCGAATTGGGCGAGGTCTTTCCGCATGCGGGCAAACGCGCCGATGCGGCCGGCGAGCATCGGGATCGTTCCACCCGCATGCGAGAAGATCCAGCGGATGTTGCGGTTGCGGGCGAATGTTCCGGAGAGGAGCAGGCTCGTGACCGCCCGCGTCGTGTCGTGCGGTACCTCGATCACATCGGGGAAGGTCCCCACCGCCAGGTTGCCGCAACACGCCGCCACCAGCGGATGGAAGTAGACGATTGTTTTGCGGCGATTCAATTCTTCCCATACCGGTTGATAGAGTTTGTCGCCGGGCCATTTGTCCCCGTAGTTGGTTTGCAGCCCGACGCCGTCCGCCTTCAGCGTATCGAGGACGTACTCGATTTCCTTCAAAGTCGTGTCGATGTCGAGCATCGAGAGCGTGGCGAAGAGGCCGAAGCGTCCGGGGTGATCGCGCACCATATTCGCGGCGAACTCGTTGCATGTCCTCGCCATCTTCGAGACCTCCGCCGCGGGCAAGTTGAACCACAGTCCCGGCGTCGAGGCGAGCGACAGAATCGCTGTGCCGGCCCCGCCCTCATCCAACTCTTCAACGGCCTGCCGGACCGTCCAACTGCCCTGCAATGGGGTGTGCGGAATGTTGCGCTGCTTGTCCCAAGCTAGCCAGGCATCCTAATACGCCGGGGCATAAAAATGATGATGCGTGTCGATGAGCTTCTGGCGCGGCCCCGAGTCGAGCGCTGTGCAGGCCGGCAACGCGGCTGCAGCACCGAAGCCACCAAGCGCCTTCAGAAAGTGCCGCCTGGCGCCGAACGTAGCAGACGCATGCGTGCCGCTGCAGTCGAGGCATTGCGTCGAGCGTTCCGGTTGCGTCATCTCGTATTCGGTCTCGTTCATGTCTCCCCTTATTATTGGAATCCGACAAGGTTCGTGGTTCGGTCGAAGCGATCCGTGACCGGCCTACGATGAAGAGCTTATCCGTTTAGCGCATCCTGCGTTGACCGCGAGGCAATCCGGGCTTACAGTTTCCAGAAGGCTTAGGGAATAACTGAACAAGGGGGTTCGCCCCCTCGTAACTCCCCGAAAATTATGGTCACGCTGATTACGCGAGATAGCTTAATCAGCGTTTCCTTAGATAATAGGAGGCGTCATGAAAGACATCTACACCCCAACCCGCGAAGAACTCGATCGGCGCGTAAGCCGTTTCAGTCAGTTGAAGCAGATGACCACGGCGACGAAAGATCTTACCTGGGTGCCACAAGAGGCCATCGATATCATCTTCGCGCGCCAGCTCATGCCGGTGATTCTGGATGACACCAAGAATCCATTCGGGACCGAAGCGCCTATTTTCGGTGCGGCGCGCACGACGATGTTCATCTCCATTTTGCCGCCCGGACAAGGCCCGTGCCTGCATTCGCACAACGATACGTTCGAGACCTTCATGGTGCTGCAAGGGCGAATCGAATATCACATCGGCGAGCCGATCGCCCATCACATCACGCTCGATCAATGGGACGTTTTCTCCTGCCCGCCCAGGGTCTATCGCGGCTTTCGCAACGTCGGCACCACCGACGCGGTACAACTCACCGTGTTGACCGGACTCAATGATGGCCGCGATGATGTATCGATGCCGCATTCGATCGCCGAACGAGTGGAGCGTGAACACGGCGCCAAGGTGCGCGAGGCATTCGGCAAGGTGTTTCACTTTGATCCGCCGCGAAAATAGCGCAGCGCCACACCCGTGCGCCGCCAGCCTGATGTATTAGCTGTCGCGCCGTAAATCATCTACGCATCATGCAGGCTTATCTGCCCCGGCTGCATCCAGATTGACGGCGTCATGCCCGCAATCAGGCAAGTGACGGGTTCTGGCGCGATGCATCAACGTTGTTTTGAGCGCTGAATGGCGCATCGTTTGGATTTGGCTCCCGACGACTGGCCCCGCTTGACACCTAAAATGCGAGGCGTCCGCTCGCAGCGAGCTGAATTGACTACGCGATCCTGCGGATCGCTTCTTCGATCATCTGCTGCGAAGGAATCACTGCAAGCTCGAGATCCGGATTGAATGGCATCGGAACGTCCGGTGCACCGATTCGAACGACCGGTGCATCAAGCCAGTCGAAGGCCTTCTCGATGACAATCGCAGCGACTTCGGCACCAAACCCGCCGCTTCGCACCGCTTCATGAACAACAATGAGTCGACCGGTCTTCCTCACCGAAGCAAGAATGGTTTCCTCGTCGAGCGGCCGCAGTGTACGCGGATCGATCACCTCAACACTCACCCCTTCGATCTCAAGCTTCGCGGCGGCCGCGAGTGCGCGCGCCACCATGATTTGCGTCGCAACGATCGTCACGTCCGTGCCGGCACGTTTAACGTCCGCCTTGCCGATTGGAATCGCATAGGGTTCTGTCGGGACTGGACCGCTCGCACCGTGATAAAGCAGCTTGTGCTCCAGAAACACGACCGGGTTGTTGTCCCGAATCGCCGCGGTAAGAAGGCCCTTCGCGTCGTACGGTGTCGAAGGCGCGATCACGACCAAGCCGGGAATGTGGGTAAACCAGCTCTCAAGGCTCTGGCTATGTTGCGCGGCGAGGCGGATGCCGCCGCCCTGCGGACCACGAATGACAAACGGAACATTCGGTCGGCCGCCCAGCATGAACCGGAACTTGGCGGCTTGGTTGACGATCATGTCCATCATCTGCGTTACGAAATCGAAGATCTGCACCTCCACCACCGGTCGCATTCCAGCTATCGCGGCACCGACTCCTGCGCCGCAGAATGTCGCTTCCGAAATCGGCGTATCGCGAACCCGCGCTTCACCGAAGCGGTCTGCGAGTCCTTTGGAAACCTGGAAGAGGCCGCCGGTTGCGCCGACATCTTCGCCCATCACGAACACGCTCGCATCACGCTCCATCTCCTGATGCAGCGCTTCGTTGAGTGCTTCTGCCATGGTGAGATTGCGCGTGCCGACCGGGCCCGGCTCGTGATGCGCAAGATGGGGGCCATAGACCGCGGCCATCATCTGGCTCACGGTCGGCTCATCCCCAGCCTGCCCAAACGCCACGGCCGCCGCGAGTTCGGCCTCGGCTTCCTGCCGAACGACACCGAACCGGCCCGACGCGTCACTATTACCCGCTGCCCAGCGTTCGAAACGGCCGATCGGATCGCGCGCGAACCACTCATCCATGTCGGCCTGCGTGCGTGGATCGGGCAGATTGACGCGCAGGCTGTGCTGCGTATGGCGCCAAGTCATCGCTTCGATGAGCGTTGGACCGTTGCCGGCGCGCGCCCTGGCGATCGCTTCGCCCGCCACGTCATGCACGGCGATCGCATCGTTGCCATCGACGGTCACGCCTGGAACGCCGTAAGCGGTTGCACGCGTCGCGATCCGCTCGACCGAGGTCGTGCTATGGATCGACGTATTGAGCGCCCATTGATTGTTCTCGCAGACGAAGATCATCGGCAGCTTCCATACCGCCGCAAGATTCATCGCTTCATGGAATACGCCTTGGTTCGAAGCACCGTCCCCGAAAAACGCGATCGTGACCTGATCCGTTGCACGCATCTTGCTTGCGAGCGCGGCACCCAGGCCAAGCGGCATGGTGGCCCCGACAATGCCGTTCGCACCGAGAATGTTGAGATCGAGATCGGCCACATGCATCGAGCCGCCCATCCCGCCGCAATAGCCTGATGCTTTGCCCATCAATTCGGCGAGCATCTGGTCCATGCGCGCGCCTTTGGCGATGCAATGACCGTGGCCGCGGTGATAGCTGCCGATGTAGTCGTCCTTGCGCAGATGGAAGCACACCCCGGCGGCGATTGCCTCCTGTCCCGCGTAGCTGTGGGCCGTCCCCTTCACGATCCCAGCCTGAAACAGCTCGCGCACTTTCTCCTCGAAAAGGCGAATGCGCAGCATGGTCGTGTACAGCCGCGTGAGCGTTGCCGCGGGCATCAGGCTTGCTCGATTGGTTTCCATGTTCATGCGACGCTTCCTCGCAATGCGGGGTTGCCTTCGCGGGCGTTGGCCCAGCGAAGGCGAAGGACGATCAAGATGCGGCGACTTCCGCTACTTCATGTGCGCATGCTGTCCCGAGATGCCGGCGGTGAATTTGAATCCGACCTTCTCAACATGTTCGCGGGTGGTCTTGCCGAACTTGTCTTCGATGGCCTTACCTACGCTCGGTGCAAAGATCAAGTCGTCCATATCGTGGGTGCCACCCGAGATGAGCACCAGCAGATAGGCTTTCTCGGTGCCGACGTTTTCGAACCGGCGGCTTACCGCTGCCGGCACCGCGAAGGTGTCGAACGGTTCGAGAATGGTCTCGTATTCGCCCTTGTCACCCCACTGCAGTTTCCATTTGCCGGTGAGCGCCATGAAGGTTTCGATGGTCTTTGCATGCATATGCAGCGGCACGCCACCGCCCGGGGGCAGTTCAGCGATGATGTTCACGTAGTCCGGCACCTTCACGCGTGCCTCGCCCCATGGACCATTGTCGAATTCCGGGGCGGTGATGGCGAACGCGGGGGCCGCCAGCATCTTGTAGACCTCGGGTGAAATCGGTCCTTCCTTTTTCTTCTCGCCCGCACCCATGTACTTCAGATTCTTGAAGCGCACGATGCATTTTTCTTCCATTTCGGCCGGGCTGTAGTGCTTGCTTTCCATGATCGCTCCTCCGGTTGACGTTGAACCACGCTGCTACATGTCGTTGAACTCCGCTGCTACATGCTCCCAGGCTCCGAAGCTTCCATAAGAACTTCGAATACCGCGGCGCACTCATCATCCTCTCTTCCGCCGTCCATCATTTTCCCGAACCATTCAAGCTGCGTCTTCAGGATCGGTGCGGCAAGACCCAAGCGCTCGCTTTCTTCTTTCACGAGTTGAAGATCCTTCCAGAGCACATGTGCAGGCCCGGGTGCCGGGCGGAATTTGCGTTGCGCGATCATCGGTGCGCGAAAATCGAATACACGCGAACCGGCGGCGCTTGGCCCCATCACCTTGATCATCAGCTCGGGGTCGAGCCCGGCGCGGATGCCGAACGCGAACCCCTCGGCGACCGCAAGGCTGTTGGCGCCCACGATGAAATTAGTGGCGAGCTTGATCGCCATGCCGCAGCCGAACGCACCCACATGGAAATTCTTCGGCGCAAATGCGTTGATCGCTTCGCTCCAGCGTTCGGCGACCGCCTTGTCGCCGCTGATGAAAAGAACTCCCACTTTGTTGGCCACCATCGAGGGCGTGCCGCTGATCGGGCTGTCTAGCATGGGCGTGCCCTTGGCGCGCAGTCCGTTGGCAAGCTCGGTCTTGAGCGCTGCCGAGAACGTGCCCATCTCGAGCACGGCGAGGCGATCATGCGCGCCGGCGATGAGTCCATTTGGGGCCTCGAATGCTTCATGCATCGACGCGATGCTTGGCAGGCACGAGATGACCAGCTCGGAATCTCGTGCAAGTTCCGCGGGCGTATCGACGAGCGTTCCGCCCGACTTAATGAAATCCTCGGTGCTTGGACGGCGCACGGCCGCCACCGGATAACCTTCCTTGAGCAGATTCTCGCCGGCGGCGCGTCCGATCTTTCCGAGTCCGAGAATGCCGATGCGCGCTTTCATGTTGACCTCCAGCGTTGGGACGTTGGGATACGGAACTATGCTATATAGCATAACGAATATACCCCGCTGGAGGAGACCAACATGGCAAGACGATGGATGGGCACGCCCGCACGTGCACTGGCTGTGTCAGCAGTTTGCGCTCTGTTCACCACGACCCTATTCACTCATACGCCATCGCATGCTCAACAAGCGACTGGTGAACCGATCAAGATCGGCGCGATTCTTGCGATCACCGGCCCTGGAGCTGGCCTTGGCGTGCCGACTCGAAACGGCGTGCTGCTCGCCGAGAAGGCGGTGAACGCGGCGGGTGGTGTCCGTGGTCGCCCGATCAAGGTGATCATCGAGGACGATGCGAGCAACCCAGACAATGCGCGCACCAAGGCCAATGCTCTTGTGCACAACGAGAAGGTGGTCGGCCTCATCGGGCCATCGCAAGTGGCACAGATCGTCGCGGCCGGCGCCATTACCGATCCGCTCAAGCTGCCGCACATCGTTCCGGCCGGGCTTTCCGTTCCCGTCGAGCGCGATCGCAAGTGCGTGTATCACGTCCTGCCGCCGCAGGACCTCAATGCCCGCGCATTGATGGAATACGCCGCCAATGCCATGAAGATCAAACGGGTGGGTGTGCTCCACGATTCCGGATACGGGAACGTCGTGATGGGCGCTCTGAAAGCGATTTCGTCGTCCTACCCGGGCATCGAGTTTGTCGCGATCGAAAAATTCGAAATCGGCGCGACCGACGTGACCACCCAGGCGGCCAAGGTGCGCGCCTCGAATCCCGAAGCCGTCATGGTGATCGCAACGTCAGGTACGCCGTTTCGCGCGGTCAAACAAGTGCGTATCGAGGTGCCGGTCATCGCGGCGATCGGGTCGTCATCGTACGAATATGTGAAGGCGATGGGCGAGAGCGCGGACAACGTGATCATTCCGGAATTCCTGGTGGGCGAAGATCCGCTGCCCGACCAAAAGGCATTCGTGGAGATGTATCGCAAGGAATACAACCTCACGCCCAAGAATTTCGAGGCCGCCGGCTGGGACCTGGTGCAGTTCATGGTGGCCGCACTGAAGGCGACGCCAGCTGATGCCAAGCCCGCCGAGATATGCGAATGGCTGCGCCGCCCGCACAAGGGCGTGCTGGCCGATTACGATTTTCGCGATGCCGATCTCACCGGCATGAAGCTCACGAGTTTCGTGTACTCGAAGCTCATCAAAGGACAGTACACGCGCCTGCCGTTCCGCGTGTCAAAGTAACCCGGACTCAATTCAGCGCACGCCGCGTGCAATCCGCTCGCGGCGTTCATCGCGGTCGGCCGAGCGAATGTTCTCAAGCCTAGTCGTTCAGGCGATTCTTTCAGGCGTTACTAACGGCGTCATCTATGCCCTCATCGGCATGGGCATCGCCGTGATCTACAAAGGTAGCGGCGTCATCAATGCCGCGCAGGGCGAGTTCTCGCTCATCGGTGCGGTCGTCGCGGTATTCGCGATGAAGGCGGCGGGATTCTCATATCCGATCGCATTCATCGCGGGTGCGGTGTTCGGCATCTTGCTTGGTATCGTCGTCGACGTAGTCCTGGTACGTCCGATGGTTCGCCGCAAAGCCGATGAGGATGCATTTTTGCTGCTCACCATCGGCATCGCCTTTGCCATTTCCGCGGGTGTGTTGTTCTTTGCCGGTCGCGACTACTTCACGCTGCCTTCGATCGGGTCGGACGGCGTGGCCATCGTCTTCGATGCCACGATTCGCTATCACGCGATCTGGGTCATCGTGGCCTGCGCGGCGATCGTCGCGGCATTACGATTCTTCTATCGCAAGACATCGTTCGGCCTGGCGATGATGGCAGCCTCGATCGATGCCGATGGGGCGGCGACCACCGGCATCAATGTGGCGGCGATGCGCACCGCGACCTATGGCATGGGCGGCCTGCTTGGCGCGTTGGCCGGATTGTTGGTCGCGCCAATCGTGCCGATCAGCTATTACATGGGCCTGGTCCTGACGTTGAAGGGATTCTGCGCGGCCATGATCGGCGGACTCACCAACCCGATGGGAGCGATCGTCGGCGGGATCATTCTGGGCCTCGTCGAATCGCTCGCGATTGTTTTCATCGCGTCGGCCTACAAGGACGTGGTGGCCTTCAGCGTGTTGCTCGTGATCATGATCCTCGTGCCGCAGGGTATTCTTGGCCGCCGCGGTCGCAAGGGAGGTTGAGGGGATGCGCCGGCCATGGTTGATCGTTCTTGTTGTGGTGTGGGCGCTACTGCCATGGGTGCTGGGGCGCCATCATGTGGACCTGCTGGTCTTCGCCGCGATCTACACCATCGCCGGGCTAGGGGTGGGGCTGCTGCTAGGTCATTGCGGCATCGTGACGCTCGCGCAATCGGTGTTTTATGCCATGGGTGCCTATGCATCGGCGATCATCACCGTCAATCTCAAGCTACCCGCATCGCTCGGATTTGTTGTTGGCATGATCGCAAGCGGCGTGATTGCGCTCGCGCTCGGCTGGCCGGTCCTGCGGCTTACTGGTTTCTTTCTGGCGGTGGCAACCCTCGCGCTTGCGATGATTGCCAACGCGCTGTTCTTCGAGTGGGACTGGCTTACCGGCGGCACGGTCGGCATCGGCGCAATTCCCAAACTCGGCCTGTTCGGATTTGTGCTTGATACGCCGCTCACGTTCTACTACTTCGCATGGGTCGTTGCGGCGATCGCGATGCTGCTCGTCCACAATCTGGTGGCCGGACGCACCGGCCTTGCCATGCGCGGCATGCGCGACTCGCTCGATGCCGCCCGCGTGCTGGCAATCGACGTGCATGGTTTGCGGGTGACTATTTTTGTCGTCTGCGCCGTGCTGGGCGGCGTGTCGGGGAGCCTGTTCGCCCACTACACCGGCTATGTGAGCGTCGCGAGCTTTACCATCGACAAGGCGATTCTTTTTCTCCTGATTCCGGTCCTGGGTGGTGCGGCCTCGATTCCAGGCGTCGTTGTGGGTGCGCTCTTCATCACGTTCGTACCTGAGCTCTTGAGCAAGCTTGGCGACTTCCACGGCATCGTGTTCGGGCTTGCTCTGATTGTCGTCGTGATCGCGGCACCCCACGGCATCGTCGGGACCATCCGGCAGTGGCGCAAGCGGGCGCTGGACGAATCCACCGCGACGCCGGGTGAGGCGAACAAATGACTGCGCCCGCGCTCGATGTGCGCGGTATCGGTCACGCATTTGGTGGTCTTACCGTGCTCACCAATGTGTCGTTCGAGGTTCCGGCGGGGCGCATCGTCGGCCTCATCGGTCCGAACGGCTCCGGAAAGAGCACTCTTTTCAATATCCTCAATGGCTTTCTCGTCCCGCAGTCCGGATCGGTGATGATGGCGGGCAACGATACCCGGGCAATGAGTGTCGAGGCACGCAGTCGCGTCGGCATGGTGCGAACGTTCCAAACGCCGCGCGTCTTCGAGCATTTGAGCGTGCAGGACAACATCATGGTGGGCGCCTGCAAACTCACGCGGTCTGGCGCGCTGTCCAACATGCTCTCTCTTCCTCGCGCACGCCGCGACCTGGCGTTGATGCGCGAGGTGGCCGAGGCAGTCATCGAACGCTTCGGGCTCCAACGGTTGCGTGAGGTGCCGGCGGCCAAGCTCACCAGCGGACAACGGCGCATGCTCGAACTGGCGCGGGCGTATGCAGGCAAGCCGCAATTACTCCTGCTCGACGAACCCTCCTCGGGACTGAACACCGCCGAGGTCGAGGCACTCGGCAAGTGGCTGCAAACGTTCAACGATGAGGGGATGACCTTGCTCCTGGTCTCCCACGACATGCAACTCATGAACATCGCCTCGGTGGTCAATGTCCTCTACTTCGGCGAAATCATCGCGTCCGGCCCGATGGCGGAAATGCAGCGCAATCCGCGCGTGCGGGAGGTCTACCTTGGCATGTAGACGGGACGATCGACATGCTTGAGATCGGCGGACTCGATGCCGGCTACGGACGGTTGACCGTATTGCACGATGTTGCCTTTCGCATCGGCGACGGCGAGATCGTCGCACTCGTTGGCGCCAACGGCGCCGGCAAAACGACGCTGGTTCGCGCCTTGTGTGGCCTCATCGCGCCGACCGCTGGTCGCATCATCAAGGATGCCTTCGATGTCACGCGCGTTCCCACCCATGAACGCATGCGTACCGGGATCGCGGTGGTCCTTGAGAATCGGCGCCTGTGGGGCGAACTGACGGTACGCGAGAATCTGCGTCTGGCCGAAGTGAACGCCCGGCAAGGCGGCAAAGTGAATTTCACGCTGGCCGATGTGACCCGCTTGTTTCCGATCATCGCTGAGCGCCAATCGAGTGCCGTCGAGCTATTGAGCGGTGGCGAGCAGCAGATGGTGGCGATCGCGCGGGCATTGCTCATGCAGCCTGA
This sequence comes from Betaproteobacteria bacterium, assembly GCA_009693235.1. GTDB lineage: Bacteria > Pseudomonadota > Gammaproteobacteria > Burkholderiales > SG8-39 > SHXR01. The sequence continues at coordinate 51,732 of SHXR01000007.1, read as the reverse complement.
TCTGCTCATCATGGATGAGCCCTCGACCGGTCTTGCACCCAAGATCGTGAAGGAGATTCTCGGTGTCATCCGCGGCCTGCGGGATCGCGGCATCAGCCTGCTTCTCGTCGAGCAGAATGTCGGAATCGCTTCGGAGATTGCCGACCGCGGGTATGTCATGGCGCTCGGTAGAATCGTCCATGAAATCGTGCCTGGCGGATGGCAATCGTTTTTGTCCGACGAACGAATGGTGAAAGCGTACTTGGGCGATTGATCAGAGGGAACGCCAGACATGCAAAAAAACGTAGTCATGCCGGTGCTTGGACCTTCCATCGAAGAAGGGCTCTTGATCAGTTGGCACGTCGCGGAGGGCGAATTCGTCAAGCGGGGTGCGCCGCTCTTCAGTGTCGAGACGGACAAATCGATTGTTGACTGCGAGGCGACCGATGACGGCTATCTCAGCAGCATTCTCGTGCCGGTGGGCACCAACGCGCGGGTCGCGCAGGCGCTTGCCGTGCTCACCGATTCACCCGCCAGGGCTACCGAGGACGCCGCAAGTATCGCGTCACCGCGCATTAATGCCGTAGCGGCTGAAGTTCTTGGACCGGTCTTCGCTACGATGCCTGTCGATCAACGCCTGCGTAGCTCGCCAAGAGCGCGAAGAGTCGCGCAAGAAAATGGCGTGCCAATCGAAGAAGTGCGGGGCACCGGTCCCGAGGGCAGGGTCATCCAGCGTGATATTGCGAACTACGTTTCCGCTGCGGTCGCGGCGCGTGGGTGCAACAAGAACGTTCGTACGGGTGGCGCTGGAGCAACGCGCGACGTGGCGCTCTCGTCGATGCGCAAAGCCATCGCGCGGCGGCTTACGGAATCGTCGCAATCCATTCCGTCGTTTGTCGTGACGATCAAGATCGTGGCCGATGCCATGCTGTCGACGCGCACACAGATCAACGGCTTGCCAGACCGGAAGGTGAGTATCAACGATATTGTGGTCCGGGCCTGCGCACTGGCGTTACGTGCGTGCCCACAACTTAATGCGACATTTGAAGGTGAAACGACTCGCCTGCATGATGACATCGACATCGGTGTTGCGATCGCACTGGACGATGGGCTTGTCGCACCCATCGTGCGCCGTGCCGATACCCTGTCTCTGATCGACATTGCCGACACAATCGGCAAGCTCTCGGCGCTCGCGCGTGCCGGTACGCTGCAACCTGTCGACTATCAAGGTGGCACGTTCACGCTATCGAACCTTGGCATGCATGGCGTCGAATCGTTTTCCGCGATCATCAATCCACCCCAATGCGCGATTCTTGCCGTGGGCATGATCGATCGCGAGTTGTATCGGGATGGCGCCAGCACACGCGAGCGCAACGCGATGCGAGTCACACTCACCGCTGATCATCGGGTGATCGATGGCGTGCTTGCGGCGCGGTTTCTTAATGCACTGAAGTCGCTGATCGAAAACCCGGCCCGTTTGCTGATCTGACAGGAGATCGCGCCGGATTCGAAGACATCGCTCCGACGGGCGCCCACTTCTGACAGAAATGTATGCAGCCCGGTCTGATCCCCTGGATTGATGGGCTCGATTCGCGTTTCTTGCTTTATATGCCGCGCGAGAAGGATACCCATTTTGATTGACCTGGAGCGTGGCGGCTTCTTGGAGTCGGCACTCTCAGGCAACTGGACGATGGTCGTGCCTGACTTGCTGTACGAGCGGGAATTGCTTTCGGAGAACGGGCCCTATTTGCGGTCGCTCGGCCTGGGCGTTGTGGAACTCTCGCCCGATGAGCTGTTACTCGCGCAGGAGGTAAAGCGTAGCCGGCCCGCGCTTTCTCTTGCCGATTACTTCGCGCTCGCATGTGCGCAGCGGAAAGACCATGTATTGCTGAGCGGCGACAAAGCGCTTCGCGCGGAGGCGCGGGCGCGGAATGGCATCGTCCATGGGGTGCTTTGGTTGCTTGATCAAATGCATGCCGCAGGGGTTTCATCCGCTGCGCTGGTCGAGGGCTTGAACAAGATTCAAGCCCACCCGCGATGTCGGCTGCCGAAGGATGAAGTACAGAGGCGATTGCGGCGTTGGCGATTGCAACTTCATTCACGCTAAAGGCGTACCTCCCCACCCACCTTGACTCCCCGCCCCGACCGGCGTACGTTGCTCTCGTGCCGTCGCCGCAGATGACGGCCCTGCGAGATGGGAGAGACTCATGTGGAAGCTTTGCATTGAACTGCGAGCGCCGGTGCTGTCGTGCCTATTGATCGGCTTGGCCGTTACAAGCGGAACAGTGAGTGCCCAAGGCAAGTATCCCGAAAAGCCGGTGCGAATCATCGTGTCGTTCTCCGCGGGTGGCCCGACCGACATCGTTGCACGGATCATGAGCGCCAAGCTTTCTGAATTGATGGGCCAGACCTTCGTTGTCGAGAACAGACCGGGCGCGGGCGGCAATACCGGCGCCGCGATGGCCGCCGAAGCGGCGCCCGATGGCTACACGTTGCTCATGGCAACCGTCTCGACGCATGCGATCAATCCCGGTCTGTATAAGAAGATGCCCTATGACCCGGTGCGCGACTTCGCGCCGGTGAGTCAGATCGGTGTCACGCCGACCGTGCTGGCCGTGCACCCCTCGGTGGCCGCGAAAGACGTGCAATCACTGGTCTCCCTCTTGAGGGCTAATCCAGGCAAACATAGCTTTGGATCGTCGGGGATGGGCTCGATCCTGCATCTGTGTGGCGAGCAATTCAAGACGACGGCGGGTGGGCTCGATGCCACGCACATTCCCTACAAGGGCTCCGCGCCCATGATCGCCGACCTGGTCGGTGGGCAGCTCACGTTCGGTTTCGATGCGCTGCCGACGGTGCTGCCACAACTCAAGGCGGGCAAGATTCGCGCACTTGGCGCAGGCATGGCGAGCCGTGCGCGTGCGCTACCGGAATTGCCGACGTTGCAGGAGCAGGGGATCGCGGGGTTCGAGTGCTACACATGGAATGCGATCTTTGCGCCCGCCAAGACATCGCCCGCGATCGTGCAGGCATTGAGTCAAGCGATCGACAAGGCGATGGCTGATCCCAATGTGATCAAACGGATCGAGGATGCGGGCGTTGATCCGACGCCAGGCAGCACACCGGAAAAGCTCGCTGAATTCGTCAAGCGCGAACTCGCGAAATGGGCGCCGATCATCAAGGCGTCCGGTGCATCGATTGATTAGGATGCTCCGGACCGTCGAACATCGCTTGCTATGCCCGCGCGTTCAGGGCGCGATGTACGCGTACCCCTGCTGCTGATAGGCACCGAGCGCGATCCAGCCATTCGGGACGAGCTTCACTTCCTGCATCAGGTCCGCGGGTTTGAGCTTACGGTCCGCGAGCGGGAGATTGCATTGCTCGATCCCCTGAACACCCGGGGCACTCTTCAATTCGCGCAACTTTGCCGCGACTCTGAGCGCGTCGGCCCGCTCCGGTTCCTTGACCGCCGAGAGATCCGTCTGCGTAAAGAACGACGCATTGCCGCGAAAGGTCATGACGATTTTCGGCGTGACGCCGCTCTCAATCAGTTGCTTGCGGGTGACGCCCACGTTGTTCAGCTTGTTCAATAGCGCGACGGGATTGGCGTCGGTGAAATCGAAGGCGAGCTTCATTTCGTTCGCGCGGCCCGTTGTCTCGGTGGGCGTCGTTGCGCAGCCGGTCAGCGTCAACGCTATGATCGTGGCTGCTATGGCTTTGGTTCAAATGTGGATTCCTTGGTTTCTTACTTGAACGGGCCGCGATTCGACTACGTGCGGCGAATGAAAAAGACGTATCGATATCCATTGAGGCCCGCGATTGTAGGCCCCGCGCGGATTCGAGTGCGGTCGCTACCGTCAGGGCACAACCTGGGCGTCATTCTTCGCACGCTCGCACAAGAGTTTCCGGCGCGCCCGATCCGCCTGCCCGGCGTCAACCCGGCTTTCGCCCGATCGAGTAACTTCGGGCGAAGATTGCAAGTAAGCTTGCCAATCGACTCGCTCACTAGGAAAGGAAGATTCATGCGTAAGCTCGCCTTGTCATTGGTTTTTGCGTTCATGCTCATCGGCAGTCAAAGCGTCGTCGCCCAGCCCTCCGAGACCATCGCAAGCCGCGTCCTTGGCACCTGGAAACTGGTGTCGGTGATACGAGAGGAAGTGCTCTCGGGCGTGAAGACCGATCTGCTTGGGGCCAATCCGGAAGGCTTTATTACCTATGGCCCAGATGACCGAATGATGGTTATCATCGTTCGCAGCGGGCGCACTAAACCGGCCGGCAACACGGCGACGGCGGCTGAAGCCGATGCGTTGTTTCGCATTGTGATCAGCTACGCCGGAACCTACACCATCTCAGGTAACGAGCTCACGCATCACGTCGACATATCGTGGAATCAGGCGTGGACCGGCACCAAGCAGTTGCGCATTGCGAAGTTCGAAGGCAATCGCGTCAGTCTGTCTACACCGGTGTCGCCCGGATCCGGTGGATGGCAAGATGAGCGTTCGCAGCCTGATTTGGGAAAAACTGAAATAGCCGCTTGGGTCGAAGCCCGCATCCCATTTGACGATTCCACCGCAAGCCAGAGTAATGGGCGAGCCCCCTTGTTTAGTGATTCCCTAATTGGTTGGCCGATACGGATTCCCCCGCAAGGGATGTGAATCCCTCTTTTCCACTACGAAGAGAGTTCGGCGATGAGCAATCACGACCGTAGCAACGGTCGTCGCAGCATGCTTTGCAGTTAGCAGCGGCAGCGCGCCGGCGCAGCAGACCATCCATCTCACCATTGCGGCCAGTCACCCCACCACTTTCTTGCCGATGGGCGTTATGGCGGGGTTCTTCAAGAGCGATGTCGACCGCCGGTTGAAAGAGGGCGGTAATAAATTCCGGATCGACTGGCGCGAAGCCTATGCCGGCACGTTGTACAAGCTGCAAGACACCGTGGAGGCGGTACGCGACGGCATTCCGATATCGGCTAGGTCGGCTTGGTGTGGGAGAGCGACACGATGCCGTTGTCAAACGTCACGTTCTTCGCGCCATTCCGTTATTCGCCACGTTGGCGGAGCGAGAACTTGAGCAGTCTGGTTCGCAATTCCGCCGATTTGGCGCTGCAGGCGGGCGAGTACGTCGTGCATGAGGGCGGGGAGCGCGCCTTGTTTGCGGTGCTGTCCGGGAAAATCGAGGTGGTCAAGCAATTCGACGGTGTGTTGCGTACCCTCGGTTGGCGCTTGCCCGGCACCATTTTCGGCGAGGTGCCGCTTGCGTTCGCCACGCCGTTTCCTGTGGCGGCTATCGTGCGGCCGAACCTTCTCGGGTGATCAGGATCGAGCCGCATCACTATTTCGCGATCGCGTCCGTTGCACCAGAAGTCGCGGAAAAGATAGGCGACTTGGCGCGCGAGCGCATCGGCGGGTTGCAAGGCATTGCGATGCAGCCGCCCAAAGCCCAAGTGATGGTGTTCGGCGATCGTTGGGACCCGGTGTGCGGCCATTTACGACGTTTCCTGTCGCGCAATCAGATCGTTCACGACTGGGCGTCGCCGGATAGTCCGGGGGCCGCTGCCGCCTGGGGCCATGCCACGCCCGCGGATGCGATTTGCCCGGTCGTCCGTTTGCCGGACGGTGCGGAGATCAGCAAGCCAAATATGCGCGAACTGGCGTGGGGCTGCAGATTGACGCGCAACTGGCGGAATATGACACCGTAGTCGTCGGTGGTGGCCCCGCAGGCCTGGCCGCGGCGGTGTACGGGGCCTCTGAGGGATTGCGAATTCTGGTGATCGAGCGCGAGGCTCCGGGAGGGCAGGCGGGAACCTCCTCGCGAATCGAGAACTATCTTGGCTTTCCTAACGGAGTATCCGGCGATGAACTCGCCAGCCGTGCGCTCCAGCAGGCACGGCGCCTCGTGCGGAGATATTGGTGACCCGCTGCGTTGAGGGCATGCATCCGCCGACGCGAGAGATACTGCTGGACGGTGGCAACGCGGTGCGCGCACGCAGTGTCATATTGGCCAATGGGGTCTCATGGCGCCGGGTGAACACGACGGGTTTCGATCGCCTTATGGGTAAGGGCATCTATTACGGCGCGTCACGCAACGAAGCGAGCTCGATGCATGGACTCGACGTATTTCTCATCGGCGCTGGTAACTCCGCCGGACAGGCCGCGCTGAATTTTGCAAGTTACGCGCGCCACGTGACCCTTATCGTGCGCGGTGATTCGCTGGAAAAGGGCATGTCCCACTACTGGATTGAACAGATCAGGGCCAAATCGAATATCTCGTCCGCCTGCAATGCGAAGTCAAGGCTGCGCACGGCGAGGCGAATTAGGGATCGATCGACATCCTCGATAAGCGCACGCAGGCGGTGACCCGGCATGAATGCGGCGGGGTATTCGTTTTCATCGGCGCCGACGCGGATACCGGTTGGGTGCCCGCGGAGATTGCGCGCGACAAGAATAGCTATGTGCTGACTGGCGATGACGTGGTCAAGGCTAGACGTTGGTCCGATGATCGCGACCCCTTCCTGCTCGAGTCGAGCATGCCCGGCATCTTTGCGTGCGGCGACGTGCGCCTGAGCCCAATCAAGCGCGTCGCCGCTGCCGTCGGCGAGGGCAGCATGGCGATCGCCTTTGTGCACCAGTACCTCGCCCATGCGGATGCCAAAGATCAACGGCAGGCCAGGCGCTAATGCTATCCATGCCCGCGGCGCTGCGCGTCCACGCCGCGCGGGTTTTGAGATGGATTCTAGTCAACCGCTCGCGCCTGGCCTTGTTTTTTCTGCTTCGCGACAGCGAAGGAAGACTGACCTCATCCCCGTCCCTTTCTCCCAGAAATTCACTACAGGGGATGCGCGGTGAACGGAGTTTACTTGGGGAGTAAATCGATCCGCTGATCCGATCGACCTACCAAGGATTGACTAACGAACAAGTGAGGGTCGTACGGCGTAAGGCGTGCGTGAAAAGCCACGCAGTATTCCAATCGGCGATTGATCATGGTTCGATTCAAGCCCACGATCATCGGTGCGGAATTGCCGCGGCATCGGACCTCGCTATGCGCCCCCTCGGATTTCATCTGCGTCATGTTGCGTTCCTGTTGTTACTGGTGGCCAATGTGGGGGCCGCGCAAGAGGGTGCGAGCCTTCTATGGGAGGCGCGCGCCGGTGGTAAGACGGTGTTCCTCTACGGCACCATTCATGTCGGCAAAGCCGAGATGTATCCGCTGCCAAAGTACGTCGAGACGGCGTTCCTCGCATCAAAGGCGCTCGCGCTGAAAGCCGATGTCACCGACACGCAAGCGGTGCAAGCGTCGATGCACATTGGCATGCAGCCGTCCGGGCGTACGCTGGAAGGCGAGTTACCGTCGGAGCTTACCCAGCAACTGAACCGCACCGTTGCCGGGAGCGGCATTCCGGTCGAGGCCTTGCGACCGATGAAACCGTTTATGGCAATGCTCGTGCTCGTTGCAATGGAATACGGCAAGCAGGGCTATGTTCCGCAGTACGGTCTTGACCATCATTTCGCGCAGCGTGCCAAGTCGGCCGCAATGCCCATCATTGCCCTGGCGTCCATGGAAGGGCAGTTGCGCATGATGGACGGATTGTCAAAGTCGTTGCAGCAGGCGATGCTGAAGATCACGCTCGATGACATCGCCAGTGGCAAGGTTGCGCCGATGGCGGCAAGCCTTGTCGCTGCTTGGCGCCGCGGCGATGCGAAGGCGCTCCATGAATTGCTGTTGTCTGAATCGAAGCGGCTGCCTGCATCATTCGCCGGGGAGTTCAATCAAAAATTTCTGGTCGGACGCAATCGCGACATGCTGGCCGGCGTCGAGAAGGCACTTGCTCGGACGGACACGCTCTTTGTGGCGGTCGGCGCCCTGCACTTGATTGGGCCGGGCAGCCTGAACGACCTAATGGAAAAAGCAGGTTATTCGATTAAGCGCGTGGCAGGGCCGACGCAGTAAGCGAAGCGCGTGGCGAATTGAGTTGGATGACACTGGGCCCCGCCTTCGCGGGGGCGACGATTCAGCATAAGTGAACTGCATTGGCGTAGCACCTGGGCGCGGTATTAGTCCGTCTGCATGAACGGCAGCAGATCCTTACAGACGACATCGGTCTGTTCGTAAGGAAGCATATGGCCGGCACCTGCGATCTCAATCGCTTTTGCACCATGCATGCCTGCGCGAAACACTTCGGCATAGGAGCGCGGCACCAACGGATCTTTGGCGCCTGACATGACGAGCGAGGGGCTAGTGATGCGATAAAGGCGCCGGTGCAATCCTTTGTCCGGCAGCGGCCAGAGAAATTTCGCGACGACCGTCATGCCGCGCGCCAGGGTGACCAGCGATTCAACAGGACCCGCGCTCGCATCGCGCACACCCATCTTGCCGATGGGTGTGCCGCCTGCCCAAATGAGCTTGTCGATCGTCGTGTAGGGCCGACCGAACAGATCGGCGACCGGATGATCGTCGCGCCATACGCCGATTGGCGAAAGCAGCGCAAGGCGTGCGACCCGCGCCGGCACATGCGCGGCCAGTTCGGCTGCAATCATCGCGCCAAATGAATGTCCGATCACGCATACTCGGTCGAGCTTGAGCGCGGTCAAGATGTCGTCGTAATGGAGCGCAAGGTCGTGAACATCGCGGATGTCATCGAGTTCCGCAAGATCATTGAACCCCGGTGCGATTGGGGCGATCACGCTGAATCGCTTGGCGAGTTCCGCGACGAACGGGTCATGCGCCGGAACACCATGCAGTCCATGCAGCCAAACGAGGTCTGGTCCTGCACCAACGCGCACGATCTGCTGCGAGCGGCCGCTTGCCAATTGAATCGTTTCGATCTTCAAGCGTTCGCTCTGCTCAAGCCGGCTGCAAGGACGCGGGTGCCTGGACCGGCGGGGCATCTTTCGGCCACCACTTGTCTTCCCACTCGTTGAAGCGCGGCCTGAGCTTCGGTATGACGTCGCGGGCGAACCGTTCGGTGTTTTGATAGACCTTGTCCTTTGGCATATCGCCAAAGTGGCAAAGCACCATCAAATGCCCGACCCGCATCGCATCGGCCATGTCGTTGAGTCGATCGACGACGGTCGCTGCGCTACCCGCGACGACATAACCACGCTCAACGATATCTTTCCAGGTGAGATCGGGCGACATGGCGGCGGCCCGCGCGACCTGGCCTTCAATGCCTTTGCGCATGGTCGCGATGGAGGTGTAGCCGGGCGGGTTCGCGAACGATGGGCTGATGTGCAAGCAGCGATTGTAAAAATAGAGTGCGTGCTTTGCGTACAGGCGCTCGGCTTCCGCATCGGAATCGGCGACCGCGACGAACTGCAAAAAGCCCGCGCGATACGGATTCGCTGCGACGCCCAGCTTGTCCACGACTTCCCAGAATCCCTTCATCGTGGCAAGCCCAGCCTTGTAGCCGAAGTAGGAAAGATACGCGTACAGAAAATCGTTCTGCACGCACCAGTCCCAGGTCTCGACGCTGCCGCCGCCCGGAATCCAGATCGGCGGGTGCGGCTGTTGCATCGGCTGCGGCCACACATTCACATAGCGAAGCTGCGTGTACTTGCCGTTGAACGCGAAGGGCCTTTTCTCAGTCCAGGCGCGCAGGATCAGCGCGACCGCCTCACGGTATTTTTCGCGGAGGGTGGCCGGATTCTCGCCGTAGCAGAACGTCGTATCCATCGGCGTGCCAACCGGAAACCCCGAGACGATGCGACCGCCCGATAGTACGTCAAGCATCGCCATTTCTTCGGCAACGCGAATCGGCGGGTTATAGAGTGCAGGCGAGTTGCCCATGATGACGAGCTTGGCGCGCGTGGTGCGACGTGCCAAGGCGGCCACCATCAGATTGGGCGAGGGCATCAGGCCATAGGCATTCTGATGATGCTCATTCACGCAAATGCCATCAAAGCCTGCGCGCTCGGCATGTTCCAGCTCGTCGAGATAATCGTTGTAGGCCGCGTGGCCGCGCTTGGGATCAAAAAGCTCACGGACCGGCGGATCCACCCAGACGCCTGCATAGCGCTGGCGAAAGTCGTCCGGCAGATCGGGGTAGGGCATGAGATGAAACCAGTGGAATTTCATGGCGCCTCCAGACTTCGTTGATCACTGCGAGCGCAGCCCGCTCTCATTGGGTCTACCCGGCGTACGCCGCCACGACATTGCGCAGGACACCGATTTTCTCGACTTCGCTCTCGATCACATCGCCCGGACGGCAATAGCCTTTCGCCGGCACCAGACCCGGCAACCCTTGCCACCTGCCGCCTAACTCAGCATCGGTCGACCATGCGGTACCGGCGGGCGTGCCGGTGATGATGACCATGCCGGGCTTCAGCGTGAAATTGGTCGAGAAGAAATGAATGAGATCGGCACACGTCCAGATCATGTTACCGGAGTTGGACGCTTGGCGCGGCTCGCCGTTGATGCGGGTCTTCAGCATCAGGTTCTGCGGATCGCCGATTTCGTCGGCGGTGACGACACACGGCCCAATCGGTGCACTGGTATCGAATGCTTTGCCGCGACCCAACTCATACCAGGTGAAGCCTTCGGGTGACCGGCGCACTTGCCGATCGCGCGCGGTGACGTCATTGACGATGGTGTAGCCGAACACATGCTCTAACGCACGCTCGACTGGAATATAACGGCCCGCTTTGCCGATCACCACCGCCAGCTCGGTTTCGCAATCTATTTTCTTGCTCATCCGCTCGTCGTGAATGATGGCGTCGTTCGGCCCGATCACACAGTCGGCAGTCTTCAAGAAAAACTCAGGCTCCTTGCCGCTGATCGGCGTATTCGCTTTTTCGCTGTTGTGGTCGCGATAGTTGCTGCCGCTGCAAATTATGGTGGAGGGGCGGATCGGTGCGCCAAGCGAAGCGCTAGCCATCGCGGTGCGGGCGCTCGCGGGCGCTTCCCTGATCAGACGTTCCGCGATCATTCGGGCGGTATCACCGGCGCGAATGAATGCGGTGCAGTCGGTGAAGTACGCGCGTTCAGCGGTGCTTTGCGTGGGGAGCGCAAGGAGAGGATCGACGATCGACTCGCCCGCGAGAAATCCGAGGCGTTCAGTGCCGGCTTGCTTGTACGTGACGATTTTCATGTTCTCTCGGTCTGTTGGGTTTAGGTGCGCGCAATGACCTTACCGACCGTCTGATTCGACAGCACATACGCAAGCGCGGCGGGCAATTCGTTGAACGGGAAAACGCGATCGATGACCGGCTTGATCGTGCCATTGGCGATAAAGGGCAGCACGTCTTGTTCGAATGCGCGCACGGTGACGGATCGCTGGGCGGCATTGCGCAGCTTGTTGCTCACGCCAAACAGTTTGAGGCGCTTGGCATGGAGCGCGTCGAGGTCGATTTCGCTCGTCATCGTGTGATCGAGGTAGCCCACCGTCGCCAGTCGCCCCTCGAAGGCCAATAATCGAACGCATTCGGCGAACACGGTGCCGCCCACATTGTTGACGATCAGGTCGACGCCTTTCTTGTCGGTCGCCGCCATTACCGCGTCATAGAAATTTCCTTTGCGGGTTTCGATGCCCACATCAAGGCCCATCGACTTTAGCTTCGCGAGCTTGTCAGCGGAACCGGAGGTGCCGATCACCTTCGCGCCAAGCGCTTTGGCGGTCTGCAATGCGGCGACGCCCACACCTGATGAAATGCTCGTGACCAATAGCCACTCGCCCCGCTGCAAGCCGCCTTGGCCGATCAGCATGTCATGCACGACGAGAAAGACGAGCGGCGTCGCCGCCGCTTCTTCCCATGACAGCCGATCCGGAACGGGCATGGCTTCACGCGCGTCCATGAGCGCGTATTCCGAGAATCCGCCGCCGCAGCGCCCCATCACGCGTTGGCCGGATTGGAAGTCGCGCGCATTGTCGCCCACCTTCTCGACGATCCCCGCGCATTCACCGCCGCCCGGCTTCGCGGTGACGCCGTTGACGCCATGGCCCGGAATCAATTCACCGCGATTGAAGGACGAGGCCGCGACTTTCACTAGCAACTCGCCCGTCTTCGGTTGCGGGACCGGGGCCTCGCGAAGCTCGAGCTTGATGGATTTACCGTCGGGGACGATCCAGTAGGATTGCATAGGGTTCCTCGCAGGCGTTTCGCAATGGGGTAAGCCGTCCCACCGTGCCATGCGTGGATAACGGCGACCGCGAGCGCATTATCGCAGAGGAGTGCAAATGCTGAGGATGTCGGCGGCTGTGCGAAGGTGCGACGCCAGCCCGTCAAAAATTCCGGCGTGACGGGAATCCGTGCTTACGGCGGGCCGTCTCCGTCAGATAGCACCGAGCGTCCCCGCGGGACGCTCGGTGCTTCGCTCGGGCGCGGTTTCATCGGCAGCCCATTGCCGATCAACGCTTCATAGTAGGCGGCATTGGTGAGCACATGTTTCACATAGTCGCGCGTCTCATTGATCGGAATGATCTCTGTCCAGACTGCGGTGTCGTCGCTGACTGCTTTACTCCACTTGCGCGGGCGCGACGGGCCGGCGTTGTACGCAGCGGCGGCATGCAGATGCGAGCCATCGAATTCGCGGAGGACCTGTTGGAGATAGCGCGCGCCCAACCGCACATTGGTAGCCGGGTCGTGGATGTGTTCGCGCTTGTACGGAATGCGAAATTGCGACGCTACCCAGCGGGCCGTCTGCGGCATCAACTGCATCAGGCCTGCCGCACCCGAAATGGACCGCGCATCGACGCTGAAATGGGATTCTTGTCGGATGACCGCATAGAGCCGCGCCGGATCGAGGCCGGTCTCGGTTGCCGCGGCGTCAACCTGTTGGCGATAGGGCGTTGGAAAGCGCTGCGCCATGTCGATTTCGTTCCGGGTGCGCTCACTGGTCGTCATGCAAAGCGTCCAGATTTCCGCATCGCAAGCCACTTGCGCGGCCGCGCGAATCGATCGATCGTTCATACCGTAGAGCGCATGACGCCACTCGGTGTAGCCTTCATCACGAAGGCGCGCCCGCATCAGAGCGAGGCCGCGTTGGAGTCCCGGATTGTTTTGCGCTTCCGCGCGTTCCGTTTCCGTCAGCGCGGGCGGCGGTTCAGGGAGATAGAGGGGCTGGCCAAGTTCTTGCGAGGCGAGCAGGCCGTAGTAGTGAATGCGGGTCGCGATCCGTTCCAATAGCCGCTTGGCCGCCGTACGCTGCGCGCTGCCGGCCGCGCCGTCACCGGCCGTTGCCTGTAACGCGCGGGCCTTCCAATAGTGCCAGGTCGGGTCATCGCGCTGCGCTTCACTCATCGCGTTGACGGCTGCAACAATCGCCTGCCAGCGTTGCGGGGTGTTGTCGGCCCGCAAGGCCGCGCGAACATTCCAGGCCAGCGTGTCGGCGGTCGCATCGATCGGTTCACCGCTTGCTATCGCAGCGGCACGCTGGTACCACTCGAAGGCCTGCGGACGGGCATTGAGGGCGGCTTCCTTGCCGATGACCGCCCAAGCAGACGCTACGGCGCGCGCCGACCAAGCCGCGGCGCGCGGGTCGTCGAGCGCTTGCGCGGCGGCCAGTGCATTGCGCGCCGCCAGGCGAACGACCGCAAGCACCGCAAGTTCTGCTTCGTCGGGCGATGGCTTCGGAATGCGGCGATTGAGATATTGGGTCGGATGCAGAAACGCTTGTTGGATGCTGTCCAACTTGACCGTCCCATGCAGTCCGACGGCATGCTGTGCAACATACCGGCGGCCTTGCTCGGCTGCAATGCGCGCGCGCCCAGACTTCTTCGCGAGTGAACCGGCCGGCCTGATACAACGTCGTGGCAAGCTGCGCGCAACCATAATCGGCTTCGCGCTGGGCAAACCATAGATCACGGGCACGCTCGGTCACGTTCTCGCCATTGCGGTGGCGCTGCAAGAGCGCGTAGCACTCGATCGCGCGATCACGATCCTCGATGTATTGAACGCGCGGTAGTTCGCCCGCCAGCACCGATTCGTCATTGCTCTTGGTGCGCTGGATGACCCAGTCTTTGCGCAACCGGTCTTCCACTGCCGTGCCCGGCCAGCGTGCGTAAAACGCTTCGACATCAGCCTGCGTCAGCTGGTGCATTTTGAGCAAAAGCTCCCAGTAATCGACCCACATGGCAAGCGGATGTGCGCTCACTGTGGTGCTAATGCGAAGGTTCGCGAGCGTTGCACGGTCACGATGGGCGAAGGCGGTGCGAGCTTTCACGATCGGGTCGGCCGCGCTCAGTGGGGTCGCGTGGGCTGCGAAGGCGGTGCCGCCGGCGGCCAGCGCGATGGCGAGTGTTGACAGGACGTTGGTCCAGGCACTTGCCAGCCCGTATCGCGGTGAGCCCATTAGGTGTGATTGAGTCATTTGTTGATCGAAGGTGGGAGACTGCTTAATTCGTTATACCGGATGGCGCCATGCGCATTGGCTCGGCGTCTGAAGCTCATCAACCTGCTGTTAGCACCAAGCAGCCGTTAAAGCGACTATGCCCTGTCAGGCGCTCCGTTGATCGGGACATTGACCGCTTTCGCTCAATTCCGCGCTTCATCGTCACTGCGATTCCGCCGAAAGACTGCCATCAGGGCGCGGCAACGTAACGCCCGGCACACCGGCGCAGTAATGCGGGCACACGCTTTTGCATACCCCGTGGTCGACGCCGGACGCGATATTGCAACGGCCTGCCAATCCAAGGGCGAACGATGTCAAAGCTAATCAAGCCGGTGGCGAGCAATGCGTCCAATCGAGATATGGAGCGGCTTGAACCGTCGATCCTCAAGGTCCTGATCGATGTGCTGCGGCCACGGCTGGTCCGCATTTATCATCTGCTGCGTGATCGAGACGGTCTTGCTGTCCGTCTCGGCATGGAAGGGGATGCGGGCGGCGTGCGTTACACTGCCGGTGGCGCGGGCAACCCATGGCTAAGCCTCAATACGTTCCCGGAGCAAAAAGCGCTGCTCGAACGCAATTGCGGCGGGCCGATCACGAGTACGGTGGTCTATTTTGTGCGCACCATGCAGCCCATTTTCAATGGTCACGAAACGATCGGCTGGGTGGAAATCGATACCGAGACGCCACTGTCATTGGCGGACGCCAAGCTGCTCGCCGGCTTGTTGAAGATCAATGCCCATCACCTAGCCATCGTCGACGCCAATCAGAAGGACCCGCTCACCGGGCTCCTGCATCGAAAGGCGTTCGAAGAGGCGTTTCATCGGTTGGGTGCACCGATCGAACGATTATTGGTGGCGCGCCGCGATGACGATCGGCGACAAGCGCCCGCGGACGATCACACCCATTGGTTTGGTGTCGTCGATATCGAACACTTCAAATCGATCAACGATCGCCTTGGGCACTTGGATGGCGATGAAGTGCTCATTCTCTTCGCCCGCACCATGCAGGCGACGTATCATGCGACCGATCAGCTGTTTCGCTTTGGCGGCGAAGAATTCGCCATTCTTTTGCGCCAGGTTTGCGTACTCGACGCGCGCGGTGAATTTGAGCGGCTGCGCACGCGGGTCGAGTCGCTGCTGGTGCCAGGAATCGGGCCTATTACGGTGAGCATTGGGTACGCGATGATTCGCATCGATGATAGCCCCATCGCCGTTTATCGACGTGCCGATGAAGCGCTGCACTATGCAAAGCAACATGGCCGCAATCGAACGTGCTCCTATGAGCGGTTGCTGCGCGCCGGTGACATTCGATCGCGGCCCCAAATCAAGGTTGACGCCGAGCTTTTTGAACGGCGGTGCAATACCTTTGTGCAGTAGGTACCGTTGTCCAGTACTAACCCGCGGGCGCCCCCGGTTGCTTGAGCGGATGTGACTTCGCGAAGGCATCGAGCTTCATACATTCACCAAGGATCCTTACTGCCGTCGGGTAGGGTTTGGTGTCGACGTTGAAGAATGCTGCGCCCACCACCTGACTCGCCACGCAAATGTCGGCAATGGTAATCATGTCGCCTTGACAGTAACGACCGGTCGCCGGGTTGCCTGCCAAGTTGGCTTCGAGGGCTGCCAGACCCTTCGCAGTCCAGTGTTGCAGCCACTTGTTGCGCGTCGGCTCATCCTGGGCCAGGTCTTTTTCAAGATAGGTGCGGATGCGCGGCACCACCAGCGGATGGGCGTCGGCGACCACGATTTGCGCCAGTCCGCGCACGCGCGCTCGGGCGCGAATCTCTTTTGGCATGAGCGGCGGATTGGGATGGCTCTCATCCAGATACTCGAGAATCGCCATCGATTGAAAAATCGGCGGCCCATCGCCATCGATGAGGGCTGGAATGACCGCTTGCGGGTTGACCTTGCGATAGTCGTCCGAGTGTTGGGCGCCGGTGAGCAGATTGATCGGCGCTTCTTCGAACGCGATGCCCTTCAGGTTGAGCGCGACCCGCACCCGATACGACGCGAGCGAGCGCCAGAATCCGTATAGTTTCATCGCGACCTCCAGTGGGAACGACGGGCAGTATAAACAAGCATTGCCCGGCTTGGGCCCCGGCGCTACCATCCTGATCTGTTACGTGGGTAACGCGTCGCGCTGCTTTGCCGCCCTACCCGCACCTTCTCCCCTTTAAGGCTGTCACCATGCCAAGAAACCAACCGAAACGAATTGGTCTTGCCATCATCGGTGCCGGACGCGTGGGTCTTTTTCGCGGCGATGTGGCCGCGCGCCATCCACAGGTCGACTGGATCGGTATTGCCGAAACCAATCCTGCGCGCGGGAAATTGGTTGCAGAGACCATTCGCGCGGACTTTGTTACCGCGGACTATCGCGAGCTACTCAAGCGTCCCGAAGTGAATGCGGTGATCGTCTCGACCGATGAGCATCTGCATGTCGAACCGATTCTCGCGGCGGTCGAGCGGGGTCATTCGCTTCTTATTGAAAAACCGCTGGCGACCGACCTTGGCGAATCGGCACGCGTTCTGCACGCCATCGAGGCTGCGAAGGTCGATGCGGTCGTCGGTTACACGCAACGGTTTCGCCGGCGCTGGCTGGCCGCCAAGGAAAAGGTGCGGACCAACGCGTTAGGCGATGTCACGCTGGTCACGTCGCGCGCATTCATGAACCGATTGGTAGCGATCGATAACTACCGGCGCACTAACAATCCCGCCGATATTTCGCCGATGGTGATATCAGGCACCCATGCGCTCGACATCGTAATGTGGATGATGGAGGCGAAAAGGCCGGTCGAAGTCTATGCGCGCTCGGTGGATAAAGTGCTTGGCCCAACCTGGAAGGGGATCGATGGCACCGCCGCGGTGATTTCGTTCGATGACGGTTCGATCTATAACGCGAACATGTCCTGGGCGCTGCCGGTGGTCTGGCCCGGTGCGGTGTATAGCCTCGAAGTGGGCATCGTCGGGACCGAGGGCGTCCTCACGATTGACGATACGCATCGCGACATCGTGCTCGCGGTGAGCGCGCCGCAATCCGAGGGTTATGCGCCTGACCAGACGCGGCTGGTCGATTTCATGGGCAGCTATCCGCCCGGAGACATGGCGTTTGGCGAATTGCATGGGCCGATGCGGGAAGAAACCAATTCTTGGCTGATGCGCCTCTCGATGGGTTTGCCGACGCCTGCGGCGACTGCCGCTGAGGCACATAATCGGCTGATGCTCACCAAGGCGATCGATCTATCGGCGCGGTTGAAGCGGCCGATATCGTTGCCGATCGACGCGCGCGATTTGCAACGTTAGAGCGAGCGGCTACTGATTCGACGAAGTAACAAAACAAAGGGGACGACAATGCATGGAATGCAGATATTGCGACGATTCGGGATCGGCTTAGTGGCAGGGCTCTCGGCGCTCCTGATTGGCATGGGTGCAGTCTTCGCGCAAGCGCCTTTGAAGATCGGGTTTGGCATGAGCCTGACCGGACCCTTGTCGCCAAACGGCAAGGCATCGTTGATTGCCATGCAGATCTGGGCCGAAGAAATCAACGCTAAGGGTGAGCTGTTGGGTCGCAAGGTGGAACTGGTGTTCTACGATGATCAGAGCAATCCATCGACGGTTCCCAGCATTTACAACAAGCTGCTCGACGTCGACAAAGTGGGACTGCTCACCTCCGGTTACGGCACCAATGTCGCGGCGCCGGCGATGCCGGTCGTCATGCAGGGGAATCTCGTGTTCATGGTGTTGTTTGCGCTAGGGACCAACGAGAAGTTCAAGTACGACCGTTATTTCCAGATCACGCCGACCGGCCCGACCCCGGGGCCCGAGTTGTCGCGCGGATTTCTGGATGTCGCCATGTCGATGAATCCGAAACCGACGACGATCGCGATGGTGGGCGCCGATGCGGAGTACCCGGCCGTGGCCCTTGGCGGCGCACGCGAGAACGTGAAGAAGCTCGGATTGAAGGTCGTGTATGACCGCACCTATCCGCCGAACACCACCGACTACACGCCGATTGTGCGGGCCATTCAGGCGACCAACCCGGATATCGTGTACATCGCTTCGTATCCATCCGATACGGCCGGTATGGTTCGCGCAATCAGCGAAGTGCGCCTGAAGACACGCATGTTGGGCGGCGGGATGGTGGGCCTACAGTTTGCCGCGCTCAAATCGCAATTGGCCCGCTTCTCAACGGCATCACTTCGTTCGATTACTGGGTACCCGAACCCACCATGCGTTACGCGGGCATCGAAGCGTTCCTCGAGAAATATCGTCCGCGCGCGGTCCAGGAAAAGGTCGATCTCCTTGGCATCTACGGCCCGCCGTACGCCTATTCGATGATGCAGGTGCTGGACGATGCGGTGAAAGCCGCCGGTTCAACCGATCAGACCAAGGTCGCGCAGGCGCTAAAGACGATGACCTTCGACACGATCGTGGGCAAGATCAAGTTCGGATCGAACGGCGAATGGGATACCCCGCGCGTATTGCAGGTGCAATACCAGGGCATCCAGGATGGCGATCTGGAGCAGTTCAAGAAGCCGGGGCGGCAGATCATCGTCTATCCGCCAAACCTGAAATCAGGCGACTTCAAGTATCCATTCAGTGAGATCAAGCGGTAGCTAGGCGGATCGGGGGCTCATTATCATGAGCCTTTTTTGGGGTCTTGCCCTCACCGCTCACCTTTCACGTCTCACTTCTTATATTCCACTTCCAGCAGCTCCACGTCCCAATCCGCGATGCTGCGCACATGGTGCTCCACGCCTGCCTTGATGTGGCGGCTCTCGCGTGCCTTGTGGTCGATCACCAAATCCGGTGCATTGCGCGGCATATGGAGGAGCTTGCAGTCGGTGAGATACACGACGAAATAGTCGTGCTCATGCTTATGCCAGCCGGTTTCATCGCCCGGTTTGAAGTGAAAGTGTGAGACCGTCTTCGCATCGTCGTCGATGATGACGGTGCGTTTGGCCAGCGCCCCGACTTGCAGGTTATCCGCATCATCGAGTCGATCACGTGTTGCAGAGTAGTACTTTCCCATCGTTCTCTCCTTTGGCTATTCAAGGTACGAC
Organism: Betaproteobacteria bacterium; assembly: GCA_009693235.1. GTDB lineage: Bacteria > Pseudomonadota > Gammaproteobacteria > Burkholderiales > SG8-39 > SHXR01. Next base: position 32,372 of record SHXR01000007.1, on the reverse strand, counting down.
GACGACCTTGCCCTGCACTTTGCGATTCGACATGTCGGTGAGCGCCGCCGGCACCTGATCGAGCCGATACGTTGCGCTGATAAGGGGCTTCAGATGACCCGAGGCAATCCAGCGTACCAGCGTCGCGTTGTTGTTCGCATTGGCGGCGGCTTCGCGCTGCGAAAAGTTACCCCAGAACACACCGACAATGGAAGCACCTTTCAACAGCAATAGATTGAGCGGAATTTTCGGAATTTCGCCTGCGGCGAAGCCAACCACAAGAAACCGCCCGCCCCACGCGAGACTGCGTACGGCCGGCTCCGCATATTTGTCGCCCACCGGATCATAGACGACATCAACACCGTCGTTGCCCACGATCTTGCGCAGCGCTTCGCGAAGATCCTCTTCTGCATAGTTGATCGTGTGTGCCGCGCCAAAGCGCCGGCAGGTCGCAAGTTTTTCTTCACTCGATGCCGCGGCAATGACCCGCGCGCCCATCAACGCACCCAGTTCGACCGCGGCCAAGCCGACGCCACCTGCGGCGCCAAGGACCAACATCGTTTCGCCCGGACGAATCCGCGCGCGGTCTTTGAGAGCGTGATACGACGTGCCGTAGGTAAGGCCGAAGCAGGCGGCGACCTTCATATCGAAGCGCGCCGGTAATTTGATGGCCCGGGCCGCATCCACCACGATCTCTTCGGCGAAGGCGCCATAGGTCATCACTGCTGCGACGGCGTCACCAACGCTAAAGCCAGTGACCCCAGGGCCGACCGCTTTGACGATGCCCGATGCTTCCGCGCCGGGTGAAAACGGCATCTCGGGCTTGTGTTGATACTTGCCTTGGATGATCAGCACATCGGGAAAATTCACGCCCGCGGCCTGCATCGTGACAACGAGTTGTCCGGGGCCAGGCTGTGGCGATGCAATATTTTCTACGACCAGCGAAGACGGTGGTCCAGGCTGCTTGCACAACACGGCTTTCATGCACTCTCCATGGGTCGATCGACCGATAAGGCACAAGCATAACCGTGTTCAGCGATCGCAATGGGCAGGCGCCGCGACCGCTCGCGTATTTACCCCGCGCGGGACGAAGCGCTACTATCGCCACGCAATACGTCGTCTCTCGCCAACCACGATTTTTCATCGTTCGACCATCATGCCAACCAATCAACGCATCGTTCTTGCCAGTCGCCCCAAGGGTTTGCCCACGGCGCAAAATTTTCGTCTCGAAGAGGTGTCGATTCCCGCTGCGCCAGAGGGTGGCTTCGTGGTGCGCAATCACTGGTTGTCTCTTGATCCGTACATGCGCGGTCGCATGGATGCGGCCAAGTCGTATGCAAAGTCGGTGGACATCGGCGCAGTCATGGAAGGCGGGACGGTGGGCGAGGTCATCGCATCCCGTCATGAGAAATTCAACGTCGGTGATTTCGTCACCGGCCGCTTTGGCTGGCAGCACTACAGCGCATCCGACGGGACGAGCGCCACCAAGGTGGATGCGACGGCTGCACCACTCTCTGCTTATCTTGGTGTGCTTGGCATGCCGGGTGTCACGGCATGGATCGGACTGCTCGACATCGGACAACCGAAGGCGGGCGAAACGGTGGTCGTGTCGGCGGCTTCCGGTGCGGTGGGTGGGGTGGTCGGCCAGATTGCCAAGATTCACGGCGCGCGCACAGTCGGCATTGCGGGCGGCAAAGAAAAATGCGATTACATCGTGAAGGAACTCGGTTTCGACGCCTGTATCGACCACAAGTCGGACGATCTCTATGAAGCGCTCGAGGCCGCCTGTCCCAAGGGCATCGACGTTTATTTTGAGAACGTAGGCGGCCGTATCATGGATACGGTGCTGGCGCTGATGAACCCGTTCTCCCGCATGCCGGTGTGCGGATTGGTCTCCCAGTACAACGCCGCCACATCAGACGATGTGTATGGGCTGAAGAATATCCGTTCCGTGCTCACGAATCGGATCAAAATGCAGGGGTTTATCGTGAGCGACCGTATGGAATTGTGGCGTCCGGCACGTGCGGATCTCACCAAATGGCTGGCCGATGGAAAGCTCAGGTATCGTGAGTCGGTCGTGGCCGGACTCGACGCGGCGCCCGAAGCATTGATCGGTCTGTTGCAGGGACGGAACTTCGGGAAGCAACTCGTCAAGCTCATCTGACGCCGCCAGGACGCGATCCAGCCATCCGTTTGTACCTCTCCCAGGGAGCCTCATGTCCACCACTACCATCGTTATTCTGGTTCTGATTGCCGTGTTGGTACTCTGGCTGATCAGCATTTACAACAATCTCGTCGCCCTCAAGAACCGCTTCAAAACGCGTTCGCGCAGATCGATGTGCAGCTGAAGCGTCGCTACGATCTCATCCCCAATCTGATCGAGACGGCCAAGGGCTACATGAAGCATGAGCGGGAAACGCTCGAAGCCGTGATCAAGGTGCGCAATATCGCTTACACAGCATCGCAAAAGGCGGCCGCTGATCCAGGGGAGGGCCAAGCGATTCAGGGGCTTGCCAGCGCCGAGGTCGGATTGGCGGGCGCTCTGTCGCGATTCATGATGGTGAGCGAGGCATACCCCGATCTCAAAGCCAATCAAAACATGATGCAGCTTTCCGAGGAGTTGACCAGCACCGAGAACAGGATCGCGTTTTCGCGACAAGCCTACAACGACTCGGTGATGACCTACAACACCGCGGTGGAAAGCTTCCCCAATAACATTCTGGCCGGGATGTTCCATTTCAAGGAATCCGTGCTGCTCGAAGCCATTGAAGCGCCCAAGGAACGCAAAGCGCCGAAGGTGAGCTTTACCTAGGCGCGGCGGTTTCGAACCTCGTCGATTCAACTGGCTCGCATGGATTTTTTCGCGCATCAGGATGCGGCCCGCAAAGCGTCGCGCCGCCTGACGATTCTCTTCGCCTTGGCGGTGGTGGGCGTCGTCATCGCCGTCGACTTGGTGGTGTGCATCGCCGTTGGCGACCGGAGTTTGCCGCTCATCGCCTCGATATCATTGATTACCGCGCTCGTCATCTTGGGTGGGTCGGGCGTCAAGATCGCCATGCTGCGAGCAGGCGGCAGTGCGGTTGCGGAAATGATGGGCGGGCGCCGTATCCTGCAATCGACGACCGACCTGCAGGAAAAGCAGCTCCTCAATGTCGTCGAGGAGATGGCCATTGCATCGGGCGTGCCGGTGCCGGCGGTGTTCGTGATGGAGCACGAATCGGGCGTCAATGCGTTCGCCGCCGGTTACTCCCCGAACGATGCAGCGATCGCGGTCACCTTTGGCCTGTTGGAATCGATGAAGCGCGAGGAACTGCAAGGCGTCATCGGGCATGAATTCAGCCATGTTTTGAATGGCGATATGCGCTTGAATCTGCGCATGCTTGGTCTTTTGTTTGGCACCGAGATGGTGGGGCAGGGCGGACGCGTCTTCTTTCATATCGCCCGCGGCTCGGATGGACGTGCCGCATTGGCGTTATTCGCTTTCGGCGGCGCGCTGATGGCGATCGGCCCCATCGGATTATTCGCGGCCAACATGATTCGTGCTGCCGTCAGCCGGCAACGCGAATATCTTGCCGATGCCTCGGCGGTGCAGTTCACACGCAATCCCGATGGCATCGGGTCGGCGCTTATTCGTATCGCCACAGAGAGCGGCATCGTCGATCATCCGGCGACGGCCGAAGTCAGTCACATGTTTATCGCCGCGGCATTGGAATCACGCATCAGCGGCCTCTTTGCCACCCACCCGCCGCTGGAAGATCGTATCGGACGCGTACTCGGCCCCAGTGCCAAAGAACGCCTTCGCCAAGCTGCTGAAGCATATGAGCGAGCAGATGGGGAGAGTGAGGACGATTCAGCGAATAGCCAAGACGCTGAGCTGCCGGTAACGCCTGCGCGTCCGTTGCGTCAGCATGCTGCCATGGCTGCGATGGCAGCGCAGGCGTTACCGCCCAGAGCGGCGCCGGCGATTTCTGGTGGGGCCGCGACCGTCGTGGTGGGGGCTGATCAAGTCGTTTCGAGCATCGGGAATCCGGAGGCGTACCACGTCGACTATGCCAAAGCGCTGATCGCCTCATTCCCTGAGTCGATTCGCGCCGGGCTCGGACACCTGGATGGCGCGAAAGGCATCATCATCGCGTTGCTCGCGACCGATGCGAAACCGGAAGCAAATATCGGCGCGATCGTGTCAGCCGCGGGCGAATCAGCGGCCCTCGCTTTTGCGCGCACCGTGATTGGCACGTTCCGTGGCCAAAATCAACACCTGCGCTTGCCGATTGTGTCGCTTGCGCTGCCGACGCTGCGTGCAGTGCCGCGGGAAAATAGGTTGCGATTTGCCGGGCTGGTGCGTCAGATTATTGCCGCCGACGGACGCATTACGCCATTCGATTTCGCCTTGTCGGTGATGCTCACCCGCGCCATGGATGACACGCCCCATCGCGGCAAGATGGCGAAATATATGTCGCTCACGCCGCTTCGGGATGACATCGCCAAGGTCCTTTCGCTTTTCGTGCGCATCGCATCTGAGGGCAGCGTGTTGTTCGATAAGCTGATGAAGGATATCGAACTGGAAGGTGCGACGCTCCTTGCGCCATCTGCCATCAAGATGGATGAAGTCGAGTAGTCGCTCGCGCGGATCGCGCGGCTCGCGCCACTCAAGAAGCCGCAGTTCATCAAGGCATGTCTCGCCGCCGTCATCGCCGATGGACGCATTTCGGTGCGAAAGGCAGAGTTGATGCGGGCGGTCGCCGCGGCACTGGATTCACCGTTGCCACCTATCATCGACCGGGAAGTCGTCAGTGCACTCGCTCCTGCGCCAAAGGCGGCGGTGCCCGCCGCGGTGGAGATCGCCGCAGCGCCGGCTAAAGAATCCGGGCTGGCAATCGTGATGGACGATACGCCGATTCCATCGGCGCACGTACCGCAGGCAACGGCCGGGCATTAGCGCGAGGCCGATCAACGCGGCGCGTGGCCGGCAGATTTGGTGGACGAGGCGCCGCCACGACCCCTGCATACTTGGACCGTTCGTTACGGTGATAATGGTGGGCGACGCGTTGTCCTGCGGCAAAACCCACTCTTCCCAACCGTGAAGGAGCCGGACCCAATGATCGACCTCTATACCTGGCCCACGCCCAACGGCCACAAGATCCACATCATGCTGGAAGAAACTGGGACACCCTATCGTGTGCATCCCATCGACATCGGCAAGGGCGATCAGTTTCAGCCGGAGTTTCTGAAAATCAGCCCGAACAACAAGATGCCTGCCATGGTCGATTCGGACGGGCCTGGCTGTAAGCCGATTGCGGTCTTCGAGTCCGGTGCCATGCTGATTTATCTCGCCTCGAAAACCGGGGACTTCCTGCCCAATGACTTGCGCAAGAAATGGTCGACGTTGCAGTGGTTGATGTTCCAGATGGGTGGCGTGGGCCCGATGCTTGGCCAAGCGCACCATTTCATGATCTACGCCCCGGAGAAAATCACATACGCCATGACGCGCTATGCGAAGGAGGCGAATCGTTTGTATGGCGTGTTGGATCGACGGCTAGCGGAATCGCCGTTTGTGGCGTGCGATGAATACACGATCGCCGATATGGCGATTTTCCCGTGGCTGCGCTCGTATAAGAACCAGGGTGTGGAAATCGAAGACTATCCGCGCGTCAAGGCCTGGTTTGATGGTATCAATGCGCGACCGGCGGTGCAGCGCGCCCTTGAAGTCTTGAAGGATGCGCGCAAGCCAGGCCCGCTTACCCCGGAACAACGTCAGAACTACTTCGGCGACCAGCAATACGCGAAGCGGTAGACAGCCGCTCTCCCCAATCAAGGCTGCGGGTACAGGTGTGCCAGCACTTCCCTGCAACCCTCGCCAAGCCAATCGGCAAGCGGCGTGGCATCGCCATGCGTGCGTCCTGCCGCGAGGGCGATGCGCAGATGATCGGATCGTGCCGCGATTACGGCATCGACGACCGGTTGCCAATGGCGCGGAAATTCGCTTTCCGTCCACTCGCCGCGGCCACGCCCGAAATGCGCGACGGCAAGATAACGCAGCATTGATGAGCGCGTGAGCTCGGTGAGAAAAGCTTCGTTCCATGCGAGGCTGGTTTGTTCGGTGCTGCGCAGCCGATTGATGCCGCGCGCGGCAAGACGTGCAGCGAGCGCACCGGCCACCGCGCCGCTTAGGGCCGCGCCGCCCAAGGTGAGACCACCGGCCGCGAGATCGCCGACCAGTCCCGAAAGAGCGCCGATCACCGCGCCGCCAATTACGGTGGCCTGATTTTCGTCGATCGGTCGCGTTATTCCCACCTGCGCGGACAGGCGATCGAGAATCTTCTGGGTCGCCGTGCCGTCCAATCCGTGCAGGCGAAGGAGCGCATCGGTGGACTGTCGAATGTCGACCGCCGCCGCGTTGCCGAGCGCTTCGATCGCCTTCGCTTCTGGCCCGGTTTTGCCACCACGTCTGCCGACGCGCATGGCCATCTGCACGATCGATGCCAGCCAGCCGTGCTGTTCAAGTACGGTCCTCGCTTGCGCGGCGCGCACGAGAGGAACCGCCAGCGCACGCATCGCATCGTCGAACGCCTGCCGATTGCGCGCGGCCCAGGCGGCGCGAAGCGCTGCGAAATGCGCTTGCTTGCCGCCAGAGAGCAGTGATTCGACACAGGCGAGCAGTGCATCCTCCTGCACCCAGCACCGGGCGAACGCATCGAGCGGCAAGACCTCTTTCACGATCGGTGTCTTGGCGAACACATCGCGCCAGCGGGTGATCTCGGCTTCTTCATGGGCAAGATCGCGCGGTGGGCCAAGCTGATTGAGGAGCACCAGCACCGGCTTGCCGACCCAGGTGAGGATCCGCATTTCCGGTGCGATGTAGCCGACATGCACCGGGTCTTCGGTCGCGTTGACCAGATACAACACCACGTCGGCCTCGTCGCGAACATTGCGCAGGATCTGCTGGCTGAACCAGAAGTTGCGATCGGTGAGGCGGTCCCAAACGTTAGTGAGCAGCCATCCAATCGGATTGCCCGATTGCGCCAGACGCTCGGCAAGGCGTACCGAATCACCAAATCCAGGCGTATCCCATAGCCGCAGCACCGCGCCGTCGTTTGCTTTCAGTAGATCGAACGGTTCATTCTCCTGCGTGACATGCGGCGCATCGCGCACTTCACCGACATCGCGGCGTAACAGAGTGCGGGCGAGGGTGGTCTTGCCGGCGTTTGTGTGCGAGACGAGCGTGAGGGTGATGGTGTTCATGGTAGGGCTGCGGCGATGAATACCGGCGTCAAATGCGCGCTGGCCACCAAGGCTCGCCACGTGTTGCGCCGCTCTTCGATACGATGCGCCATGGTCTGATCGGCACCGAATCGCTGGCGCAGCGCGGTTTCATCGATCACCACCGCGACCGGCTTGGTGGCATCGATCAGCGCGCCATGGACTTCGGGTTCGGGTGTCGCGGCAGCGGCGAAGACAAGAACGCGGTCATGGTTCGATGTACGCATCGATTCGCCGTAGGAAACGGTTGCCTCGATGGTGAGTTCGATGCGTCCACCAAGCGATTCTTCAAGCGCGGCCTGCAGCGCCTGGCGCAGTCCCGCGTCCATGTTCAAGGCCACGGGGATGACGCTGATCCGCGAAGTTTTTTTCGAGACCTGTCGAAGCATCTGGCGTATGTACGGATCGTCCAGGGAGATTGGCGATCGCTCGGCGAGCGCCCGCACCCGCATTCGGGCAAGTGCAGCCAGCAGAAGACGCGGAATGATTACGAGCATCGTAGCGGTTGCTGCGTACAAGTGAATCCATGGCCCAGCGGGCGCGCCACCGGCGCCGTCCCGAAAGCGCAGCGTGGCGATGCGGCCGGCATCACCGATCTCGATACTGGTAATGAGCGAGCCCGCCGACAGCGCGAGCGACAAGATGCGCTGCACCCCATGCTCGTCGAGAAAGGTACTTTCCCAGCCGGCCAGATATTCGAGGCCCAAGCCGCGCACATACATGCCGGTGATGGCACCCATGGTGAGAGCGATCGCCGCGCTATGCAAGGCGACGCTCGCCCGCGCATCGATGAGCGGTGCGGCATGCGTGAACCACGCCTTGCATGCATCATTCAAGGTGCAAGGTTGCGTGCCGATCGAGCGGCGCCAATGCCAGGTTGCGACCGACGATGCGATCGTTCCGTGCGGGAGGAATCGGCGTAAGGCGAGCACGACATACATGACAGCGTTCCAGGCCAGGATCGCCAGGAGTGGCGCAAGCAGAAGATTGATCCGCTTGGCATCACCCAACGCGTGACTCGTCATGCCGGCGATGAAGGCCGCCAGCATCAGCGCCGGAAACATCCAGCTGGGAATCTGCAACGCCCGCAGCCGGTCGATTGCGGATGCCTCGGTGCCAGCCTTTGCGAGCAGCCGGTCCGTGCGACGAACGATGAAGCGCTCGATGTCCGGCTTGGAAGGTTCGTCGGGCAAATTGCATGTCCGCGCGGCTTCGCTGGAACACGCATCGCGCACGGCAGCCGTCACGCCGAACGCGCCGGCGGTGTCGATGGCACGCGCGAGCAGGACATCTTTCGCGTCACGTTCGTTCAATGCAATGCTTTCCTCACTGGGGTGTGGACGATTATAGTGGGATATCTCCGAGCGGACGGGTCGATGTAGCGTGGGTGCTACCATCGTTCGTGATCATCGTGGACGAGGAGACGCGGATGGGAATGCTCGACGGAAAAATTGCCTGGGTCACGAGTGCAGGCAGCGGCATTGGACAATCTGCTGCAGTGGCGCTGGCGCAATCCGGCGCGCTGGTTGTATTGGCTGGTCGACGTGCCGCGCAACTCGATGAAGCACGCGCCATCATCGCGCGTGCCGGCGGCCGGGCAGAGAGCGTCCCAATGGATGCGACGGTGCAGCCGCAGGTGAGCGCTGCGCACGACGCGATCGTTGCGCGGCACGGTGCGATAGATATTCTCGTGAATTCGGCTGGCATCAACGTGCCGAAGCGCCGCTACAAGGATCTCTCGGTCGCTGACTGGGACCGCGTCGTCGATATCAATCTCAAAGGGGCGATGTATACGATGCTTGCGGTGCTGCCTTCAATGCGGGCGCGGCGCAACGGCTTGATCATCAATATCTCGTCATGGCTGGGCGCTACCCCGGGTATCTTGCGGGCCCGGCCTATGCCGTGACCAAACATGGCATGGGCGCGATGACCGATCAGCTGAATATGGAAGATGGCGTCAACGGCATCCGCGGTTGCGTGATTTGTCCGGGTGAAGTGGCCACGCCGATTTTGAAGACCCGTGCCGTCCCACCATCGGATGAAGAAATTGCGCGCATGCTGCAACCGGAGGATCTCGGTCGAGTCGTGCGTTTCGTGGCCGAGTCGCCCGCTCATCTATGTCTCAATGAGATCGTGATCTCGCCAACCTGGAATCGCCTGTATGTAGGTGGGGCGGACTTGCGGATGGGGCCGGAGCTTCCACGCTAGCGCTTGGAAGCTGTGAAACGGGAGATGTGAAACGGGAAACGGGCTGGGGAGAGGGGGATCACCTTTCAACCTTCCCTCTTCACAAAGATAGGGTGCAACGCCCTATCTTTTGGGATCCATCAACCGAAACGTCCCGATCGCCTTGGCCAGTAGCAAGCCCGATTCATCGCGCGCTTCGCTTTCGCAAAAACAGGTGGACTTGCCGGCATTCAGCACGCGGCCTTCCGCCGAGACCGCGGACAGGCCCGGATTCATGAAGCCGATCGACATATCGATGGTGATCACGCCACTGGCGACACCGTAGTGTGCACGAACGGCAACGGTCATCACCAGATCGAGCACGGTCATCAAAACGCCGCCATGCATCGCGCCAAAGCTGTTCGAGAGTTCGGGCCGCCTTTCAATCGAAATAGCAGCGCCTTCTTTGACAGCCGAGACGAGCTGGATGCCAAGGTATTCCGCGAACGGGATCTTTACGCCGAACGGGGATACCGATTGATCATAGGGAGCAGTAATCATGACGGGAATCATGACACGGTCTGCACCCAGGATGCAATTCCAAGCGGAAAATCTTTGTGTTTTCGGCTACCCACGTTCAGGCGATGGGTATCGAACGGCCTTCAGTGCCTGCCAAGGATTGCGGCGAGGCGGGCGCTGCGCTAGGGAGTCACTGAACAGGCCAGCTCGTAACTCTCCGAAAGCAGCTGATCGCGCGGGATAGCTTGATCAGCGTTGCGCCGGAGGTTCGCTAAACCAGCTTTACATTGCGCACCGGCAAGCTTCGCACTGGCTTGCCGGTGGCCGCGTAGATCGCGTTAAGCACCGCCGGACCGACGACGCAAATCGTCGGTTCGCCCACGCCGCCCCAAAAGTCGAATGACGGCACGATCACCGTTTCCACTTTGGGCATCTCGGCCAGGCGCATTACCGGGTAGTTGTGGAAGTTGGCCGTCTCGACGCGGCCGTCTTTGATGATGATCTCCTCATGGAACGTGGCACTCAGCCCGTAGGCCGCCGAGCCTTCGACCTGCGCCGCGATCTGGTCCGGATTCACCGCATGGCCGTAGTCAAGCGCGAACACCATCCGGTGGACTTTCACCGCACCTTGCGGGCTCACCGATACTTCGGCCACCGTGGCGGAGTAGCTGCCATACCCCATGAACTGCGCGATGCCGCGATGCACACCCACAGGCAACGGCTTGCCCCACCCGGCCCGTTCGGCGGCGGCATTGAGCACGGCCAGATGCTTCGGATGGCTTTGCATTAGGGCGCGCCGGAATTCCAGCGGATCCTTGCCGGCAGCGCGGGCGATCTCGTCCATGAAGCATTCCATGTACACGCCGTTTTGATTGGTATTGACCCCGCGCCAGGTTCCCACCGGTACATGCGAATTTCGCATCGCATATTCAATGAGCAGATTGGGCACGCTATAGCCAAGTTGCGCATCGCCCGGTTTGGCCCAATAGCCCTGCAGCTGGCGATCATCCTTGCCGTCTTTGATGAGCGCAGGATTTTGAAACGCGTTGATCGATTGGCCCGATACGCGCAGATGCAACCCGACCAGCTTGTCTGACTCATCGAGCCCAGCGGCCAGGCGACACTGCGAAACCGGCCGATAAAAATCATGCGCGATATCTTCCTCGCGACTCCAGATCATCTTGATCGGAGTGCCGGGAAACTCCTTGGCGATGGCGATGGCCATGCGCGTGAAATCCTGATTGCCGCCACGCCGCCCGAAGCCGCCATCGAGGTCCTGTTTGTAGACCTCGCATTTATCGAGCGGCAAACCGGATTCTTCCGACATCGCAGCGTGCGATGCTTCGCCGTTTTGCGTCGGAACCCGCACTTCCGCGCGATCCGCGCTCACCCGCGCCGTGCAATTCATCGGTTCCATGCAGACATGGGCCAGGAACGGTGTGCTATAGACCGCCTCGATCTTTTTCGCTGCGCCTTCGATGGCCTTCAAGGTGTTGCCTTCGTCACGACCGGCGTAGGCCTCGGCTGCGGTGAGACCTTCCTTTAAGTGAGCGTCGATGGTCGCGCTCGATCGCGTCGCGTTCGAACCGCCATCCCATTCGATCGGCAGGGCATCGAGGGCCGACTTCGCATGCCACCAAGTGTCTGCCACCACCACGACGGTGCGATTCTTGATGGCGAACACGCGTTGCACGCCCGGGCGACCGGCGATCTTGGCCGCGTCGAAGCTCTTGAGCGTGCCACCGAACACCGGACAATCCTTGACGGCGGCGTGCAACATGCCGGGCAATTTGAGATCGATTGAATACATCTGCGAGCCGTTTACCTTGCCCGCGGTGTCGAGGCGCTTGAGCGGCTTGCCGGCGACCTTCCAGAGCTTGGGATCGCGCAGCGTGATCGAGGCCGGATCGGGCGGCGTGAGCTTTGCCGCGGCGGCGGCGACTTTGCCGTACGTCGTGCTGCGCTTGGAAGCGGCGTGGGTGATGACGCCATTCGATACCGTCAACTGATCGGCAGGGACCTTCCATTGACTGGCTGCTGCTTGGATCAGTATGATCCGGGCTGCGGCACCACCACGGCGCACGTAATCATGCGAGATGCGGATGCCGCGACTGCCGCCGGTGGAGAATTCCCCCCATACGCGCTTGCGGGCATGACTTTCGCCGGGCGTCGGGTATTCCGTCGGCACCTTTTTCCAGTCGCATTCGAGCTCTTCGGCGACGAGTTGGGCGAGGCCGGTGCGGGTGCCCTGGCCCATTTCCGAGCGTGCAATGCGAATGACGCAATTGTCGTCCGGTTTGATCACGACCCATGCGTTGACCTCTAGCGGCGACGCACCGGCCGCACTTTGCGCTTGTGTGTCGCCCCATCCAAATGGCAGGCCGACCGCCAGACCGCCGCCTGCAACAGCGGCTGAGCCGACGAGAAATTGGCGGCGCGAATCGTTGATGAGCGCTTGCCGGGATAATTTTTTCATGATGTGCCCCTCTACGCGGCCGGTTTGCGTGGTGCCGCAGGAGCGGCGGTCGCCTGCGCAGCGCGATGCACCGCGGCGCGAATGCTCTGATAGGTGCCGCAGCGGCAGATGTTAGTCATGGCCTCATCGATGTCCTGATCGGTGGGCGTGGGCTTTTTTCTGAGCAGCGCGGCGGCCGCCATGATCTGGCCGGACTGGCAATAGCCGCACTGCGGCACATCGAGATCCGCCCGCGCCTTTTGGACCGGATGCGAGCTCGCTGGCGACAAGCCTTCAATGGTGACGATGCGATCGGTTGCCTTGATGTTCGCTATCGGAATCGAACACGAGCGCACGACCTCCCCATTGAGATGCACCGAACAGGCACCGCATAGCGCTACGCCGCAGCCGAACTTGGTGCCGGTGAGGCCGATTTGTTCGCGGATCACCCACAAGAGCGGGTGTCCGACTCCACCTGCACATCGCGCGTTCTACCGTTGATCGTGAGCTTTGTCATTGGCTGTCCTATGTCAATCGGGATCGAATCAGCATCGTAACGCAAGGGCTTGAATGGCGGTGCTCGCTACGCCAAGATGAAAGGCACGCCGCTTTGCTCGCACACTTCCCGTATTTTTGTGGCCAGCGCAGCGGCGATCGGAATGCCGTTCGCGAGGCGCTCGGTGCGCGTGGTGGCCTCCGGGTCACCGGCCACCAGCACCGGCTCTGCTGGATTCGCAGGCGGCGTCTGATGCAGCACATCGATTGCCGAATCGAGATCGTCCTCGAATGCGCCACCCGACCGAAACGTTTGCGGATCCAGCGCCATGAAAAAATGGCCGATGTTGTCGGGATCGCCAGGCTTTTGCGTCTTCACGCGAATCGGTGAGAACGAGCCGCCCGACAACGTGCCACCCAGAATATGCGCGAGCATCGCCAGGCCGTAACCTTTGTGGCTGGCCATGTCGGCGGTGCCGCCAAGGGGTGCGAGGCCGCCACCTAGATCTTTTGCGCGCCGGAACACGATGTCCATACCGGTCGCTGCGTCACGGACGGCTTCACCACGTTCATCGACGACCCAGCCGGGTGGCAACGCTTTACCTTTCATGTCGTAGATGCGTACCTTGTTGGCTGCGACGGTCGAGGTGGCCATATCGAGGACGAACGGGCGATTGCGACGGGCAGGGGCGGCAAACGCGATCGGATTGGTGCCAAGCAGCGGCAGCTTCGCACGGGTGGGCACGACGCCAATCGTCCGCGTTGCGCTGGTGATCAGTCCGATCATTCCCGCCTCAGCAGCGAGGCGTGCGTAGTAGCCGGCCGCGCCGAAATGATGCGAGTTGAACACCGACACGACCCCTACCCCCAGCCCCCGCGCCTTCTCGATGGCCAATTGCATGCCGTAGACAGCGGCCGGATGTCCGAGTCCCGCATCGGCATCCACTAATGCGGTGACCGCGTTCTCCCGTACGATCTTGCACCGCGCATGCAGATTGACTTTGCCTCGCCGCCGCCATTGATCGTATTCCCACAGCATCGATACGCCGTGCGACTCGACTCCGGCAAGATCGGTCTCGATCATCACATCGGCGGTGGTTCGAACCAGCGCAGAGTCCATGCCCCAGGCGGTGAGCACCGATTGGATTTGCTTGCGGAGAAGTTCAGCAGGAACGTTGCGCATGGATTCTGTCCTGGTTGGAACGTAGGGCGGGATAGCAAAGCGTATTCCGCAGGATCGCTTGATCAGCGTTTCCTTGGATGATGCTGCCCATCGCGGTGGAATGCGCTGTGCTGTGCCACCCCACGGTTATCTTGACGGTTCATCGTCGCGCGAAATTTTAATCCGCCTTGATCCCGGCTTCTTTTGCAAGGGCTGCGTATTTGCGTGTTTCGGCATGCAGATACTCGGTGAATGTCTGCGGGGATCGGCTGGCGATGAGCTCAATACCTTGATCGCCATGGCGCTTCTTCAATTCGGGCATCGCGAGCACAGCGGTAATTTCGGCGTACAGGCGATCGACGATCGCGCTTGGCGTGCCGGCCGGCGCCACGATGCCATTGAAGGTCACGTCTTCGAACCCCGGCAGTCCGGATTCATCGATCGTCGGCACATCAGGCAGGATGGCCGCGCGCGCAAGCGTTGTCACGGCGAGGGCCCGCACCTTGCCGGAACGAATGTGCGGCGATGAGGTGCTGATCTGATCGAAGAGCATCGTGATCTGTCCGCCAATCAGATCCGTGAGGGCCGGCGCGTTGCCCTTGTACGGCACATGCAGCATTTTCACGCCGGCTTGCCGGTTGAAGAGTTCTGCCGCGATATGCGCGGTCGAGCCGTTGCCCGACGACCCGTAACTCAGCGCCCTTCTTTTGATTTGGCGAGAGCGATCAGTTCGCGCACCGATCGAACCGGCGAACCCGGATGTACCACCAGTGCCATCGGAATGCGACATGTCATGGTGATGCCTACAAAATCCTTATAGGGATCGTAGCCGGGCGATGTGACGATCGCCGGCGCCGAGGCATAGGTGTTGGCGGTCGCCAGCAGGGTGTAGCCGTCAGCGGGTGCGCGCGCGACGAATTGCGTGCCGACCAGAGCGCTCGCACTCGGTCTATTCTCGACCAATACGGGCTGTCCCAGCCGTTCACCGAGCGCCTGCGCGACGGAACGCGCGATAATGTCGATAGTGCCCCGGCGGCAAGCGGCACGATGATGCGGAGCGGCCGGTTCGGAAACGCTGACTGCGCAAACAACGTGGGCGCCGCTAAGGTGGCGATAACCGAGAAGACAATGTGTGCAATGCGCTGCATGACGGCTCCTTCGGGAAACGCTGATTAAGTGATCGCGCGCCGCAACTTCAATCCAAGACTAGCGCACACCGCTTGAAGCATTGCATACTTCGTCGCTTGCTCTTAATCATTTAGTCCCTGCTATCTTACCGGTATGCCATCTGCAAGCCCGCTAAAGAAACTGAAGCGCTGGATTCAGCGTCTGCCAAACGTCGAAGTAAGTGAAATGGACGGCGTGCGTTCCTTGCACCTCGGCGGGGATGCTATTCAGAGCTCCATGCGCATCGCCGATCCGAAGTGTCTGGAGCTTTCCTATACGCGCGCCATGATGACGTTTCTGTTATTTCAAGCGGCGCCGCGGGATGTCCTGATGATAGGTTTGGGCGGCGGCTCCATTGCCCGCTTTCTGCATCATCATTTTGAACGCACCCGCATCACCGCCGTCGAAATCAATCCGAAAGTCATTGCGATCGCCAGACAGTATTTCGGGTTACCCGCAGACGACGAGCGCCTCACCGTGGTTGCGGAGGATGGCGCGTCGTTCGTGCCCCGCCATACGGAGTGCGCGGATGTGCTGTTTCACGATGCGTTCGATGACGGCGATACGGTGAGCGCGCTCTGCACCCAGGATTTCTTTGATGCATGCGGTGCGGCGCTGCGACCAAACGGGGTGTTCGTCATGAATTTCATGGCGGACGAACCGCACTTTGATACGTATTTTGATCGACTGTCGAAGACCTTCAACCGCCGTCTGGTCGTGTTGCCGACCGGTGATCGCGTGAATCGCATTGTGTTTGCAATCAAAACGTCTATTTCCCGCATGTCGATTGAATCCATCACCCGGGAGGCTGCGCTTCTGGAGAAGCGCTACGGCCTGCCGATGAAAGCATCCCTCAAGGATTTGCTGCGGTTCAATCCGCATACCGCGGCTTATCTCACCATCGCTCCATAATCGAACAAGGGGGGGCGAGCCCCTTGTTCAGTGATTCTTTAATTAGCGACTCCTTAACACTGACTGGAGCCATGAGAGATGAATGCACGCAACATGCCGATCGACGTTCAAACCCAGGCGAAAATTGATCTTTCCGCCGCACTCCGTAGCGCCTCGCGAATGGGCCTGGGCGAAGGGGTCTGCAACCATTTCAGCTTGGCCGTGCCGGGCACGGACGACCGCTTCTATATCAATCCGCATGGCTTTCATTGGTCCGAAGTGACGCCCGATGACATCGTCACTGTCGATATCGCTGGGAAAGTGGTTGCCGGGCGTCACACGGTCGAGCCGACCGCATTCTTCATTCACTCCCGGATTCACCGGGGTAACGCCAAGGCGCGCTGCGTGTTGCACACGCATATGCCCTTTGCAACGGCGCTCACCTTGCTCGAAATGGGTCGCCTTGAACCGGTGAGCCAGACCGCGATGAAGTTCTACGGCAAGGTGGCCTATGACGATCAGTACAACGGCCTGGCACTGGATGATACGGAGGGCGATCGCATGATGAAGTGCCTGGGCGACGCATCAGTGCTCTTTCTTGCCAATCACGGGGTCATCGTCACCGGTGAATCGGTGGCCTATGCGTTCGACGATCTCTATTACCTGGAACGTGCGTGCATGGCTCAGGTGCTGGCCGAGAGCACCGGCAAGCGATTGCGACCAATCGAACCGTCCGTCGCGGCGGCCACCGTGCAACAGATGGACGCCGATCGGACGCAATCGACGCTGCATTTCGAATCGTTGAAACGTCTGCTGGATCGGGATGATACTGGGTGGCGGGGGGTGTAGCAATGCCGTCTGAACGGCAGCAAAAGGCAACGCGAAAAGACAAGGCCCATCAGCACGATCGCCTGCGCGTGCGGGTGTTGGTTGAAAGCTATTTGCGCACCTGCCAGAGATAAATCGTTGCGGTGCCGACTTTCTCGGAACGGTCCGGTAGCCAGCCGCTGCCCCAGCCAAATTCATGCGACACCACGCGTGCGCCGGGACGCAGTTGCGCACGGAGCGTGAATTGCAGCTTCTCCATCATTTCCGGCAACAGGTAAAGCGCGACGACGGTGGCGGGCCGCACATCGGTCTTGAATAAATCTTCCAGCCGAAACTGGACCCGGTCGGTGACGCCTGCGCGGAGCGCATTGGCTTGCCCGGCCCGTACCAGCGCAGGATCGATCTCCACACCGAGCCCGTGCGCGCCGAATTTCTGCGCGGCCATGATCGGAATGCGTCCATCGCCGCAACCGAGGTCATACACGATGTCATCGGGGCCGACATTGGCAAGCCGGAGCATTGCTTCAACGACTTCTTCTTTCGTTGTCACATAAGGTGCATCAGGCGGGCGGATCGGAATCCGATCGAAGGCGCCACACGCGGTGAGCCCGAGTGCGGCAAGCGATGTGAGGGCGGACCGTCGATCAGCTTGCACGGTTGGCGTCGCCGTCTTCCAGTCGTCTACCGATCAGCATGACCAGCGCACCCACCGCGATCACGCCTACGCCAAACCATGCACCGCCCTTGACGTAGTTGAGACTCGACCACAACAGATAGGCGCATGTGAGGATGAAAAGAATCGGCGTGATGGGATAGAGCGGCACCTTGAACGGACGCGGCACGTCGGGTTCTTTCGCACGTAGGACGAAGACGCCAACGCCGACCAGCATCACGAAGAACCAGAATACCGGCATCGTGTATTCAACGAGCGTCTGGAAGCCCTTGCCGGTGATCACGCTGCCAAGGATCAGTCCCAATGCCACGAGGGCTTGCGTGATGAGCGCGTTGCGTGGCGCATCGCTTGCGCTGTCCCATTGACCCAGCCAGCGAAAGATCCGCCAGTCGCTGCCAAGCGCGTAGTTGGAGCGCGCGCCGACGATGATGGTCGCGTTGATCGAGGTGAGCGCCGAGATCGCGATGATGGCGCTGATGAAGAGTGCGCCGCCCTCGCCCAAGAGAGCGCGGAGCACGTCGGCGGCCGGGGTGCCCGATTTGGCAATGCCACCCAAGCCAAGGGCCTTCACATAAGCGATATTGACGAGCAGATACAGCACGGTCACGGCGACGATGCTCCAGATGAGCGCACGCACCATCGCGCGCCGTTCCTTGAGCTCCGCTGAAATATAGGCTGCATCATTCCAGCCGCCGAACGTGAACAGCACGAAGAGAATCGCAAGTGGCATGCCGGCCCACAGGTTCGGATTGTCCGTGGCGTGGATCGGTGCCGGCGCCGTTCCTGCGCCCGCGAATAAGAGAATGCCGGTGACGATCACGGCGACGACCCCGCCCACTTCGATGATGGTGAGGATGTTCTGCGTCCCTTTGGTGCCGCGTATCCCGGAGAGGTTGATTGCGGTGAAGACGATCACCGCGAGCACCGCGTAGATGGCCGAGCTTTGCGAGCCAAGATTGAGCAGATTGGATGCGTAATCGCCGAATACGAAGGCGAGGATCGCGACCGATCCGGAGGTCACGACGGTGAGGCGTGCCCAGGCAAAGAGAAACCCGATGCTCCGACCAAACGAGCGGCGTAGAAAATGATAGTCGCCGCCGACACTCGGATAGGCCGTCGCCAATTCCGCATAACAGAGCGCGCCGACGAGCGATATGACGCCGCCTGCAACCCATACAAAGTAGAACATCCACTCGTTGGCGCTGTTCATCGCCACCAGTTGCGGGAGCTTGAAGATGCCCGAACCGATGATGAGCCCGACGATGATGCCGATCGCATCGCGCGTTTCAAGCACTGCCTGCGGCTTGTTGGCCGTCGTATTGGAGGTTGTACTCAACAGGTTCTCGATAGTGGTTGTTGGTGGTTATTGCCATGGGGCGGCGCGCGGCCGGGTCGTTCTTTACGCGGCCCGACGAGTGTAGCCGAGCGCACTCATCCGCGCAGCTTTTGATCCGTTCGTCGCGATCGCGCCGAGACGACTACAATCGCGGCCGGCCCATCCGGATTGGCTGGACGGCGCCGGCTGGTCATTACCATCCAGGGGGAGTCATGGACGCGCTCAAATCCGGCGCCGATGTATTGTTTATTCTGTTGGGCGCCATCATGGTGCTCGCCATGCATGGCGGATTTGCTTTCCTTGAATTGGGAACGGTCCGCGCGAAGAATCAGGTCAATGCGCTGGTGAAGATCATGGTGGATTTCGCCATCTCCACCATTGCCTATTTCTTCGTCGGCTACAGTATCGCCTATGGGATCAGTTTCTTCGATGGTGCGGAAACCCTCACCGCGAAAAGCGGCTTCGAGCTGGTGAAGTTCTTTTTCCTGCTGACGTTCGCTGCGGCCATTCCGGCGATCGTGTCAGGTGGCATCGCCGAGCGCACGCGTTTTTGGCCGCAGGTGGCCGCTTCGTTCCTGCTGGTGGCGTTGATCTATCCGTTATTCGAAGGCATTGCATGGAATCAGCGCTTTGGCGTGCAAGCGTGGATCAAGGGCCTGTTCGGCGAGGAGTTCCATGATTTCGCCGGGTCGATTGTCGTGCATGCCATGGGTGGCTGGATTGGTCTGGCGGCGGTGTTGACGATTGGCGCGCGCATCGGCCGTTACAGCAAGGACGGTCGCATCAGCGCACATCCGCCCTCCAGCATTCCGTTCCTCGCGCTGGGCGCATGGATGCTGTCGGTGGGTTGGTTCGGCTTCAACGTCATGTCCGCGCAGGAGATCTCGAAAATCAGCGGTCTCGTCGCCCTTAATTCGCTGATGGCAATGGCCGGCGGCACGCTGGCCGCACTGGTGGCAGGTCGCAACGATCCAGGCTTCGTGCACAACGGTCCGCTTGCCGGATTGGTCGCGGTGTGCGCCGGCTCCGATGTCATGCATCCACTCGGTGCTCTCGTCACGGGCGGTGTCGCCGGTGCGCTGTTCGTTTATCTTTTCACCCTGACCCAGAACCGCTGGAAGATCGACGACGTATTGGGCGTCTGGCCGTTGCATGGCTTGGCGGGCGCTTGGGGGGGTCTCGCATGCGGCATCTTTGGCGCCAAGGCACTTGGCGGACTCGGTGGCGTGGCGTTCATGTCTCAATTGACCGGGACGGTGCTTGCAATCGCGATCGCCTTCGTTGGCGGTCTCATCGTCTACCGTGTGGTTGGGTTGTTCGGGCCGGTGCGGATGGATGAGGAAGACGAATTCAATGGCGCGGACCTCTCGATCCATAAGATCAGTGCAACGCCGGAACGGGAAGGCCTTCGCTAGCCCGCCGAATATCGAGTGATCTTAAAACCCACCCCGTTCCATCCGCGCACCAGCGTCCTCTGCGAAAGCCATGCATGGCGGCGCTGGTCGGGCTATCTTGCGGCCAGTTCTTACGAGCTGTCGCATGAGCGCGAATATCACTCGATTCGCAACGCCGCCGCGTTGTTCGACATCACGCCGCTCTACAAGTATCGGGTGCAAGGACGTGATGCGGCCCGCCTGCTGGATCGGGTCGTCACGCGCAATGTTGCGCGGACCAAGGTCGGTGACGTGCTCTATACGCCGTGGTGTGATCATCGCGGCAAGGTGCTGGATGACGGTACGGTCGCAAGGCTCGGGGAGCAACTTTTTCGGCTGACGTCGGCCGATCCCAACCTGCGTTGGTTGGAAGACTGTGCGCATGGGCTTGACGTCGACATCGATGACGTGTCCGAGCAGGTAGCGGCCTTGGCGCTACAAGGGCCCACCGCACGCGCCATCCTGATGCAGCTCACCGACGGAGGCCTCGAGGGTCTCAAATTCTTTCGCCTCACGGCAACATCGATTCGCGGCATGCCAGTCGAAATTTCCCGCACTGGTTACACCGGAGATCTGGGCTTCGAGATCTGGATGCAGGCCGAACATGCGCTCGCCATCTGGGATGCCTTGATCGAAGTCGGTGCGAACTACGGCATGGCGCCTGCCGGCATGTTCGCGCTCGATGTCGCACGGATCGAAGCGGGGCTCATGCTGATCGATGTCGATTACGTATCGGCCCGCAAAGCGCTGATTGAAAGCCAGCTCTCGTCACCGTTCGAACTCGATCTCGCCTGGACCGTCAATACCGATAAGCCATCATTCGTCGGCAAGGAAGCGCTCGTCGCCGAGCAAGCGCGCGGGCCGGCGTGGCAGTTCGTCGGCGTAGTAGTCGATTGGGATTCATTCGAGCGGCTTTACCTAGCGGTGGGGCTTGCCCCGCGCGTGCCGATCCCGGCGTGGCGCATGAGCGTGCCGATTTTCAGCGGGGGTGAGCAAGCCGGCTATGCAACTAGCGGCGGTTGGTCGCCGCTGCTCAAAAAATATATCGCGCTTGCCCATCTGCAATCAAAGTGGGCGGCACCCGGTACTTCGCTGGAAATGGAACTCACCGTCGAGCATCGTCGCAAGCGTGCCATTGTCACCGTCGTGAAGAAACCGTTCTTCAACCCGGCACGAAAGCGAACCTGACGATGGCCGCGCCCTATGAAGCGATTGTCATCGGCGGCGGCCACAACGGCCTCGTCTGCGCCGCCTATCTTGCGCGTGCGGGCAAGCGGGTGCTGGTGCTGGAGCAGCGCGACCGTATCGGCGGTGCGGCGGTGAGCGAGCAACTGTTTCCCGGCTTCACGTTCTCGGTGTTTTCCTATGTCGTGAGCCTGCTGAGACCCGAGATCATTCGCGATCTGGAGCTTCCGCGACACGGCCTGCATGTGTTGCCGCTGGAAAGTACGCTCACGCCACTGCCAAACGGTGACTATCTCGCGCAGTGGAATGACCACGATCAGAACCGTCGTGAACTGGCGCGCCATTCGCTGCGCGATGCCGAGGCCTATGACGAATTCGGGCGCCTGATGCACCTGATGTCCCGTGCGATCAAACCGATTCTCGGGATGCCGCCGCCCGATCCTGCATCGCTCTTGCCACGCGATTTAATGGGCATGGGCCGACTCGGCAAGTACTTCCGCGACCTGGGCGCCGAGCGATTCCATGCGCTCCACAAGCTGCTCACGATGAGCTCGGCCGACTATCTCGATGAGTGGTTCGAGACCGAGGCATTGAAGGCCACCAAATCCGCGAGCGGCATCATCGGCGCACTGCTCGGTCCGCGCTCGCCCGGCAGTGCATACGTTCTGTTGCATCACTACATGGGCGAACTGGATGGTGTCTTTCGCGCCTGGGGCTTCGCGAAAGGCGGCAATGGTTCGGTAAGCACCGCGATCGCTGCCGCGGCGATGTCGTTTGGCGCGACCATTCGCACCAATGCGCCGGTGTCGCAAGTGCTGATAAAGAATGGCCGGGCGGTTGGCGTGGTGCTCAATGACGGTGAAGAGCTTCGCGCGCCCATCACGATTTCAGGCGCCGATCCGCGGCGCACCTTCATGCAATTCGTCGGCGCGCAGCACTTGCCGAATGAACTGGTCGATGGCATCCGGCGCTTTCGGTTTCGCGGTACCTCGGCAAAAGTAAACCTCGCGCTATCGGAGGCGCCCAACTTTACCTGCATGCCCGGCGTGGGCGCGCATTTACGTGGCGCGATCTCGATCAGTCCGAGCGTCGATTATCTCGAGCGTGCCTATGACGACGCCAAATACGGCGAGTTCTCACGGCGGCCGTACATGGACATCATTCTGCCCTCCATGATCGATCCAGGTATGGCGCCGCCCGGGCAGCATGTCATGTCGATCTTCGCGCAGTATGCCCCGTACGATTTGAAGGGCGGTTGGACGGATGCCAAGCGCGCAGCATTCGGCGATACCGTGATTGACACGCTCTCCGAGTACGCACCGAACCTCAAGACATCGATCCTGCACCGGCAAGTCATCACGCCGCCGGATATCGAGCGCATGATCGGCCTCACTGAAGGCAACATCTTCCAGGGCGAGTTGTCATTGCAGCAGATGTTTTTTCTGCGGCCGATTCCGGCCTGGGCGCGTTATGCAACGCCAATCGAAGGCCTCTATCAATGCGGCGCCGGTACGCATCCGGGTGGCGGCGTGATGGGCGCATCCGGTCGCAATGCCGCACTCACTATTCTTGGCAAGATGAAATGAGTGCGCCGATTGTCGTGATCGGTGGCGGTGTGGATGCGCTCGTCGCAGCGCATTGGCTCGCGCGTGCCGGTGAGTCGGTGACGATGATCGACGAGCGCGGGCAAGTGCCGTCCTCGACCAGCGGATGGATTCCACCGGAGGTCATTCGCCGTCTCGATCTTGCTGCGCACGGTCTGGTGATCGGCGCACCGGACCCGTGGCTTAGTGCACCGCTTCCAAACGGCGGGCGTCTTGACCTTTGGCGGGACAGCGCGCGCACTGCCAATGCTATGCGGGCATTGAGCGCGCCGGATGCCGACCGGTGGCCGGCCTTTTGCGAGCAGATGCGGGAGCATGCTGCGGTGTTGGCAGCGCTTTACAGCGCGCCTGCACCCGATGTCATGACCCGCGATTGGCGCGAACTGTTGCATGTCGCCAAGATCGCGCTGCGTACGCGCCGGCTGGGTCGCGCCCGCTTGGAGAGCTTTCTGCGCCTGGTGCCGATGTCGATCGCTGACTTGCTGGACGATTGGTTCGAGTCCGACTTGCTGAAGGGTGTACTAGGTGCAGCCGGTGTCATGCATTTGCACCAGGGGCCTCGCTCAGGCGGGACAGCCCTCGCATTCCTGCATCATCATGTCGGCAATGCGCCCGGTGTCTTTCGGCCGTCGCATTCCAACATCGAGGCAGTGCTTGCCAGGTGCTCTGGCGTTGATCGGCGCGCCAATGTCCGCATCCAGCAGATCGATGTGCAGGCCGGGCGTGTCACTGGCGTCACGTTGGTTGACGGCACGCATATCGCGGCTACCTTGGTGGTCTCCGCTGCGAGTCCATGGCAAACACTGCTGGATTGGGTCGATGCGGCATGGCTCGAACCGGATGCAATCCGTGCAATACGGAACATTCGTGCGC
This sequence comes from Betaproteobacteria bacterium, assembly GCA_009693235.1. Taxonomy (GTDB): domain Bacteria; phylum Pseudomonadota; class Gammaproteobacteria; order Burkholderiales; family SG8-39; genus SHXR01. Next base: position 8,346 of record SHXR01000007.1, on the reverse strand, counting down.
GCGGTGTCGTCGCACACGTTGTCCTCACGCTCGATCGTGCGCCTGGATTTGCTGCGCTCGCGATTGCACCGTCGCTCGATTATCTTGAGCGGGCCTACGATGATGCAAAGTATCGGCGCATCTCGCATGCACCCTTGATCGAAGCACGGTATGTGGCGCCAAGTGGTGCGGACGCAACCCATGCGGTGATCGTCCAGATGCAGTTCGCACCGTATTTACTCGCAGAAGGCTCGTGGGATGCGTCACGCAAACAGGCGCTCGTCGATACTGTCATCGCGGCGGTGGCAAACCATTTACCGCGCGATGCGATTTTATCGACCCAATGCGTGTCACCTGCCGACGCCGCAACGGACGATGGATTCCCGGCGGGTCAAGCCCATCACGCCGAACTCGCGCTTGACCAGTTTCTATGGATGCGACCGACGCCAAGCCTCGCGCGTTATCGCACGATGATCGGTGGACTGTATCTTTGCGGGCCGGCCATGCATCCGGGTGCGGGCACGGCCGGTGCGAGCGGCATGCTGGCTGCGCAGACGGTTCTTGGTGATCGCGGCCAACAACGCTGATCTCAGAGGGATCGCGCTGGCGGCATGCGGCGCACTAGCAATCGCCCGGCGTTGTTCACCTTCCTGGTTTTTTGATCTTCCGGTTGAATCAACTCCCGAAGTTTGGGTAGAGCATCGTTGATGGCCGCTTCACCGGCGGCAATGAAACTTTGTTTGTATTGATTGGAGAATCCCGCGTAATACGAGAGGACCGGTTGCACGAGAATGGTCGTGCTGTCCACCTCGGCATCCACCAACCGGCGTTTCAACACGCCCATGCTCAGCCATTCGGGCGGATAGAACGGCATGGCGGGCGCTTCATCGAGACGCGCCTGGACATCGACGGCGATCACGACATCCGCCCCTAACTGTTTTGCGACACGGATCGGTACTGGTGCGACCAGTTCGCCGTCGACATAGTGCGCCCCGTCGATGATGACCGGTAGAAACACGCCCGGAATCGCCATCGACGCGCGCACGGCGAGCGCAGCATTGCCGCGGTTCAGAATCTCCATCACACCGGTTTCAACATGGGTTACGACCGCGGCAAACGGTTTCTTGAGGGACTCGATCGTCTTGCCTTCCAGCAGTCGAGTGAGTTTGCCGTGCAACGCCTGGCCGCCAATGTATCCGTAGTCGGAAATCACCAAGTCGAGCAGTTCAAAAAGCGTTGTTTCGAGGGCAATCGCCTCGATTTCATCCGGTGTGAAACCAGCCGCATAGAGCGCGCCGATGATCGCGCCACCCGAAGTGCCCACGATCAGGTCGGGCACATAGCCCTTCGCTTCGAGCGCTTTCAAGACGCCGATCGCCGCGAAGACGCGCGGACCGCCGCTGCCAAGCGCAACGGCAACAACCTGGCCGCCTGGTTTGATGACTGGCACCGGCTCAAAGCGCGGCGAATCCTCAGCCGAGTAGTTGCCGGGCTGCTCGATGCAGCTGACCGGAATCCATATTCCTATCAAGAGCACAAGGTGGCGGGCCAGCAGCGCCAGCATAGAACTCCTCAAAGGCCTGCCACACCGTGGCATTGGGAACTGCAAGACGGCAGGTGGGTGTTTGATTCGGTGCCGCGCCCAGCCGAACCGCGTCAATTCACTTTGCGGTTCGCCCGGCGCTCCACCGCTCCGATCCTGATTGGCCTTCCATGCGGTCACCCATCACCTTGCCAACATACTCACGACGCGAACCCTGGCCATCTGGCACGCTGAAGCGGATTTCATCGCCACGCAGCGAACCTGTCATCGGCGAGAGCCGGGCGCCGCGCTGCAAGGTGCCTTCGATGCATTGAAACGATTGCAAAATCTGCAGATTCACTTTGGTGCCGCCCATGTCGAACGACCAGGTTCCGGCGGACTTGGCGGGCACGATCCACAAATAGGCGCTGCGACCTTCCACCGTCGCCGTTTCATCGGCCATCCATTCGGCCATGTCGAAGGCGTGCGCAACGATGCGTGTGCCTGGTTTCATATCGAGCAGTTTCGGTCGCAGCCTGAGATTAAGGCTTGGCAACAGATACATCGTGATGACCGAGGCCGGCGAGAAATCGGTTTCGAAGATATCCGCCTTGATGAACCGGACCACCTCGGCCACGCCTTCGCGGGCGGCATTCTGATTGGAAAGAGTCACCATGTCTGGGTTGTACTCAATGCCGACCGCACGCGCTCTGAAGTTCTTGCCCGCTGCGATGGCAATGCGACCGTCGCCTGAACCAAGGTCCATCACGAAATCGTTTGCGGAGACGTTGGCCATGCGGAGCATGCGATCGACCAATGCTTCAGGGGTCGGCACCCAGATGACATCCTTCCCGGACTGACCGACCTGCGGCTGAAACTCACCCGGCCGGTGGGTTTGGGCAATTGCATTCTGGGTGAATGCGGAGGCTGCTAGCAACGTCGCGCAAGTAACAGCGGTGAACGCGCGAATGACAAAAACCGACATGCTGGAAATCCTTTCGTTACGATGAATGGCGTAAATCCGCTAGGGGTCGGTTCGAAGCCCGCAGGCGAAACGTTGCAGCAGAGCTGGTCACCGCCTTGGACAGCGTACCCGAGCGCGACCATAGCAGAATGACCTGTTCGTCGCTGGCGGACGGCCATTTCATGCCGAGGTTCTCGTCCGCACCCGCTGGGCCGCCGACTGCCTGTACACTTCCATCACTCTCCCTCGTTCAGTGAATCGCGATGCTTACAGGCATACCGCCCATTAACCCCGGTGCATCGATCGCGGCGATTGATACGCCTGCGCTCGTCCTTGACCTCGATGCGTTTGATCGCAATCTTGCCACGATGGCAAATGCGTTGCGCGGATCAGGCGCGCGCTTGCGGCCGCATGCCAAAAGCCATAAATGTCCGGAGATCGCCAAGCGCCAGATCAAGGCTGGGGCCGTCGGCATCTGCTGTCAGAAGGTGAGTGAAGCGGAAGCCTTTGTGGATGCGGGCGTACTGGATGTGCTGGTCACCAATGAGATTGTCGGTGCGGCAAAAGTTCACCGGTTGGTACGTCTTGCCAGCCGTGCCCGCATTGCGGTATGTGTCGACGATGCCCGCAATGCCCTGGAGCTTGCTGCCGCGGCCGGCGATGCGGGCGTCGTGCTGGATGTGCTGATTGAAATCAATGTCGGCGCGGACCGTTGTGGTGTCCTGCCTGGCGAACCCGCCCTGACGCTGGCGCGCACGATTCAGAACGTGCCTTCACTGCGCTTTGCCGGGCTGCATGCGTATCAAGGCTCGGCGCAGCATCTTCGCTCGGTTGCCGAGCGGCGTACCACCATTGAACGCGCGGCGGCCGCGGCCCGCACGACGAAAGAATTGCTTGCGCGCGCCGGCATCCCTTGTGCAACCATTACCGGCGCCGGGACCGGCAGCTTCATGTTCGAAGCGGCGAGCGACGTCTACAACGAACTGCAGCCGGGTTCGTACATTTTCATGGATGCGGACTACCACGCCAATGCCTGGGATGGCCTGCCGCAATTCGAGCAGAGCTTGTTCGTATTCACCAGCGTAATGAGTACGCCGACGCCGCATCGGATCGTGGTCGATGCCGGGCTCAAGGCATCCAGTATCGATTCCGGTATGCCGGTGGTGTCCGCCTATCTTGGACTTGAGTTTGTCAAGGCCTCGGACGAGCATGGTGTGGTTCGCGTCGCTGACAACGCACGGATGCCGGCTTTGGGCGAGCAGTTGCGACTCATTCCCGGTCATTGTGATCCGACCGTCAATCTCTACGACTGGATGATCTGCATCCGCGATCAGCGTGTGGAAGCGGTGTGGCCGATCAGCGCGCGTGGGGCGCTTGTGTAATGGTGACTGATGGCACGGCACACGCGTAACGGCGTGCGGCAACGCGGCGGTTCGACCGAATAGCTTAGGGATGGTCGGTGTTTGTTCGTGCGAGCTTTGCGGGGACTGCTGTCCTTTTGCGATCAGATGCGATCATCACTTCGATCACTCCTTGGTGGCCCATGTTCCACTTCCTTCTTGGTCTTTTTCGGCGGACAGCATCGTGACCGCGCGCGGTGTCGAAAGCGCAGCCGACACTGGACCCCAAGGACGCTGCTGATGCGGAAGAGGAAGCGGAAGTCGGTGCGAAGGCTTTTGCACGGCTGAATGAAGTTGCACCCCTCATCACGCTGCGCGATGCCAAGCAGCCCGCGCCCGGGCAGCGCCGCGTAGTCGCATCGTTTGTACGTCGCGAGGCGATCTTGAATCGCGATGAACGTATCGCCGGCTACGAATTTTTGCTGGATCGTCCGATGCAATCGCGCTTCAAGGATCGCGATGCGGGTATCCGCGAAATGTACGATGGCCTCTTGATGCGGGAGTTGGCCGGAATCGGCGTCGGCAGTCTGCTTGGGCATCGGCTTGCCATGATGGAGATCGGCTCGGCTTGCGCCGACGGGGATCTTCCCGCTCAACTGCCGCGGGCCAATACCGTGATCTTCCTCGACACGGACGACGATGCAGTTCCAGACCAATCCCTGCTGGCAAAGCGCATCGACGCGTTGGTGAGCACCGGATTTCAAGTGGGATGGTGTCTGCGGCATGCGGCCGAACTGACCAGCGCCGCGCTAGCCCGCTGCCAGTTTGTACGCGTCGAGACGCCCGCATTCGACGGCATTCAATTGAAGGAGTTGGCGCGCAAGCTCGCCCGGTTGAATCGCACCAACGGCAAGGCGCCAATGCGGCTCATCGCACGTAATGTACAGACGTACGATGACTTTCAGGTTTGTTTTCATGGTGGATTCGATTATTTTCAGGGCCCTTTCATCAGCAGCCGCAAGAGTTGGAAGAACCCAAAGAGCGATGTCGATCGATTGCGTGTGTTCAGGCTCCTCAGGGGGTTGCGAAGCGGCGCTGATCAAGCGGTGCTCGCCCGCGATCTGCGTACCGAGCCGGTCCTCACCTTTCGGTTGTTGCGGTACGTCAACTCCGCGGCGATTGGATTGCAGCGGCGCATTGGCGCAATTGATCAGGCGCTTTATGTGATCGGCGTGGACAAACTGTACCGCTGGTTATCCCTGCTGCTCTACGATATCAAGGATCGCGGTTTCGCCGAGCGCGTCATGATCGAGCAGGTCTTGGTGCGTGCCCGCACCATGGAATCGCTAAGCAAGAACCCGATCGATCCGGATCTCGCGTTTCTCACCGGGTTGCTCAATGCTTGATCAGTTCGTCGGGCGTCCCATCGAGGAAATCATGCCGCAGATCAACGTGCCGGAAGTGGTGAAGGAGGCGCTTCTCGTGCAATCCGGACCCTACGCGTCGCTGCTCGATCTGGTAAAGGTGTGCGAGCAAGGCGATCCGGAACGCATCTTAGCTGCGGCGGAACGCTGCGGTGTCGATCAATTGATCCTCAATACGACGCTCATGGCCGCGCTTAATTGGGCGCACGAAGCGGCTGCAATCGCCGATTGACCGGACCAAGCGATCGGCTGATCGGCGTTATCCTTCGCCCGCCAATCAAGGCGACATGGGGGATCGATGCAAATCCGTAAGCAGGTGCGCAACGCAGTCGCCCTCGCAGTCATGATGCTTGGGGGGATGTTGGTGAGTGGCGTACCGGCCCAGGAGTATCCAAAGGCGCCGGTCCGTCTCATCGTGCCGTTTACGGCGGGTGGACCGACCGACACCATCGCGCGCTTGGTCAGCATCAAGTTGCACGAAATATGGTCGCAACCGGTGCTGATCGAATACAAGCCCGGCGCGGGTACGGTGATCGGCACCGATCATGTCGCCAAATCGGCGCCTGATGGCCTCACGATTGGCGTGGTGGTATCGAGCTATTCGATCAATCCGGTGCTGCGCAAATCGATGCCCTTCGACGTGTTGAAGGATCTATCGGGTGTCACGCGGCTCACGAGCTTTCCGATCGGGATTACCGCGCATCCGCAGGTACCCTTTGATGATCTCAAGGGGCTCGTTGCGTATGCCAGAGCCAATCCGGGCAAGCTTGCTTATGCGACGCCAGGCGCCGGTGGCACCTCGCATCTGGCCATCGAACTGCTCAAGAGCATCGCGGGCATCGATATTTTGCATGTCCCCTATAAGGGCAGTGCGCCCGCGCAGACCGATGTCATGGGTGGGCGGGTGCAGCTTATGTCCGATCCCTTGTTCTCGGCGATGCCGTTCGTGCGGGCGGGCAAGATGAAAGTCATTGCCGTCACGAGTGCGCGGCGTGTCGCCGGATTTGCGGAATTTCCGACCGTCGCCGAAACCTTTCCCGGCTTCGATGTGGGCGCCTATCTTGGCTTCATCGTACCGGCCGCGACGCCACGCGTCATCGTAAAGAAAATTCAAGTGGACGCGGTACGGGCCGTCAATCTACCGGACGTGCGCGCCCGTATTGCCGAGCTTGGCAATCTGGTGGTCGGATCGACACCGGAAGAATTCGATGCGTTCGTCTCTGACGATATGAAGAAATGGGCGAAGGTGATCCGGGACGCGGGCATTCCCCTTGAGTAAGAAAGGGCACATCGACTACCGCCACGCATCGATCGAAATCGTGCAGTCCTTCAAGCGCGAGCCTTCGTAAATACGCCACGCCCCCTGCGTTTCACCGCCGGTGACCACGATGTTTATTTCTTCCGGTCGGTACATCTCCAGAGAATCATCAGGCGCTGCTTTCAGGTTGGTTGCATACGGTTCGACGCCGGCAACCGCCAAGGGATGGACCAGCGTCTGCACCCATTGATCATCCCAATACTCGCGCGCCGGAATCGTCACGTTCTCGGCCACCCAGTCGATGAGCTTTTGTTTGCTATCGAAGCCGAGTTCGGTGAACAGGCGAGCGACAATCGGATCCACCACGATGAGGGGTGATTGCCGGGCCGAACCTGCCGTCAAGGCGCGTTTGAATTTCTCCTGCCAGGTTGCGCGCGGCCCATAGCCCGCCTGCATGTAGCGCCCACCGCGAAACACTGTTACCGCGCTGTCGGTGCGCTTGAACCCATAGCGAACATGCAACGGCTCCCACGGGCTGCGTTCCTCATTCTCAGGAAACGTGGCGCTGTAGCTACTCATGTTGCCAAGCGATCCCATGTAGGACTCACCGGGCACCGAACCGCCTTGCAGGTTTTGGGAAAGAAGATTCCAGGCGCGCCCAATCGTCGTGTTGGCATGGTTGTACGGTCCCAGCGCGCCGATGCTGCCATTCATGCCGATTTCATTGCGGATCGGGCCATTCACCACACCGATGCCGGCAAAGGATGTCGTGCTGCTGTTCCGCGCAGTGAGGCCGCTCGATGCCATCGCGAGAATGACCGGGAAGTATTCCGGCCGTGCGCCTGCCATGACGGCATTGACCGCGACTTTCTCAACATCGAATTCCCAGGATTCGCGGAAATTCGTGGGACTCAGGCGCCCGACAATTTTCTCTGCCGGATGGTTCGTGCCCTTCAACATCGCCGCAACGCGCGCCTCAGTAGGGAGCACCACCGGCAGAAAATCAGTCCAGCGTTGCTCCATGAAGAACTGTTGGAGGTTTTCTTCCGAATCTGGTTCGAGCAAGCGCGGATGAATCCGTTCGAACGAGAGCCCCTTGCGATCCTCATCGCAGAGCGGGCCGGAGAGCGCCTCGATGATTTCCTGTATAAAGGGGCGCTTCGAGATCGGGTCCGGGCCTTCGATGTAGGCGCGCAGCTGTGCGGGACTGCGATCGACCAGCGGCTGTGGGACATAGGCTTGCCGCGCCGTCGGCATGCCGTTGGCTAATGCAGTGGCACGCGCCAGACGTGCGAACACATGCGTGTGGACGGCGACGGTAGGAATCCCCGCCGCTTCAAGAGACATCGCGAGCCCGACGACCGTCGGGCTACACGTGCTTCACAATCCGACACCGAGTATCGCCGCATCACCCTCCGCAACGACTTTCGCTCGCATGCCCGGATCATCGACCCAGCTTTCGCGCGGTTTGATGATCGGAGTTTTCACCGCAGGCAGGTTCTTCCCGAACCAGTCCTGCAGTTCGCGCATGAAGACTTCCGAGTTGTCGAACAGGCAATCGACGAGGTAGACGGTCTTGCCGTCGAAACCTTCCAGCCGTGGTGCCAACTGCTTGCCGGTGACCTTGGGCGCGAAGCCGCGTGGATCATGGACTGCGATGCGTTGCGACATTTTCTTCTCCTTAAAATAGTAAAATAGGGGACAGATCACGATTAATTGTCCATCATAAGGTTTAAACCACCGGCTTTAGCCGGTCAGCTTTAGCTGCGAAAATGTGTCGTACCAAGGGAGGTGCGGCATGGAATACAGGTACGGTAGCCACACAGTATTTCAGATCGAGTATCACTTTGTGTGGGTGA
>SHXR01000006.1 GCA_009693235.1 Betaproteobacteria bacterium | reverse complement strand
AAAGACACACGCCATCGCCTCAATCGCGCTCGACCAATCGGCACTCAGCCACCGCACAATCGGTCCCGGTTACACTGCCGGTCCAATCAACCATCGACTTCCCGCTCGACTCGTTCAGGATCAAACCTGAATTGGAAACGGCTTGGGTGGCGGATTCGCTTTGTCCGCCTCGGGCACAGTACACTCGAATCGATCGGCACCGGATGAACCAGCCGAAGGCGTAGAATACATCCGCTTTTCGATCGGGGCCGCATTGGCGAGAGCAGTGAACGTTCATGGCGAGCACCGAATCGTTTGTCAATTAAACCGTCGTTCGAGGAGAATCCCATGACAGAGCCCAAGACCTCCCCGCTGTCTCGTCGCAAATTCATAGGCGGAGCGACTGCCGCCGGCGCGGTAACGCTCGGCTTCCCGATGATCGCCAAGGCGCAAGGCCCGATCTCGATGCGCTGGCAGAGCACCTGGCCCGCCAAAGACATCTTCCATGAGTACGCGAACGATTTCGCGAAGAGGGTGAATGACATGACCGGCGGCGAACTCAAGATCGATGTGCTGCCGGCGGGCGCGGTCGTACCGGCCTTCGGCCTGCTCGATGCGGTATCGAAAGGCACCTTGGATGGCGGTCATGGCGTGCTCGTTTATCACTACGGCAAACAGCAGGCACTGGCGCTGTGGGGTTCCGGGCCCGCGTTCGGCATGGACGCCAACATGCTTCTCTCCTGGCACAAGTACGGCGGCGGGAAGAATCTGCTTGCCAAGCTCTATGCTTCGATCGGCGCGAACGTCGTATCGTTCCCGTACGGTCCGATGCCGACGCAGCCGCTTGGCTGGTTCAAAAAGCCGATCACCTCGGCCGCCGACTTCAAGGGCCTCAAGTACCGCACCGTCGGCATCTCGATTGACGTTTTCACGGCGATGGGTGCGGCGGTCAATGCCCTGCCCGGCGGTGAGATCGTGCCGGCGATGGATCGCGGGCTGCTCGACGCGGCGGAGTTCAATAACGCGACCTCCGATCGTCTGCTTGGCTTTCCCGATGTCGCGAAGGTCTGCATGTTGCAAAGCTATCATCAGAACGCCGAGCAGTTCGAGATCATGTTCAACAAGGCGCGGTTCGATGCCTTGCCCGACAAAATGAAGGCGATCATCGAAGTCGCCGTCGAAGCGTCCTCGGCCGACATGTCGTGGAAGGCGGTTGACCGCTATTCGAAGGACTACATCGAGCTGCAAATAAAGCACAACGTGCGCTTCTTCAAGACGCCCGATGCGATCCTGCAAAATCAGCTGGCCGCCTATGATCAGGCCGCCGAGAAGAAGGCCGCTGAGAATCCGCTGTTCAAGGAAATCGTCGAATCGCAGAAGGCGTTCGCCGAGCGTGCGGTGCGCTGGGATCTCGATACCAACGTGGGCCGGCGGATGGCGTACAACCACTACTTCCTACCGAAGAAGCCGGCCGCGGCCCCCAAAAAGGCCTGATCGAGGCCTGATCGACGGCTCGTCCGCCACCACCCGCCCGCAGGCGGGTGGTCGTCCTCCATTTAGATTCGCCTCTCATGCAAAAGCTCCTGCTGTTCGTCGATCGGGTGAGCACCTGGGTCGGTCAGCTGTTTTCCTGGCTCATCGTCGGTCTCACGCTTCTCATTTCCTGGGAAGTCTTTTCCCGCTACGCGCTCGATCATCCGCACGCCTGGGCGTTCGACGCGATGATCATGTTGTATGGGACGCTCTTCATGATGGCAGGCGCCTACACGCTCGCGAAGAACGGGCATGTGCGAGGCGATGTGCTCTACGGGTTCTTCACCCCCCGTGTGCAAGCCGGGCTCGATCTGATTCTCTATATCGTTTTCTTCATTCCGGGCGTGGTGGCACTGGCCTGGGCCGGCTATAACTATGCAGCGGAAAGCTGGGCAATCAATGAACACTCCAACATTACTGCCGATGGTCCGCCGGTCTATCCGTTCAAGACGGTGATCCCGATTGCCGGGGCGATTTTGCTGCTGCAAGGCATCGTCGAAATCATTCGCTGCGTCATTTGCCTGCGGCAAGGGGCATGGCCGTCGCGGGAGCAAGACGTCGAGGAAGTCGATGTCGATAAGCTGAAGGCGATGGTCAATGTGAAGGATGAAGACATCGCGAAGATCGCCCCCCGCGTGCAGGATGGCAAGGCCATCGGAGCCGCATCGTGAAACTAAGGAAAGAGTTGTGGTTCGGCTTTTCGTTGATGGCGATGATGTTGCTTGCCCTCGCGATCTTTACGCCCTGGAGCAGTCTTGGCAACGGACACCTCGGGCTGATCATGCTCGCGCTGGTGGTAGTGGCGATCATGCTGGGTTTCCCCACTGCATTCACGTTGATGGGCATGGGCGTGTTTTTCGGCTGGCTCGCCTATCGCAGCGCGAATCCGCCGCTCGCCGATCGGCAGATCCTCGATTTGATGGTGCAGCGCGCGTATGCGGTGATGTCGAATGACGTGTTGATCGCGATTCCACTCTTCGTGTTCATGGGCTATCTGGTCGAGCGCGCCGCATTGATCGAGAAGCTGTTCAAGAGCCTGCATTTGGCGATGGCCCGGGTGCCCGGTTCCCTGGCCGTGGCGACCATCGTTACCTGCGCCATTTTCGCGACGGCGACCGGCATCGTCGGTGCCGTCGTTACATTGATGGGATTGCTCGCATTCCCCGCGATGTTACGGGCCGGCTATGACATCAAGTTGTCGGCGGGCGCGGTGACTGCGGGGGGGTGTCTCGGCATTCTGATTCCGCCGTCCGTGCTGTTGATTGTGTATGGCGCGACCGCCGGTGTGTCGGTCGTGCAGCTGTACGCCGGGGCATTTTTCCCCGGCATCATGCTGGCCGGCCTCTATGTGGGTTATGTGATCGTGTTGGCGAAGATCAAGCCGTCGCTCGCCCCACCGCTCGCGGAATATGAGCGACGCGTGCCGCTGCCGCCGGTGGCAAAAATATTGTCGTCGCGCGGCCGCAATGCCTTCACCGGACTGTTCGCCGCGGTGACGAACGCGCGTGCTGCCGGCGTGCCGCTACGGACGGTGCTCGGGCAGCTGATCGTCACCTTGCTACCGGCTTTGGTGATCGTAGCGATGCTCGGATTGACGTTTCATCTGGCGACGGCACCGGCGGCACTGGTCGACACCACTGGTCTGGTCGAGGCGGGCGGGGCGGTTGCCGCAGGGAGCGAAGAACAGTCTTCCGGACTCATTGGACAACCCGCCGAAGAGGAGGCCCCGAAGGCGCTCGGATCGGCGGCTGAAGAGCCAAAGCAAGATCCCGCGCAAGCGACGACCGCGCAGCCAGCGCCGGCGGCCGCCAACGATGCGCCGCGCGAGCGCGAACCGATTCCGATATGGTTTTGGATCGTGCTCGCCCTGGCGCTCGCGGCGACCGTTTTCCTTTATTGGCTCTGGAACTGGGAGCGTCTGGAGATTTTCAAGATGCTCCTCGGCTCGTTTTTCCCGCTTGCATTGCTGATCATTGCGGTGCTGGGATCGATCGTGTTTGGCTTGTCGACGCCGACCGAAGCGGCGGCGGTCGGCGCCTTCGGCGGTTGCATTCTCGCCGGTTGCTACCGGTACCTCGCGCATTGGCGTGCCGGTAGAAATAGTGCGAGCACTTCGCCGCTCTGGACGACGGTGAAGGAGCTGGGCGCGATCGTCAAGGATTCTTCGTTCCTCACTGCGAAGACCTCGGCGATGGTGTGCTGGCTGTTCGTGGGTTCGTCGATCTTCTCAGCCGCCTTTGCGTTGCTGGGCGGCCAGGAACTGATCGAACATTGGGTGCTGTCGCTTGGCCTCACGCCATTGCAGTTCATGATCCTCGCCCAATTCATTATCTTCATTTTGGGCTGGCCGCTCGAATGGACGGAAATCATCGTCATCTTCATGCCGATCTTCATTCCGCTGCTCGCCAAGTTCGGCGTCGATCCGCTGTTCTTCGGTTTGCTGGTCGCACTCAATCTGCAAACGGCATTTCTTTCACCACCGGTCGCAATGGCGGCGTTCTACTTGAAAGGCGTGGCGCCGCCGCATGTCACGCTGAATCAGATCTTTGGAGGCATGATGCCGTTCATGGGGATCCAGCTGGTCGCGCTCGTGCTGCTTTACACCTTCCCTGGCATCGGACTTTGGTTGCCGCAGACTATCTACGGTAAATAGTGGCGCGCGCGGGACGTGACCTGCGTGCTTCGGGTAGGTATCGCTGAACCAATTGGCGCGGCCCCGTGTTTTCGTTACCATCGGAGCGACCTGGTTTCCGTTCCAAGCCCCAAGTGAAGAAAGTTTTCGCCACACCGCAGGATGCCGAGGCGGCGTTCTATGAGGCCCTCGAGCGCGCCGATCTGGATGCCATGATGGACGTCTGGTCCGTGGATGACGAGATTCTTTGCGTGCATCCGGGTGGGCCGCGTTTGGCGGGCTATGATCAGATTCGGGCATCGTGGGCGGGCATGTTTCGCAGTGGGCAGAGCTTGCGCATGCGCGTGCTGCAGCCGGTCACTTCGCAAAGCGGCATGATCGCCATCCACAACGTCTATGAACTGATCACGGTCAGCGGCGAAACACGGGCGCGCCAGCCGGTCATCGCGACCAATATCTATGCGCGCACCAGCGATGGCTGGCGAATGATTGTTCATCATGCATCGCCTGCGCCGCCGCTACCCGAGCGACCGGCGGAAGCGCCAAAGATTTTTCATTGACGCGGTCGGCGGGTCGATGACAGCGCCTTACCGGGCTCCGTGGTGGCTGCCGGGCGGTCACGCCCAGACGATCTATGCAAGCCTTGCCGCACGCTGCCAGGCCGTCTCGTTCCGACGCACCGAGTGGACGACGCCCGACGATGACATCGTGGCAGTCGATTGGGTCGATGGACCGTCCGATGCGCCGCTGGTGGTGATGTTTCATGGGCTTGAGGGCGGATCGGGCAGTCACTACGCGCGGGCCTTGATGAGCGATGTGGCGGCGCGCGGGTGGCGTGGTGTGGTGCCGCATTTCCGAGGATGCGGTGGGCTGCCGAACCGCCGGCCGCGTGCCTATCATTCCGGTGACACGCCGGAAATCGACTGGATGCTGAAGCGCCTGCACGAAGCGGCCGACGGGCAGCCCCTCTTCGTTACCGGCGTTTCGCTGGGTGGCAATGCATTGCTGAAGTGGCTGGGTGAGCAGGGCGATAACGCCTCCGCGATCGTCCGGGCAGCGGCAGCGGTCTGTGCGCCCATCGACTTACGGGAGGGCGGGATGGCCTTGGAGCGGGGCTTCAGTCGCATCTATGGCCATTATTTTCTGGTGACCATGCGTTCCAAGGCGCTTGCCATGCTGGGCCGTTTTCCGCGTCTGTTCTCCGCCAGGGCGGTGCGTCGCGCGCGTACCTTGCGTGATTTTGATGATGTCGTCACCGCACCGATATTCGGTTTTGCCGACGCATTCGAATACTGGAGGCGATCGAGCGCCAAGCCGCACCTCCATGCCATTCGCACACCCACTCTTCTTATCAATGCGCGCAATGATCCGTTTCAGCCGGGTGATACCTTACCAATCCGGGCCGAATTATCCGCTGCGATCGAAGCTGAATTTACCGCGGCCGGCGGTCATGTTGGCTACGTGACCGGGCCGTTTCCTGGCAACGTTCAGTGGTTACCGAGCCGTATAATCAGTTTCTTCTGCAAGCACCGCGCCCCATGTCCTGCTAACCCGAGGAAGTGATTGATGGTCGATCTGCCGAAAGAAATATTCATGGCGTACGATATTCGCGGCGTGGTCGGGAAGCAGTTGACGCCTGCCGTCGTCTCCCAGATTGGCCATGGATTGGGCACGCTTGCCCGCGAGCGAAGCGACGCCTCGCGCGCCGTCACGATTGCGATCGGCCGCGACGGGCGCCTGTCCGGCCCTGAGCTCGCGATTGCGCTCGCCCGCGGCATCCAGGCGGCGGGGGTCGATGTCATCGACCTTGGCATGGTTACCACGCCAATGGGTTATTTCGCGGCCCATCACTTCGGGTGCGGCAGCGCGGTGGTCGTCACCGGGAGTCACAATCCGCCCGACTACAACGGCCTCAAGATGGTCATCGCCGGGGTGACGCTGGCCGGCGATGATATTCAACTCTTGCGTGAACGATGTGTCGCCGGGCTCCTTACGAAGGGTGCGGGCAAGTACGAAAACAAAGTGATCGGCGAAGCCTATATCGAGCGCATCGGCAGTGATATTCGTCTGGCGCGCCCGATGCGCATTGCCATCGATTGCGGCAATGGGGTTGCCGGCGCCTATGCCACCGCGCTCTATCGGCGTATCGGTTGTGAAGTCGAGGAACTGTTCTGTGAGGTCGATGGCAACTTTCCAAACCACCATCCCGATCCGTCGCAGCCAAAGAATCTGCAGGATCTGATTCGAACGGTGATGACCGGTAAAGCGGAGATCGGTCTTGCCTTCGATGGCGATGGTGACCGGCTGGGGGTCGTCACCAAATCGGGCGCCATCATTTATCCGGATCGGCAGTTGATGCTCTTTGCGGTGGACGTCTTGTCGCGCTGTCCCGGTGCGCCGATCATCTACGACGTCAAGTGCACGCGCAATCTCGCGCCTTGGATCACGCGGCTCGGCGGCAAGCCATCGATGTGGAAAACCGGGCATTCACTCATCAAAGCCCGCATGAAGGAACTCCACGCGCCGCTCGCCGGGGAAATGTCGGGTCATATGTTTTTTGGCGAGCGATGGTATGGCTTCGACGACGGACTCTATGCGGGCGCGCGCCTGCTGGAAATCGTGTCGCGCACCAATGATTCGAGCAAGATGCTGGAAATGCTGCCCGATTCCACGTCCACGCCAGAGCTCAATATCAAACTGGCCGAGGGGGAACCCCATCAATTAATCGCCGCGATGCAAAAATCGGCGGCGTTTCCCGGCGCAGTCGAAGTGATATCCATCGACGGATTGCGCGTCGAATATGCCGATGGATTCGGACTCGCCCGTGCCTCGAATACGACGCCTGTCATCGTGCTGCGCTTCGAAGGCGATTCGCCGGCAGCGCTGGCGCGGATTCAAGGCGAATTCCGCCGCGAACTCTTGAAGGTCAAACCGGGGGCGGCGCCGCCGTTTTGACGGCGCCGACGGGCGAATTGAGAACGGTGAAGGGTGACGGGTGAAGGGGAAATCTGATCCGCTCGATCAAATCGACATCAATCGCCAGTTCGCGGATGCGGGTTCGTGCGCTCGGGTGCGGGTGCTCGATCAATGCGATTCCACGAACGCGGTGCTTGGGCGTGAGGCGGTCGGTAGTGCGAATGGTTTGATCGTTGCAGCGGAGGTGCAGACCAATGGTCGGGGCCGACGCGGGCGGACGTGGATTGCTCCGCCAGGCGGCAGCTTGGCGTTCTCGATGCTGTGGCATTTCAATCGCGATGCCGCCGCGCTCTCTGGCCTGTCGCTCGCCGCAGGTGTCTCAGTCGTCTCGGCATTGAAAAAGTCAGGCGGCTTGCGGTTAGCGCTCAAATGGCCCAACGATATTTGGTCGGCCGGCGCAAAACTGGGCGGCATTCTCACGGAGACGCGGATCGGTGCAAACGGCGGAGATCCCATCACAGCGATCATCGGGGTCGGGCTCAATCTCAAAATGAACCATGATGATCACCGCGCGGTTGCGGCGACGGGGGTGGCCTATCCGGTGACCGATCTCGCCGCCATTTGCGAGATCGTCCCAGGTCGCAATGAACTGCTGGCGCGGATTGCGACCGAACTGGCCTGCGATCTCGCCTGCTTTGACAGGGATGGTTTCGCGGCATTTCAAGCGCGTTGGAATGGCATGCATGCGTTGCAGGACAAGTGGGTGACGGTACTGGCCGCCGATGGCCAGGCGAGCGAGGCGAAAGTGATTGGTGCGGCGAATGACGGCGCATTGATTGTTGAGGTTGCTGGTGAGCGCCGTCATTTGCATGGCGGTGAAGTAAGCCTACGCCCGCAGGCTGGCGCCGCGCCGGGCCGGCCAGCCGATCTGTCGCGTATCGCCGGATCGCGCGCATGATCCTCGCAATCGATTGCGGCAACACGCGGGTCAAGTGGGGTCTGTACCACGGCAATGGATTTCATCAAGTCGATGCGGCGCCATTGCATGCGTTGCAGCGGTTCGAGGATGAGCTTGCCCTGATCGAGCCACCCGCCGCTATCGTCGTGAGTCACGTCGCCAATGCTGAGGCGAGAGTGCGCATCGAACGCGCGATTGCGCGCTTTCCGGTGCGACCGCAGTGGATCACGGCGTCCGGCAGGGCAGGCGGCGTGGTGAACCGCTATGACGATCCGACCAAGCTGGGCACCGATCGTTGGGCCGCACTGATCGGTGCATGGCACCGCCACCAAGGCGCCAGCGTCGTCGTGAATTGCGGTACCGCGACGACCATTGATCGCTTGAATGACAGTGGTGAGTTTGTTGGCGGCCTCATCATTCCAAGCATCGGATTAATGAAGAAGGCGTTGAACGAAAACACCGCGAAATTGCCGTTGGCGGAAGGGCGTTACGTCGGTGACCCACGCCGCAGCGAGGACGCGATTGAGACCGGTTGTGCGGAGGCGACGGTGGGGGCGATCGAGCGGGCCCGCGCACGCGCCGGGGCCACTGCGCAACTCTTCTTGACCGGCGGGGCCGGCGATAGCGTGGGTGGATTATTGACCCCACCCGTCGAGCGCGTCGAGCATTTGACCCTGGAAGGGTTGGTCAGGCTGCGCGCATGAAACTGCTCTTTCTGGTGCTGGTGATCTTTAACGTGCTGTTGGGCGTGTACATGTGGTAAAGCGAAGCGCCGCGCCAAACGGGGACGGCGTCACTGCCGCTGCCGGAACTCGCGCCTGAGCGGATCAAGTTGCTGCCCAATGAAAATTCGCAGCGCACCGCGACGAGCCGCGCATCGGATGCCGCCGCGGCTTTGGGCGCGGTGCGCGCCTGCCTCGAATGGGGTGCGTTGCGAGGCGCTGATTTAGCGCGTGCGAGCAAGCTGTTGGAGGGGATCAATGGTGTGCCGGGCGGGCCGGAGCAGCGCATCGAAGGCGGCACGAGTTTTTTTGGGTCTACATTCCGCGCTACCGTCGCGCAAGCTCGCCGAGGCAAGGCTTGTCGAGCTAAAGTCGGCGCGTGTCGATGAGTTCTATGTTGTGATCGATGACGCCCGTTATCTCCATTCCATTTCGCTTGGCCTCTTTTCGACCGAAGCGGGCGCGCGGAGCCGTCAAGAAGCGCTCGCCCGACTGGGTGTTAAAGATGCGATTGTGCGACCGCGGGAGAGCACCGAGGCGCGCGTGTATCTGCGCCTTCGCGATGTACCGGACCGGGTATTGCCGCGCTTGAACGCGCTCAGAGCGGATTTTCCGGGGACTGAATTTCGCACCTACCCGAACGAATCGCGGGGCGGCTGAGGGGCGGCCCTCTCGCGCATCAGCGCCGGATGCGATCCACGAGGGCGGTGGTCGAGCGGTCGTGCTCAAACGGGATCGAGACGGTTCGTCCGCCCCAGGCGCCAACTTCACTTGCGCCCACGATACGATCGACCGCCCAATCACCGCCTTTCACGAGAATGTCGGGATGGCAGGCGAGGATCAGTGATAGCGGCGTATCGTCATCGAACCAGGTGACGAGTGCCACATCGCCCAGCGCAGCGACGACCGCGGCGCGATCAGCCAGCATGTTGAGCGGCCGGTCGGGCCCTTTGCCGAGTCGCCTTACCGATGCATCACTGTTGAGTCCGACCACCAAGGCGCTCCCCATCGCACGTGCCTGCGCGAGGTAGGTCACATGACCGCGGTGCAGGATATCGAAGACACCATTGGTAAATACGAGCGGCCGCGGCAACGTGCGTACGCGTTCGGCAAGCTTGGCCGGGTCGCACAATTTGACTTCGAAGAGCGGCCGCTCGATGTTGGCCATGCGCTGTGCTCGCGGGGAGAACGTGTCCGCGGTTACTTCTTCAGGTCGGCGGCAGGCGCCGGATCAGTGATGTACTCGAAGTATTTGACGACCTTCGTCACACCTTGGGTGCCCGCCGCTGTCTTGGCGGCCGCATCCGACTCCGCTTCGGTGACCAATCCCATCAAATAAACGACGCTAGCTTCCGTGACGACCTTGACATGCGAAGAATTGACCCCGTTGCCGGTCACCAGACGTGCCTTGACTTGGGTGGTGGTGAAGCTGTCGCCGCTCCGCGCGCCGAAAGTACTGAAAGGGCCAATCACCAGTTCGTTCGATACGCCGCGGACGCCGGGAATTTCCGAAACGATTTTCTCGGCGAGGAGGCGCGCTTCGTCATTGGCGGCTTGCCCGGTCAGCAACGCTATCCGGTTGTAACTGGTGACATTGAGGTTCAAGCGCTCCCAGTGTCCAGAGGCGCGGAGTCGCAGGTTGGACGTCAATTCGATCCGCTCGTCGGCGATCAGGACTTCGCCGCTACGCCGTTCGTTGACGACCATCGCGGTGCCGCCGACCGCGGCGCCAAAGATCAAGAGCGGGCAGCCTTGCAGAAGCAGAGACAGGGTGAGAATGCAACAAGAGAGGATTCGCAACTTCATGGTTTGGCTCCTAGCAATACATGATCAATGCCGTCACACAAACAATGCAGAACCAGCAGGTGAATTTCTTGAATGCGTGCGGTACTCGTATGCGGCACACAGATATGCACATCCGATGGACCGAGTTTACCGGCCATTGCGCCACCGCCTTTACCGGTTAGCGCCACGACACGAACCTGCCTTGCATGCGCGGCGTCGATGGCGGCGATGACATTGGGTGACCCGCCGCTGGTCGAAATGGCGAGGAGGACATCACCCGCGCGCCCAAGACCCGTCACTTGCTTGGAAAAGATCTGCGAGAAGTCGTAGTCATTACCAATTGATGTGAGGGTCGAGCTGTCGGTGGTGAGCGCGACGGCGGCGAGCGGCGGCCGTTCCCGTTCGAATCGATTCAATAGTTCCGCGGCAAAGTGCTGCGCATCGGCTGCCGATCCGCCATTGCCGCACGCCATGATCTTGCCTTCGGCCCGCAACGATCCGACCATGACATCGATGGCTGCGGCAATCGGTGCGGCAAGGATGTCGATGCTACGCAGCTTTGCCTGAGCGCTGTCCTGAAAATGCGATGTGATGCGGGTAATGAGATCCATATTTGGCAGGCATTTTACACTGTGTTGACACATTCAAACGGGATTCACAGTGACCGGATGCTTTCCGCCGACCAGTGGCGCCTGCTCAATCGACGAACACTTCAAACCGAATGCGCTCGCGGGGATTGGGATGCCAGACCAGCCGATTGATGCACGCGCGGAGGGGATCACCGCGATCGAGCGCCCGGGCCAGGGTCGCGTTTTCCCGGCGCGGCACGTAGCCGAGTTTTTCTCCGTGCCATTCGATGCGCACCGCATGCGGATCGAACCGGTTGTCCGGCTCGCGGACCAGCTCCAGACGATCGCCTACGGTGAGTTCCTCCCACACCCGGTGACCCGCGTGATAGCGAAACCCCGCCAACGGGGAGTCCTAGATCAACAGCCTTGCCTGCTGGGCGATCGCCATGCCGGCTACCGAGCAGCCGAGCAACAGCGCAAGGACAATGCAGCGTGTCATCTCCCCGTGGCGGCGGAATCTATTCATGGTCGTCAAACGCATTGCGAATCCATTCGAGTTCGGCGCCTTCCGCGCTCGACATCACGATGACATCGAAACGGCATGGGCGGGCGCGCTTACCTGCCAGATAGAACTTCGCGGCGCGTAGAATACGGCGCTGCTTATGATGATCAATGCTTGCCCGCGCCCCGCCAAAGTCATCGCGCGAGCGTACCCGGACTTCCACAAAGACGAGCGTCTCGCCATCGACCGCGATCAGATCGATTTCACCACCGCGGCAGCGGAAGTTGCGCAGGACCGTCTTGAGGCCGTGCGCCTCGAGCACCGGGCGTTACATGCCCTGTATCCATTGAACGATTGACCGCGCCATGTCCCGAACAGCACCTCCTGGCACATTGTATGTAGTGGCGACACCGATCGGCAACCTGTCCGATTTGTCGATGCGGGCGCGGGAAACGCTGGCTGCGGTCGATCTGGTCCTCGCCGAAGACACCCGGGTCACCCGAACGTTGCTCGCGCATTTGGGGATTCGTCCGCCCACCCGCGCCCTGCATGATCACAATGAAGGACAGATTGCAGCCTCAATCGTCGAACAGCTCGGGCAGGGTCAATCGATGGCGTTGGTCGCCGATGCAGGCACCCCCGGCGTGTCCGATCCGGGTGCCCGTCTGGTGGCGATGGCCCTGGATGCCGGCGTACGGGTGATCCCGATTCCTGGTCCCAATGCCGCGATTGCGGCGCTATCGGCATCGGGATTTACCGGTCCGTTCCTGTTTGCCGGATTCGCCCCGGAAAAGGAAACCGCGCGGTGCAAGGCCTTGACCGCGTTAAAAGGGCATGCCTGCACGCTGGTGTTCTATGAGGCGCCGCATCGATTAGCCGCGATGATTCAGGATTTGATCACCGTGCTGGGTGGCGAACGACGCATCGTCATCGCCCGTGAAATAACCAAGATGTTCGAGGAAATTCAGGCCATGCCGCTGGCGGACGTGCCCGCATGGCTCGCCACCGATCCCAATCACTCGCGCGGTGAATTCGTGCTGCTGGTTGAGGGCGCCGCCGCCGATGATCAACGTGCGGGCAACGATGATGACCGCATTCTGCATCCTCTATTGGAGGCCCTGCCTCTTAGCCAAGCGGTGGCGCTGGCGGTACGAATGACTGGGCGAACCCGCAATAGTCTCTATGAGCGAGCCCTTGCCTGGCGGCGCGCTACCGGACGCACCGACGGCGAAGCGAAGGGGGAATGATGGTCCAAACGATCGAGATCACCACGCCAGACGACTGGCATCTGCATTTGCGCGATGGTGCGGCGATGGTAAGCGTGCTGCCGCATACGACGCGCCAATTTGCGCGGGCGATCATCATGCCGAACCTGGTGCCCCCAGTGACGGCGGTACCGCAGGCGAAGGCCTATCGCGAGCGAATTCTAGCGGCGCGCCCAAGTGGTGCCAAGTTTGAACCGCTGATGACCTTGTATCTCACCGACAACACCTCGGCCGCCACCATTCGCGAGGCGAGCGCGAGTGGCTTCATCCACGCGATGAAATACTACCCGGCGGGTGCGACCACCAACTCGGATGCGGGCGTCACCAACCTTGAGCGCACATTCCCCGCGCTGGAGGCGATGACCGCGCTTGGCATGCCGCTCCTGTTGCATGGCGAGGTGACCACGCAAGGCGTGGATATCTTCGATCGTGAGGCGGTGTTTCTCGACACCGAGCTCGGTCGCATTCGGCGTCACTTTCCGAAATTGCGGGTCGTCATCGAACACATCACCACCAAAGAGGCGGTGCAATATGTCCGTGCGGCGCCGGCCAATGTTGGCGCGACCATTACAGCCCATCATCTTCTCTACAACCGCAACGCCATTTTTCAAGGCGGCGTGCGGCCGCACTACTATTGCCTGCCGATCCTGAAACGGGAGGAGGATCGTCTTGCGTTGGTGCAGGCGGCGACCTCCGGTGATCCCCATTTTTTTCTCGGCACCGACAGCGCGCCCCATGCACGCGGCAGCAAGGAGTGCGCTTGCGGGCATGCCGGCGTCTATGCTTCCCATGCGGCAATTGAACTCTATGCCGAGGCGTTTGATGCGGTCGGTGCGCTGGATCGGCTGGAGACGTTTGCATCGTTCCACGGCCCGGACTTCTACCACCTGCCGCGTAATCAATCGAGGCTGCGCCTGGAGCGTGCCAAGTGGCAGGCACCTGCAACATTCTCGTTCGGGACGACCGAAATCGTGCCGTTGCGTGCCGGGGAAGTGTTGCAGTGGCGTTGTCTTGCCCCATGAGCATGCGGTGATGGCCACCATCGGCGCGCCAAGCTGGGAGCCTCAGCGGTTGCTGGCCGAGCCGATTCTTGGTTCCGTGCATGCGCAGATTGCCGCGCTAAGCCATCACGACTTCCCCGATTTTGCGGCGCTGAACAACAGAGCAGAGGGGATTGGCATCCGCTCTAGATCCGGTGCAGGGCTGCGGTTTGTCGCACCGCGTGCGGCGATCGCCTCGATCGACCGGTCCTACGAAGCGAGGATCTACCTGGATGGGGAGATCGATACCCGACCTGGCAGTTGGCACGATTTGTTCAATGCGCTCGCCTGGTTGTCGTTTCCACAAACGAAAGCGATGCTGAACGCGCGTCATTACGAATTGATGGCATACCGGGCGCCGGGGGCAGTGCGTGGTACCGCGCGGGATGTGCTGACGCTGTTCGATGAAGGCGGCATCCTGGTGGCCGCGGCGTGCGAAGAGCTTGCGGCGCTGCTCGCTGGTGAGCAATGGAAGGAACTCTTCTGGCGACGACGCACCGAGGTCGCGCGGCTGATGCGTTTTTACGTGTTCGGCCACTCGATCATGGAAAAGGCACTTTCACCTTATCGCGGGATTACCGCGAAAGCGTTGGTGGTGCCGGTGGATGATGCATTTCTCCATGTCGACGAATGTTCGCAACGGGCGATCCTCGATGCCACCGCCGCGACGCGTTTCGCCGGGAATGATCTGCTTGGCAGTACCCGATCCCTCGGACCGTTGCCGATTCTCGGCATTCCCGGATGGGTCGCCGCGAACGCCATGGACACCTACTATGACGACACGAGGCAGTTTCGGCCGCCGCGCAATTCAGCCGTCGGTGGGCGCTCGCGCGAGATACAATCGAGCGGTGAAGTCGGCTAGGCGATCGCTGTATGAACTCATGAAAATGAGGCTTGTGCAGAGGAAAGTCCGGGCTCCATAGAGCAGGATGCCGGCTAACGGCCGGACGCCGTGAGGCGATGGAAAGTCCCGCGCAAGCGGGATTCCGTCATGCAGTGGCCTGTGTGATCGCGCAAGCGCTTGCCAAAGCTGCATGATGGGATGCAACAGAAAAATTCCGCCGAAGGGTACAGGTCCCCTGGCAAGGGTGAAATGGTGCGGTAAGAGCGCACCGCGCACGTGGCAACACGGAGCGGCATGGCAAACCCCATCCGGAGCAACACCAAATAGGCAAGTGCGTCGCGGCTTCTAGCTGCGGCGTAGGGCGGCTCGTCCGAACTTGCGGGTAGGTGGCTTGAGCCAGCGGGTAACCGTTGACCTAGAGGAATGATCGTCCCCGACAGAACCCGGCTTATCGGCCGACTTCACCCCTTTGGGGTTCGCGGGGCGCCCGTCTTCGAGGCCGCTTCAAAATGACGCTAGGCGGCCCAAATTCAGGGGCGTATGAGGGGATGTTTTCCGTCATTTTGGATGGATCAGATCCTAGGGAAGCGTTGATTAAGCTATCCCGCGTAATCAACGTGCTCAAATATTCAGGGAGTTACGAGGGGCGAGCCCCTTGTTCAGTGATTCCCTAGAACTTAAGCAGAAAACTGCCAGTAAGCACGTTGTAGGTCAGTGAATCGGTGCTTAGTCCGCCCAGATTGCTGTTGGTCGCACGTCGGTTCGCCTCGGCGTCAGCCCGGAATGCGAGCCATCGGTTTAAATCGAACTGCACGCCCGCCCCGTACCGAAATGCAAATTTGCTGTCTGATGCGGTGCTCGAGACGCCCGCGCTCGTTGACTCCACGCGCGTGGTCGCGCGCATCGCCCCAACTTTCCCGATCACGCTCCAACTGTCGTCGCCAAACGACACCCTTGCGACGAGGTCCACATAGCCTCCTCTTACAGTCCATGCGGCATCATAGGTTGCAGCGACTGGTGCCGTAACGTCGCGACGCGCGCTGAATCGCCCCAGTGATTGCGCTCCACCCTCAATGCCCCAGTTTGACGTGAATCTGAATCCGGCAAAAACGCGGGCCGGTGTATCGGTGGAGTCGAACGTCAGGGTTGAGGTGGTCGCTCCCGCAACGGGCAATAAGATATCGGCGACATGGCCGGTAATGTTCGAAACACCGGCTCCGCCACCCACGTAAAAGCGTTGCAGGCTGGATTGAGCAAAGGCAGTCGGGGAAGCCATCGCAAGCGCAGTGGCGAGCAGAAGAGTTTTTTCATTGGAGGCCCGAATAGAGGAGAGCGGGCCGATTGTGGAGGGCAGCCATCCTCTTCGCCGTGATCGAATTGGCAACGCTCCGTCTCAATCAATGCGATGGGCGCTGTTCGTGGATTTTTCGGCTTGGCCGATTGCATCCATAACACGGATGGGATCGAGGTCGTTCAGGCAGCGAAAATGTCCAAGCGGACACTCGCGCGCATAGCACGGACTGCAGGCGAGCGAGAGCGAGAGAATTTGTGCATCCGGCGCGAGCGGCGGCGTATGCGCGGGGCTTGATGATCCATATAGGGCAACGAGCGGCCGACCGATCGCCGCGGCAACATGCATCAGCCCAGAATCGTTCGACACGACGGCGCTCGCATAGGACATCAGATCGATGGCGCCCGCGAGGTCCGTGCGCCCAGCCAGATCGGTACACGCTTCCCCCGCCCCTTCTTTAATTTCTCTGGTGATGGCCTGATCTTTCGGGCCGCCAAATAGCCACACCTGCCGACCGTTCGCTGTCAGGGCGCGCGCGAGCACCGTGAAGTGTTGCACCGGCCAACGCTTGGCTGGACCATATTCGGCGCCCGGGCAGAACGCGACGATTGGCCGCTCCACATTGAGGGCAAGCAAGTTGAGCGTGCGCGCGCGATTGACAGGATCGATGCGAATCGATGTGCCGGCCAGTGGACGGTGCGGCATCGCCCGGGGCGCTTCTGCGAGTTTTGCATAGCGCTCTGCCATCAATGGGAGCTGTTGCGGGTCCAATCTATGCAAGACATTGAGAACACCATAGCGTTGCTCGCCAATGAATCCGATGCGCACCGGAATGCGAGCCAACCAAGGGGTCAGCGCCGATTTGAACGAGTTCGGCAATACCACCGCGCGATCGTAGGAGCGCGCCGCCAGCTGTCTGGCCAGTCGCCACCGCTCGACTAGGCGCAGTGCTCCATGTTCGATAGGCGCATCGATCACCACGCTAATTTCTGGCATACGTCGTAAGACGGGGGCCGTCCAGGGCGGTGCAATGGCGTCTATCGTCGCGCTCGGATGCAGGACTAGAAGCCGCGCAAAGAGCGGTTGAGCTAGCAGCGCGTCACCGATCCAAGACGGTGCGACGACAAGAATACGCATCGCCGAAGAGTTGTATGCGGGTGCGGCGATCCGGATCAATGCCCCGCGCGGGCCGTGCCTGAAACAACATAGACCGTGCCGCAATAGGGGCAACGCGATTCACCGTCTGCACCTGGTTGCAGAAATACGCGCGGGTGATTGGACCACACTGGTGTGCGCGTCATCGGGCAATGGAGCGGCAAATCCTTTTGCGTGATTTCGATGCGCGATCTGCCTGGCACGGGCTCGGCCATCAGCGCTTACCTTTCTTCGCCGCCGCCTTACCCATCGGGACCGGCGTCAACCAGTCGGCGCGTTTCTTGTTCTTGCCGCGCACGATGTCGAAAAATGCCTTCTGTATTTTTGCGGTGATCGGTCCGCGCACGCCCGTGCCGATTTGCCGATTGTCGAGTTCGCGGATCGGCGTGACTTCGGCCGCGGTGCCGGTAAAGAAGAGTTCGTCGGCGAGATACAGATCGTCACGCGTAATCCGACGGGCGTCGACCTTGTAACCAAAATCGGTCGCGATGTCGATCACGCTGCGCCGGGTGATGCCAAGGAGGGCGGAGGTGAGTTCCGGTTCATACAGGCAACCATCCTTGATCATGAAAAGGTTTTCGCCCGCGCCTTCGGCCACGAAGCCATCGACATCGAGCAACAGCGCCTCGTCATAGCCATCCGCGGTCGCTTCGAGATTGGCGAGAATTGAGTTCGCGTAGGTCCCCGAGTACTTGGCGCGGCACATCGAGACATTCACATGGTGTCTTGCATAGGAGGAAGTCTTAACCCGAATGCCTTTTTCAATGGCTTCGGCGCCAAGGTAAGCGCCCCAGGGCCAAGCGGCAATCGACACATGAACGGTTGCGCCCTTCGGCGAGACGCCCATTTTTTCCGAGCCGTAAAAGGCGATCGGACGGATGTAGCATTCCTCGAGCTTATTGGCGCGCACGACCTCGATCTGGGCATCCATCAGTTGCGCCCGCGTGTACGGGATCTTCATCTGATAGATGTGCGCCGAATTAAACATCCGGTCGGTATGTTCTTGCAGGCGAAAGATCGACGTGCCGTCCGTGGTCTTGTATGCGCGTACGCCTTCAAAGACCGCGAGACCGTAATGCAGCGAGTGGGTGAGCACGTGCGTGGTGGCCTTGCGCCAGTCCACCAGCTTGCCGTCGTGCCAGATATAGCCATCGCGGTCGGCCATCGACATGAAATTCATCTCCCGAAAGGTGATTGGATACAGATGCGCGAGTGGGACAACGGGCCCATGCGCGCCGAAAACCTGAAATTGTAGCGGAAGCGGCGTTCGCTGCCCGATCAATCCGCAGCCGGCGGAATTGGCGGTCTCAAGTGCCGCGGGGCGTGTGCGAATTGGCGCGCGGATTCGTATCGCCCAGCACGGCTTGCCACAGCTCGCGGGCGGCCAGCGCGTGAGGCGCCACCTCATCGAATGGCACGCGGGCGAACCGGGCCTCGTTCAACCGCAGCCGATGCTGGATGCGCCGGAACTCGCGGTATGCATCCTGACAGCGACGGGCGAGCGGTTCAGCGATGAGCCCATGGCGGGCTGCCATGCCAAGTAAGGCGATGTTGCCCAGATTGCCGGTGAGGTCGTGATAAGCGCGCGCATAGGCGAGCACGATGAATTGAACGACGAATTCAATATCAATCATGCCGCCAAACCCATGCTTCACATCGAATTCGCCGGAGCGATTCGGATGGGCAGCCTGCATTTTTTGCCGCATGGCAGCGACTTCGACCTTGAGCGCTTCGAGGTCGCGCGGCTGGGTGAGGATGTGTTCCCGCTCTTCCTCGAAGGCGATACCGATCATCGGGTCGCCGGCGCAGACGCGCGCGCGGGTGAGCGCTTGATGCTCCCAAATCCATGCCGATTCGCGCTGATATTTTCGAAAGCCGGCGATCGATGTCACCAGCAAGCCGGCTTCCCCATCGGGCCGTAACCGAAGATCGGTCTCAAACAGTTGTCCGGCGCCCGTCCGGCTTGACAACCAGGTAACCATCCGCTGCGCAAGCTTTGCGTAATTGCCGGGCGCCGCTTCGTCGTCATCCTCGAACAGGAACGCCAGGTCGAGGTCGGACGCGTAGCCGAGTTCCTTCCCGCCCTGCTTGCCATAGGCGATCACTGCAAAGCGCGGGTTCGCGCAATGGCGATTGGGAATGCGTGCCCAGCAGCGTTCAATGGTGACACTCAGTACCGCATCGGCTAGCGCCGAGAGATGGTCGGCCAGCGCCTCGATCGTCAACGTGCCGTCCAAATCGAGCAGGAGCAACCGGAACACCTGCGCATGATGCATTTCACGCATGATGTCCATTTGCTGCTCGATATCATCGTCGGCGGCCTGCATGGCCTGCCGCAAGGTCGCGGCGAACCGCGTGGCATCGGGCTTCGCGCCATCGCGGCGTGAATCGAGTAGTTCATCGAGCAAGACCGGATGGCCGCTCAAATAGGTTGCTGCCCAGCTCGAGGCGGCCACCAGTTCGGTGAGCTTTGACAAGGCATCACGCCGTTCATCCAACAAGGCAAGATAACTTGAGCGGCGGCTGACCGATTCGAGCAGCGTGAGTGCGCGCTCGAGTGCGGAATCCGGATTCGATGAGCGTGCTGCATATTCGATCAGGCGCGGAATCACCTTGTCCACACGCGTCTGACTGGCGGCCGGCAGGTTGCGGTAGCGCCCACTCGATCGGTAGGTGCGCAATTGCTCAAGACTGCGGTCGGCGCTCGTGAAACCGAGCTGTTCGATGACGGTGCGATCGGCATCATCGGCGGGTGATCCAAGCCATAGCGCCTGCAGCTGCGCGCCGATCGGATTGTCGGCCGGATCGGCGACGGGCTCGCTGAAGGTCGCCGCAAAGTGCGTGGTGACGTTGGCGCGGACGGCATTGAGCACCGCGTAAAACGTTGCGTAGTCGGCACAGCCCATCGACTGCGCAATGAGTTCGCGATCGGCGGCGACGGTCGGCAAGGTGTGGGTCTGCGCATCATCCAGGTATTGCAGGCGATGTTCCAACCGGCGCAAGAATGTGTAGGCAGCGACCAATTCGCGCACCGCATCGGGTGCGAGAACGTTCTTGATCGCGAGCGAGCGCAGTACCTGCAACGTGGGCTGGACCTGCAGTTCACGATCGCGTCCGCCGCGGATCAACTGGTAGGCCTGGGCAATGAATTCGATTTCCCGAATGCCGCCTGGGCCGAGCTTCACATGCTCCGCGAGTTCGCGGCGGGCGACCTCCTGGCGAATCTGGGTATGCAGGGAGCGAAGCTGCCCGATGGTATTGAAGTCAAGATACTTGCGATAGATGAACGGCCGCACCAGCTGGCCAAGCGCGTCCCGAGAGTCGGCGTCGCCGCCTGCAACCACTCTTGCCTTGATCCAGGCGTAGCGCTCCCACTCGCGTCCATGCACGATCAGATAGTTTTCCAACGCCGGGAAGGCGACGGTGAGCGGGCCTGCATCACCCCATGGGCGCAGTCGCATATCGACCCGAAAGGCACGGCCATCGGCGGTTGATTCGTCGAGCGCCGCGATGATCCGCTGCCCAAGTCGATTGAAGAACTCCTGGTTGCTCACGCTGCGTGCACCGACTGTCTGTCCGTCTTCCGGATAGACAAAAATCAGATCGATGTCGGAGGACACATTGAGTTCCCGCCCACCCAACTTTCCCATGCCAATGACGAGGAGCGACTGCCGTTGACCCTCAGCCGTCGGCACGCCGAAATCCACCTCGAGCGCATGACTCCAATAGCGATGGGCCGCGTCGATCACCGTGTCGGCGAGATCGGACATGGTCTGATGAACCTCGGCAAGCGGCGCCAAGCCGCTTAAATCACGGACGGCAAGCCGCAGAAGTACCCGGGCGCGCAACCGTCGTAGTGCCGCATTGAGCGATGCCCCGTCAGTGATCGGTTGCAACCGGAGGAACTGTTGCATCGCATCGCGATCCCATCCGGTGACATCGGCGTAAGTCGCCTCATCGGCAAGTTCCGGCTGGGCGGCTATCAGCCGCTGGCCAAAGCGGGTAAAGCGGAGCGCCGTGAGCGAATCGAATGGGCTATTCATGCCAAGCTGGGAAGAACGGGGCGGGGGGGAGCGAAATGGGGTTGGCAAAGGCTTTGCATGGACGAATTGTCGGCGATTGAGCGATTCGGCGGGTGCTCATCGGTGGGGCAAGGACTTGGTGCGGTCAGAAAGTACGCTGCCGGTCAACCGCGCCAGTATCCTGGCCGTCATTTTGATCTTGCGCGCAGGATCACTCCGGTAGAATGGCGGTGGATGGCGTTGTGGGAAAGCACGGGGCGCATTGATTCCCCAAAGAGCAGTTAGACCCGTTCGGGGCGCTTGCATGGCACGTTGGTTGATCCCGTTGCACTGGAGCTGGCGTGTTGCGTTTCGCGTTGTCGCGCCACTCTACTTTGCGCTGGCGATCGGTATTGTTGGACTGCGCTACTGGTTGCTCCCGATGGTGCCTGAATTCAAGGGTGACATCGAACGGGTGGTGTCGCGCAGCCTTGGCGAGCCGGTCACCATCGGGGCCATCGTGGCGGGATGGTCGCGGTTCCATCCGACCCTTGACATCACCGATCTCGCCCTGCGCGACAAAGCGGGCAATGTTGCACTGTCGTTTGCCAGCGTGGCGGTCGAAGTGTCATGGCGCTCGTTACTGGTGTGGGATTTGCGCTTCCATTCGATCGTGCTCGATCGCCCGGCCCTGCGGGTACAACGCGCGCGCAACGGTGTGTTGAGCGTTGCCGGCATTGAAATTCCGCCGGATATCGACAGCACATCCAGTCACGCAGTGACCGATTGGCTGCTCCGGCAGGGTGAATTGGTGATTTCCGGCGGCACCATCGAATGGATTGATGAGCAGCGGGGTGCCCCGCCTTTATTGCTCAGTGATGTCGCGTTCCGCTTCGTCAACGATATTACGGGTCTTCATCGAGTCGCATTAAAGGCGACGCCCCCGGCTCATCTTGCGGCAGACCTCGATGTTCGGGGGCAATTCCGCGGCGATTCATTTGCCGACCTCAACCAGTTCACGGGTGAGATGTTCGCCCAACTGCAGTACGCCGATCTTGCGGGTTGGAAGCAGTGGGTCGACTATCCGTTTGCGCTCAACACCGGCCGTGGTGCGATTCGGATTTGGTCGACGGTGGAAGACGGCAAGATGACCGAAGCGACCGCGGATGTGGCCCTTGCCGACGTCAAGATGCAGCTATTGGCCGACTTGCCGGTGCTTTCCCTGATGAGCATCGAGGGGCGGCTTGGCGCCCGGGAGACTGGGAAGGGGCGCGGCTTTCTCGGTCTGTCCACCGGGCAATCTTCCGGTTATCGGATTTTTGCCGAACGGTTCGCGATCAGCCTGACGCCGCAAATCCGTCATGACGCCGCAAGTTTCAGTTTGCAATGGGACCGGCCGACGGCGGCCGGCGCGCCCGACCGCGGCGAGTTTCGTGCCGCCAGTCTACAGCTTGCACCGATCGTCGAGATTGCTGAAAAGCTCCCTCTACCGGCAGCTATTCGACGGGTGCTGGTGAACCATCAACCGCAGGGCACGATCAGTGATGCGGCCATCACTTGGACCGGGGATGCCGATGCGCCGTTGACCTATCAGGCCCGCGCGCGTTTTGCCGGTGTGGGTTTCGAGGAGAGCGGAAAATTGCCCGGACTGAAGGGGCTCGCCGGCAACTTCGAGGCGACGCAGCGGGGCGGCCATGCCACGATCAGTGGCGACCACGTGCGACTCGCATATCCCTACGCGCTTCGTTGGACCGATGCGGTCGATTTCGATGCGGTCACGGTGCAGGCGAACTGGTCCATGCCGAACAAGCCGGGTGCGCCGCAGTTTGAACTGAAAATACCGGCCATTCGGCTGGTCAATCGCGAGGCGACGATCGTGGGTAGTGTGGCTTGGCACGCGCTGCCCGACTCGCCCGGCTACATCGATCTGGACCTCCGCATTCCCAATGCGGAACCGCGTGCCATCTACAAATACATTCCCGGCCTGGATCCGAAGACCGCAACCTGGCTAAAGGACGCCTTTCTCGCCGGCAATGCGACCGATGGACGCGTGCGCATCAAGGGCGAGGTCTTTCATTTTCCCTTCCGGGAGGACCAGCACGGCATCTTTCAGGTGAGCGCCAAGGCGAGTGCGATGACCTTGAAGGTCGCCCCCGACTTCCCGCCGTTTCAAGGGGTCCATGGTGACGTGGCGATTCGCGGTACGTCGCTGGATGTGCAGGCGCAACGCGGTCGGATGTACGGCGTTGAAATCGGTGCGACGCATGTTCGATCGCCGGATCTCGACAATGGTGATCCGGAGCTCCTGGTCAATTCGACCGCGATGGGATCCACACCCGATTTTTTACGTTACATCGCAGAAAGCCCGCTTAGCACGACGATCGGCGCGGCTATCGGCGCCGCCACTGCACAGGGCCGTGGCCGCCTTGGCTTGGCGCTGAAGATTCCATTGCGACGGATCGATCAGATCGATGCCCGCGGCACCTTCGAGTTAATGGGCAATCAGCTCGTCATGGCGGCCGACGCGGCACCGATCAACAAACTTGCCGGCAAGCTGGAATTTCAGGATCGTGCCATCAGCGCAACAGGCCTCACCGCCGAATACCTGGGTGGCCCGGTCCGCATCGATCTCAGCGCGCGCGACGGCTCGCTGCGCGTTGCGGCGCAGGGGTCGGTCGGTATCGATGCGGTGAAACGAGCCTACTCGGTGCCGCTTGGCGAGTACCTGTCAGGGGCGGCGCGTTATAGCGCACAGCTCAATGTGACCCGGTCTACATTTGATCTGTCGATTGATTCGACGCTCCAGGGCGCGCAAATCGCACTGCCCGCGCCCTTCGGCAAAACGCCCGAGGCGAGCATGGCGTTCAAGCTCGAACGAAACATTGTTGAATCGCCCGGCGGCAAAGGGCCGCAGCTACGCAACCATATGCAAGTGTCGCTTGGCCCTTTGGTGAAGGGGCTCGCACAGTTTCGGCCCGAGCAGAAAGAAGTCATCCTCGATCGCGCGGTGCTGACGTTGGGGGACGTTGCCGCCGTCCTGCCTGATCGGTCGTTCCTTAGCGTGAGTGGCAATCTCGGCACGCTCGATCTCGATCAACTGATGCCGGTCTTGCAGAAGCTCGGCGCGGCCGGGCCCGCTGCGGCGAACCAATTGTCGACTGGACCGATAACGATGCGGGTCGCCGAGCTCTTGGTGGCCGGACGGCGGATTCATAATGCACAGTTTCGCGTCGATCTGGTGCCAGACGGTTGGGCCGCTTCCATTCAGGCCCGCGAACTTGCCGGCGACCTTCGTTGGCTGAATGAACGGGATGGCCGGATGATTGCCCGCTTCAAGCATTTCGATCTGCCTGAGTCGGTCACACCGGAAGGGGCGCCCGAAACTGTCATCGTGCGGGAGTTGCCGGGGCTCGATATTTTTGTCGAGTCCTTTGCCGCGTACGGCAAGCAGTTCGGGCGTCTGGAACTCACTGCGATCAACGAAAAGACGGGATGGCGGGTGCATCAGGCCACCCTATCGGCGCCCGAGGGAACCATCAATGCCAAAGGGCTTTGGCAGCCGCCGGATCGCGGCGACCGCACCGAACTCGATGTGGTGGCCGAAGTGAGTGACGTCGGCGGTTATCTTGCGCGAATCGGCCAGCCAGGTGCGGTCTCGGGGGCGCAGGCAAAGCTCACCGGTCAATTCGGATGGTCTGGTCCACCCACGCGCATTCACTACCCGACGCTAACGGGGAATCTCACCCTCAAGGCGGAATCGGGACGATTTCTGAAGGCCGAACCTGGCATCGCGCGCTTGCTTGGCGTGCTTAGCCTGCAGTCGTTGCCACGGCGTTTGACGCTGGATTTTCGCGATGTGTTCAGCGATGGGTTTTCGTTCGATGAGATCAATGCCATCGCATCGATTGAGAGGGGCATCATGTCGACCAGTGAATTCCGCATGGTTGGGCCCTCCGCCGGCGTCGGCATTGCCGGCTCGGTCGATCTCGATAATGAGACGCAAACGTTGAAAGTTCGCGTCGTGCCGATCATCGGGGACAGTGTTGCCGCCGTCGCAGGCCTTGCACTGCTGAATCCACTGGTCGGACTCGGGACGTTCATTGCACAGCGTTTGCTGCGCGATCCGATCGGTCGGTTGCTCGCCCATGAATACGCGGTTACCGGAAGTTGGGGTGATCCGAAAGTGGAGCGCATCTCGCTGTTTCGGGCGCCGAATTCGGCGACCGATACCCCGGTCGGGCAGTGATGATGTCGGTTTCGTTATCTATGGGACCGATACGGTCTGCACGGCGCGGCCCCAATAGCGATGGTCGTCAATGAACAACAGCATCGTGGCGGCCATTCAAATGGTCTCGACACCGATCGTCGCTGAAAATCTCGACGCTGCGGGCCGACTGGTCCATCAGGCGGCCGCGCGTGGGGCCCAATTGGTCGTGCTGCCCGAGTATTTCTGCATTCTCGGCATGACCGAGCGCGACAAGCTCACGGTCCGCGAAGCAGACGGTGATGGGCCGATTCAATCATTTCTCGCCGACACGGCGCGGCGCGAAGGTGTCTGGCTGGTCGGTGGGTGTGTGCCGCTGGTCACGTCGGCCGCCGATAAAGTGCGGAGTGCCTGCCTCGTCTACAACGATCAAGGTGAGCGGGTTGCCCGCTATGACAAGATTCACCTCTTTGGGTTTGAATCCGGCAATGAGCGCTATCGCGAGGCGAATACCATCGAACCGGGTGCAACGCCGCTTGCGATCGATACGCCCTTCGGTCGCGTGGCCCTCACCATTTGCTATGACGTACGATTCCCTGAGTTGTATCGCGGATTGGGCAGGGTCGACATCATTCTGGTGCCATCGGCCTTTACCGCCACCACTGGCCGCGCCCACTGGGAAGTGTTGCTGCGGGCACGCGCCATCGAGAATCAAGCGTACGTCCTGGCACCCGCCCAGGGCGGACATCATCCCAATGGTCGCGAGACGCATGGCCATACCATGATCATCGACCCGTGGGGCACCATCCTCACCGAACGGGCGAGCGGCGAGGCGGTGTTGACCGCCGAATTGGATCCTGCGGTGTTGAACCGTGTGCGATCCAGCCTGCCTGCGCTTGAGCATCGCCGACTTTGAGCGCGAAGCAACGGCCCGGGCGAGTAGAATTCGCCTACGGCATCCGGATCTTGGGTGACGCCTCTTCCGGATCTTCCCTACACCGAGCCGCCATCGACCTGTGGATGGCCGCTGACGCCCTGAATAGCGAGAGCCAATGACTCAAGTGAGCCTGCTTAAGACCGCCGAATCGACCTTGTTGGCACCCTATTCGCTCGATGCCTCGCAGCTCTCCCGAGTATTTGGCGAACTGATGAAGCGCGACCTCGATTTCGCCGACCTGTATTTTCAGCACGCGACCAGCGAGGGCTGGAGTCTCGAGGAAGGCATCGTCAAATCAGGAAGCTTTTCGATCGAGCAAGGCGTCGGTGTGCGGGCGATCACTGGTGAGAAGACCGCGTTTGCGTATTCGGACGAGATCAGCATGCCCGCGCTGTTGGCTGCCGCGACCACCACCCGTTCGATCGCCTTGCATGGCTCGCGGGGCAAGGCGCCGGCGATTCGTAGTGGTCAGGCACGGGCACTCTACGAGCCACGCGACCCCCTCGATTCGCTTGGCGACGCTGAGAAGGTGAGCCTGCTCGAACGCTTGGAACGCATGTGTCGGGCCATGGATCCGCGGGTCGTGCAGGTCATGGCCTCGCTCGCCAGCGTGTTCGAGGTGATCCTGGTCGCGCGATCCGATGGGGTGATGGGTGCCGACGTGCGTCCGCTCGTGCGCATTTCGCTGTCGGTGATTGCCGAGCAGAATGGCCGGCGTGAGCAGGGCAGCTCAGGCGGTGGCGGACGATCGGATTACGGCTATTTTACCGAGGAACGTTTGCGCGAATACGCAAAAGCGGCGGTCGATCAGGCGCTCATCAATCTGGAATCGCGGCCCGCACCAGCCGGCACCATGACGGTCGTCCTGGGACCCGGATGGCCGGGCGTGCTGCTGCATGAAGCAGTGGGGCACGGTCTGGAGGGGGATTTCAATCGGCGCGGCAGCTCGGCGTTCTCCGGCAAGATCGGCAAGCGCGTTGCTGCCAAGGGTGTGACGGTGGTCGATGATGGCACGTTGCCCGGACGCCGCGGTTCGCTCAGTATCGATGATGAGGGCAATCCCACGCAATGCAATGTACTCATTGAGAACGGCGTGCTGAAAGGTTATATCCAAGACACCCTCAATGCGCGCCTGATGAAAATGCCGGTCACCGGCAACGGGCGGCGCGAGTCATTCGCCCATATGGTGCTGCCGAGGATGACCAACACCTACATGCTGGCAGGTAAAACGCCCCCGGAAGAAATTATCCGGAGCGTCAGTTCGGGGCTCTATGCAGTGAGCTTCGGTGGTGGCCAGGTCGATATTACGAGCGGTAAATTCGTGTTCTCGTGTACCGAGGCTTACATGATCGAGAACGGCAGGGTGACTTATCCAGTCAAGGGGGCAACCCTGATTGGCAATGGTCCGGATGCGCTCACCCGGGTGTCAATGGTGGGCAATGATCTTGAACTCGATACCGGTGTGGGCGTATGCGGCAAGGACGGTCAAAGCGTGCCGGTGGGGGTGGGTCAACCAACGCTTCGCATCGATGCGCTGACGGTTGGTGGGACGGCCTAGGGAATCATTGAACAAGGGCGCTCGCCCCCTCGTAACTCCCTGAATATTTGAGCACGCTGATTGCGCGGGATCGCTTAATCAGCGTTTCCCTAGACGAATCGCAGCATCCAAAGCGATAGCGACGGGATATACGTCACGACCATCAATGCGGCGACCGCGATCGCGATGAATGGCATCAATCCTGGATAGATCGCCGAAAGTTGCGCCTTGAACACCGCCTGCCCGATGAAGATATTGATCCCAAAGGGCGGGGTGAAGGTGCCGATCGAGAGATTCATCACCAGGATCACGCCGAAATGAACCGGATCGACGCCGATTGCTTTCGCGATCGGTACCAGCAGCGGCGAGAGCACGAGAATCGATGACGCGGTGTCAAGAAACATGCCGACCGCGAGCAGCAATAGGTTGATCGCAAGCAACACGGCCCATGGCGGCATGGCGAGCTCCGCGATGGAGGCCACCATCGCCTGCGGCACGCCATTGACGGTCAGGATCCATGCAAAGACGCCCGCCACCGCCACGATCGTGAAGATCTGCGCGGTGAGATACATCGAACGCGCGGCGATGCGAAAGACCTCCCGAAGCGTCACTTCGCGATAGACGAAAGCCGTAATGATGATCGCGTAGACGCAGGCCACGCCCGCCGCCTCGGTTGGCGAGAACACCCCGCTGTAGATGCCGCCAAGAATGACGACCGGCGCAAGAATCGACCAGATCCCGTCACGCGTCGCCGCAATAAAGCGCGCCAGTGTGAAGGGCTGACCACGCGTTTCGCCACGGTTCACGCAATAGAGATAGATGTAGAGCGCGAAAAATGCGGTGAGCACGAGGCCTGGAAAGACGCCGGCGGCAAACAAGCGGACGATCGACGTCTCAGACGCTATGCCGTACAGTATGAAGCCGATCGACGGCGGAATGAGATTGTCGATGGCGCCCACCGAGATCAAGAGTGACGAGGAAAAGCGCTCGTTGTACCCTTCATTGCGCAAGCGCTGATAGGTGAGCGAACCCACTGCGGCGGTGGTCGCCGCAGTGGAACCCGAGATGGCGCTGAATACGGCAGCGGTGCCCAGCGCGGTAAACGGCAGGCTGCCACGCACGCGACCGATCATCGAGGTCACCCAGTTGACCAGCCGCTCGGAGACCCCACCCCGGCCCATCAAGTCGCCTGCAAACAGAAAAAACGGCACGGCAAGCAAGGCGTATTTGTCCAGGCTGCTGAACATGACTTGGTGGATCGCCACTGATGGCAGGTTCGAAAAGAACGCCAAGACCACCACTGCGGTGGTGAGCAGGATCAGAAAGAATGGAAAGCCCAACGCCAGCATTGCAAGTGGCAGCAGCACCAGAACCCAGCTCACGACTCCCTCTCTGGCGCGTGCATGGCGCGGGCTAAAATTTTCCGGTGATGTAGGAACGGACGCGAACGATGATGGCAAGCACCGTGAAAATGAATCCGACCAGCAGGGCGGCATGGGGAATCTGCTTTGGAATGCTGGCAGAGACGCTCACCTGTCCGGCCGCGGCCAGCATCGTGACGACCCGGTAGGACTGCATGATCATGAATGCACAGCACGCCAGCAAGGTGATCGCGATGACGCCGTTCAATACCAGCCGCGCGCGGCCAGTGAAGGCGCGCGAAAACAGGTCCATGTTCAGGTAATCGCCCCGGTAGGTCATTGCCGCGAGCCCAATGAACACCCCCCAGATCGTGATGAACACCATGATCTCTTCGGCCCAGAAGAACGCATAACCAAACAGATACCGGCCGATGACG
Source organism: Betaproteobacteria bacterium (assembly GCA_009693235.1). GTDB lineage: Bacteria > Pseudomonadota > Gammaproteobacteria > Burkholderiales > SG8-39 > SHXR01. The sequence continues at coordinate 57,224 of SHXR01000006.1, read as the reverse complement.
TTGGCGATGTTGATCGCCACGCCAACCAGCATCAGCGTGCCCATGATGAGCTCGGGGACGGTGATGAAGGTGAACGCGAGGATCGATCGGTCCCGCTGTCCCGCAGTGGCGGGCAAGGTCGCCAACGCATCTGCCATGGATGCGCGATTAGGCGGACTGATTGTCTGCCGACGTTCCCTAGTATTTTTGACTGGTCGCGAGCATCTTCTTGTAGAACGCATTGACGGCGGGCACCGCCTTCGTGACTTCTTCGCCGACGCCGGCCAGCAGCACCTGCATCCGCTTTTGCTCGTCTGCCGACAGCATGACGAATTCACCACCGGCTTCTTGCCAGCGTTTGCGTGCGCCTTCATCGATGACATGCGATTGCAGGGCGGTGCGGCCGGAAAGCTTGTTGCCTTCCTCGATCACGGCTTGTCGCAAGTCGGCCGGCAACTTGTTGAGCCAGGGACGGCTTACGGTGCCGACCGAAATGATCATCGTATCGTTGGTCTGCAAGATGACCTTGCCGATGTCGATGAACTTCAGATTGACATAGACCGCCGCTGCACTCATGGTGCCGTCGATCACACCTTGTTGCAGGCCCGGTACGACTTCGGACAGTTCCATCGGCACCGCGGAGGCGCCGAACTGACGCATCTTCGCGCGCTCGGCGGCAGTGGCGTTGACACGGAGCTTCTTGCCTTTGAAGTCATCGAGCCGACGCATCGGTTGTTTGCCAAAGTAATGTGCGGCGGCGTAAGGAAACACTGAGACGACTTGCAGCCCTTTGTCGGCGCCCAGCGTCTGGATTTCCTTATTCATCTCGGCATCGAGCACTACTTTCTCGGCATGCTTCGCATCCTTGAATAAGACCGGGATGGCAAAGGTGCCAAAGCGCGGATCGACGCCGGCATAAAAGTCCGTGGGTGATGTGAGGGCCTCTACCGTGCCAAGCTGCATGCCTTCGATTTGACTCGCGATGGTGCCGAGCTGGCTGCGTGGAAAAATATGCACTTCGATGCGCTTGCCGGTCCGCGCTTCCAGTGACTCCTTGTACCAGTTGGCCCATTGGTGTTGGATGTCGTTCATCGTGCCAAAGCCGATCTTCATCGTGAAATCGGCGGCGATTGACTGGGACGCGGCGAGTGCCAGAGCGCCCACGGAAAGAATGGATCGAACGGTGTGTCGAGCGGCGAGCATGCTGTCTCCTCAATGTTATTTTGGTGCTACCAAACCAGATCGCCCTCGCGGATCAGCATCATGCAGTTCTGATCCTCGGTGTAGGGTGCGTGTGGGATGCCGATCGGTATGCGAAACCACACCCCGGGCGTGTACGCGGTGTATTCGTCCTTCAGCACGCCTTTGACGATGAAGGTTTCTTCACCCATCGCATGGTCGTGCGACGGGATTTTTTTCTGCGGGTGGACGTTGCCAAAGCGCGATGTTTCGATGCCGTGCAGGTCGCGATAAAGATGCAGCACGTCGGCGCCGCGATGGGGGAAAGGTATCCACTGCGCGGTCTTGCCGTCGATGACCTTCCGCTCCTCCTCCCGGTGAATCGGCACCCGGCGCTTCATGTACATCACGCAGCCATCGACTGATTCGACATTGAGACGGTATCCGGGTTGGTTGCGCACGAATGAATGGGTGCCGTACGTGCCTTGCTCGTCTTTGAAACTGCCTTCGAGGACGAAAATATCGACGCGCTCAGTCAGCACTTCGGCCGGCAACTGCGCGCCCGGATCGAGCTTGAGCAACGAGGTTTCGCGACCCTTCCGGGGATCGATCACGCGCTCCATGACCTTCTGGAAAACCCCGGGCTGGCCGGTGCTTGCCCACGGCATTTCATTGGTATTGACGACGACGACCTGATTAGGATCGGCATTAACAGGTGTCTTGGCTTGCATAAGTTTCTCTCACGGGTGAGCGCCCTGGCGCAGTGATGGCTGGACCACGAAGATGGATTAACGGTAAGCTAATGGCAGGCACGTCGTCAATCGGATTATTGCAGGAAGGAAAGCCATGTCGAATGAAGGACCGGTGGTTGCGCAGAATGGCCCCTATCGAATCGACCTCAAGGCCACCTATCGGTATGCGTGGTGCGCCTGTGGCCTCTCGAAGTACCAGCCTTTTTGCGACGGCTCACACACGGTGTCGAAAGCGGGATTGAAGCCGGTCGTCTGGACCCACGAGAAGGATGAAACACGGCCGCTGTGCGGCTGCAAGCACACCGGTAACGGACCATTTTGCGATGGGTCGCACAATAAGCTGTGAGAAGGCAGCTGTGAGAAGGCGTCAATCGTCTTCGGCGTGCTTGCGTGTCTTAGCATGCTCGGTGGCCAGGTTCATCTGCAATGCGGACGGTGCCGGATCGTAGCGACTGAGTTCCATCGAAAAGGAACCCTGCCCGGCGGTGATTGACTTCAACCGGTTGGCGTAACCGTCGAGTTCCGATAGCGGTGCATGTCCGTTGACGACCCATGTGCCGGGTTGCAGATTATCGGTCCCCGACACGGCACCGCGCCGTGAAGAAAGGTCCCCCGCGATGTCGCCGACTTTGGCGTCCGGGCAGACCACTTGCATGTTCACGATCGGCTCCAGCACGATCGGTCGCGCTTTGCTGATGGCATCAAGAAAGGCCTTGCGACCGGCGGCGATGAAGGCGATCTCCTTCGAGTCCACCGGATGGTGTTTGCCGTCATAGACAGTGACCTGGATGTCGTGCATCGGATAGCCCGCCACGGGTCCTGCCGCCAGCACTTGCTGGATGCCTTTTTCCACAGCGGGAATGAACTGGCTTGGAATGACGCCGCCTTTTACTGCATCGATGAACTTGAAACCGGCGCCGCGCTCTAGGGGCTCCACGCGCAGGAACACCTCGCCAAACTGGCCGGCCCCGCCCGATTGCTTCTTGTGACGGCTGTGGCCTTCGGCGTTCGCGGTAATCGTCTCCCGAAACGGAATGCGGGGCGGCCGGGTCGTGACCTCAACTTTGAAGACCTTGGAGAGGCGCTCAATCACCGACCGCAAATGTAGTTCACCCAATCCCCGCATGACGGTTTCATTCATCACCGGATCGTGCTCGACCTTGAGGGTTGGGTCTTCGATCTCGATCTTATGGAGCGCCTCCGAGATGCGCTGCTCATCACCACGGCGCTTCGGTTCCACCGCGAGCCCATACATTGGCGTCGGAAATGCGAGCGGGCGCATATGGATCTGGTCTTCATCATGCGAGTTATGCAGCACCGAGTCGAATTCGAGCTCGTCCACCTTGGCCACCGCCGCAATATCGCCCGGCCCGGCCGTGTTCACTTCCTTCAGATCCTTGCCCTGCAGCAAGAACAGGTGGCTCACCTTGAAGGGCTTCTTGTTGGCGCCGACGTAAAGATTGGCATCCTTTTTGATGGTGCCTTGATGGACGCGAAACACCGCCAGCTTGCCCACGAACGGATCGACGACGATCTTGAACACATGGGCTAGCGCATGGAGGCTTGGGTGCGGCACCGACAGGAACGATGCCGCCCTTTCCTCTGCGCCTTTGTAGAACAAAGGTGGGTTGCCTTCGATGGGATTGGGCAGGAGCTTCACGATGATATCGAGCAACTCCGCAACGCCTGCGCCGCTGCGCGCCGACACAAAACACACCGGTATCAGGTGCCCTTCACGCAGCGCTTTTTCGAAGGGCATGTGCAGCGCATCGAGGGCAATTTCGCCTTGTTCGAGATACTTCTCCATCAATGCTTCGTCGACCTCGACCGTCTGGTCGATGAGCGCTTGATGCGCGCTCGCCACCGAGGAAAAATCCGCCTCGCCGGCCGGATTGAAAAAGCAGTCGACCACCTTCGTGGCACCCGCCGCGGGCAGGTTGATCGGCAGGCATTCCTTGCCGAAAACGTCCTGGATGCGGGCGAGCAGCTTCGGGAGATCGACGTTTTCCGCGTCGATTTTGTTGACGATGATGATCCGACACAATTGCCGCTCGGCCGCCCACTGCATCATGCGGGAGGCAATCATCTCAATGCCATGTTGCGCATTGATGACGATGCCGACGGTCTCAACGGCATCCAGCGCACCGACTGCCTGTCCGACGAAATCGGGGAAACCCGGAGTGTCGGCGAGGTGGATGCGGGTGCTGGCGTGCTCCAGATGCATCACTGAGGTGTGCAGGGAGTGCTGGAACTCTTTTTCCAGCGGGTCGTAATCGGACACGGTCGTGCCGCGTTCAACCGCGCCTTTTACCGCGATGGCACCCGCCTGGTGGAGCAAGGCTTCCGTAAGCGTCGTCTTGCCGGAACTACCGTGTCCGACGAGTGCGATGGTACGGATGTGTTCCGTCGTCCATTGCGCCATGGCCTGGTCCCTCCTCTGGTTGTCCTGCACCTGCGATGAATTTCTGCGGTGATGTCTCCAACAATAATTCCGTAGGCAACACTCTAGCGCGGACCCCATGAACGCGTCGCGGTCGGGCTCGAACGGCAGGGTTTGACACGGGCCGGGGCATGCATTCCGCGCCATCGGTGCTACATTTGTGGCTGCGCACGCTGCCACGCCAAGGCGTGTGGTCCGCAGCCGAATTTTCCATCCTGATGAAGAGGACCCCATGGTTGATCTGTTCGATATTCGTTACCTTCGCATTGGCACGCCGCGGCTCGATGATGCGATCGAGTTCGCCACGAAGATCGTTGGTCTCCAACTGGTCGGCCGCGAAGGCAAGGCCGCGTATTTCCGCAGCGACAAGGTGCCGGTACGCGGCGATACGCGCGACCATACCTTGGTCTACTTCGAAGGCGATCCGAAGGATCATGCGGTCGGCTTCGATCTGCGTGATCCGTCGGAAATCGATGCGGTTGCCGCCAAACTGGAGAAGGCCGGCTATCCGGTACGTCTTGGCACCAAGGACGAATCCGAACTCAGACGCACGCGCCAGGTGCTCTTCTCGCAAGACCCGAGCGGCAACAAGATCGAGATCGTGGCGCGGCCCTATCACAGCGGGGTTCGCTACCATCCAACGCGCGACGCCGGCATCACCAATTTCAGCCATATCGGGTTGCGCACTGCCAACCCCGCGCGCGATGAAGCCTTCTGGACCAAGGTCATGAACGCCCGCGTGTCCGATTGGATCGGCGAGGCAGCGCTACTGCGGATCGATACGATTCATCATTCGCTCGCGCTGTTCCCTTCGACCTTTCCGGGGATCCAGCACATCAATCATCAGGTCGAAGATATTGATGATGTCATGCGCTCTTACTACTTCCTCAAGGAAAAAGGCGTACGAATCGTCTGGGGTCCGGGGCGCCACCCGCTGTCCTCAGCAGTGATGGTCTACTTCGAGGGGCCCGATGGCATGGTCTACGAATACTCGGTCGGCGTGAAACTGATCCCTCATGAGGAGGACGCCAGCTATCGCCCGCGCCAGTTTCCGTTTGAGAAGTTTTCGCTATGCATGTGGGGAGCGGTGCCAGACGTTCGTGAATTCGAGGTGAAGAAGCCGGAAGGGGCGCCATTGCGGGTGGTGTGATCGGCGCCGCGCAGGTTAGCTTATGATCAAGCTCCACGACCTCCATTACGTGCGCATCGGCACGCGTGACCTCGCGGGCGCGATCGAATTCGCGACGCGGATCATTGGCCTCGCACTGGTCCGGCGCGAGGGCGGCGTTGCGTATTTGCGTAGCGTTGCAACGCAAGGTGATGCGCCTGATCACACGCTTGTCTATTTTGACGGTGATCCCAGTGATCAAACGATTGGTCTCCAACTGGCAGATCCCGCGGATTTCAATGCGGCAGCAGCGGCCATCGAGGCAACCGGGCAACGGATTCGCATCGGCACCGAGCGGGAAGCGAGCGGGCGCCGGGTCCGGCAATTGATGGCGTTCCGTGCTGCAAGTGGCCATCGCATCGAGATCGTCGCGCGCCCGCATCAAGGCGATGCGCGTCGGCAGTCGATGCGCGATGCCGGCCTCACGCGACTCAGCCATATTGGTTTGCGCACCTCGAATGCATCGCGCGATGCAGCCTTTTGGATGCGCAGTGGCATGCTGCGCGTGTCCGATCGGATCGGTGATGTGGCCCTGCTACGGATGGGTACCCGGCACCACTCGCTTGCGCTCTATCCATCCGGTCGGACCGGCTTGCAGCACGTCAGCTTCGCGGTCAAGACGCTCGATGACCTCATGCGTTCCTGGTATTTCCTGCGCGAGCAGGGCGTGAAGATCCTCTTCGGACCAGGCCGTGATCCGACGTCATCGGCCATCTTTCTTTATTTTGCAGGGCCGGACAAAATGATCTACGCCTATTCGTATGGCATGCGCGAGATTCAACCGGCCCTTGATGCGAGCTATCGTCCCCGCCAGTTCCCCTTTGCGCCGCAGTCGTTTTGCCTGTGGGGCGCGCTGCCTGAAATGGCGGAGTTTGGTGCAAGTGTCCAAGGTCTGCCGTTGACGCAAAGATTCGCAACGTAGCGCGGCTCGACTCAATCCAGCCAAGTCCGAAGTCCTATGGAAACGCTGATTAAGCTATCCCGCATAATCAGCGTGCTCAAATATTCAGGGAGTTACAAGGGGGCGAGCCCCCTTGTTCAGTGATTTCCTATGTCAGTGCGAAATGGGGACCAATACCTCGCCGGACTGCTCGATACGCGGGAAGTCTGGTGCAGCGGTGAACGGGTTGCCGATGTCACCACGCATCCGCTCCTCGGTCGCACCGCGCGATCCATTGCCAGGCTGTATGACCTGCAATGCGCCCCGGATGCGCGCGATGTCCTCACCTATGTGTCGCCAGACAGTGATGATCGTTGCAGCCTTGCCTATTCTCAGCCCCGTTCTGCGGAGGATGTCGCGCGACGTGGACGCATGTTCTATCGGTGGTCCCAAGAATCGCTGGGGTTTTTTGGCCGCTCGCCCGACTATCCGAATACCTTGCTCACCGGATTTGCGATGGCGGCACCGTTCTTTGCACAAAATGGGCCGGACTATGCAAAGCGACTGACTGCGTACTATGAATGGTGCAGAACGCATGATGTCTGTCTCACCCATTCATTGGTCGATCCGCAGGTCAATCGGGCGCGTGGTCAAAGCGAGCAGCGCGACCTGGGCGTTGCGCTTTCGATCGTCGGCGAGAACGCGGCGGGACTCATCGTCAGCGGGGCAAGAATGCTCGCCACACTTGCTCCTTTTGCCGACGAATTACTGGTGTTTCCGTCGCCGTCGCGTGCGCGGCCGACCGACGCGGAGCGCTATGCGTTCGCTTTTGCCATCCCGCTTGCCACGCCAGGCCTTCGCATCATTTGCCGACCGAGCCTCGATGCTGCCGGGCCGGTGGCGGACCACCCCTTGTCGTCGCGCTATGAGGAGATGGACGCTGTCATCGTCTGCAACGAAGTTTTGGTGCCCTGGGAGCGGGTGTTTCTGAAAGGCAACGTGGAGTTGTGCAATCGTGCATCGCGCGATACGTCTGCGTTCGTTCACGGCATCCATCAATCGACGGTGAAGAGCCTGGTGAAAGCCGAAACCGTGCTTGGCGTCGCCACCCTCCTGGCCGACGCGATCGGGCGAACCGAGCTGTCCGCGTATCAGCAGATGCTGGCGGAAATCGTCGATGCGGTGGTCACGCTGCGCGCTTATCTGCGAACCGCCGAAGTGGACGCGGTTCGCGATGCCTACGGTTTCTATGCGCCCAATCCTGAGGTGATGTTTACCGCCCGCAATTACTTTCCGAAGATCTATCCGAGACTGATTGAAATCCTGCAACTGGTCGGATCAAGTGGCCTGATGGCGATTCCGGACGAGGCCGATCTCAACCGGCCCGAACTCGCTGCCGACATCGACCGGTACTTTCAGTCCGCGAATCTAATGGGGCATGAACGCGTGCGGTTATTTCGTCTGGCGTGGGATCTCTGCGGGAGCGCGTTTGCCGGCCGCCAGGTGTTGTATGAGCGATTTTTTGCGGGCGACCCGCAAGGCTTGAACGCCGCCCGCTTCGGGGCCTTCGATCAACAGAGCATCGCCGCACGGGTGCGGGCATTTCTCGCCCGCTGACCGGCAGATTTACGCGACCGCCTGCGCGCCCGCTGTGGCACAAATATCGTCCTGCTCGGCGGTTCCACCGCCGCAGCCGATTCCGCCGATCACACGGCCGCCGATGATGATCGGCACGGCGCCTCCGGTGGGGAGCGCTTCGCCACGGGTGATGGTCGGAACGCCGGACCAAAATGGATTAGTGGCGTGTGACGCGGCCAATTTCAACGTTGAGGTGCGGAACGCCGCCGCAGCGACCGCTTTCGCTCGCGATGATTCCGGGGTCATGAAGCCCGTGCCGTCGGCCCGCATCGTAACGACCAGCCGGCCCGACTCATCGACGACCGATACGGTCATGGCGAGGCCGAGCGATCTGGCTTTTTCCTGCGCAGCATGGGTGGCTTTGAGCGCGATGGCGAGATTCATTTCGATCATGGTGTCAGTCTCCTGCCGAAACGGGATGTCGGCGTGCGGCCTTCATTGTATCGTTCGCTTCGTTTTGGCCAATTAACGAACGAGAGACCCACCCATGCCCCGCCATATCGTGTGCATCACGTTTGATTTTGATGCCATGTCGCCATGGATTGCACGTGGCATGACATCACCCACGCCCATTTCGCGGGGTGAATTCGGCATCGTGGGTGCAGGGCGACTGCTGGCGCTGATGGCACGTTACAAGATCGAGACCAGCTGGTTCATTCCCGGACATACGCTTGAGACCTACCCGGATATTTGCCGCCAGGTTGCCGAAGCCGGTCATGAAATCGGCCATCACGGCTGGACCCATGCGCCGCCTTCTGGCATGTCGCGTGAGGAAGAGGAAGCCGAGCTCGTGCGCGCGAACGAACAAATCAAGCGGTTAACCGGTCGGTATGCACGCGGCTACCGCTCGCCATCATGGGATTTGAGCGCCCATTCGGTGGAGCTATTGCTCAAGCACGGGTTTTATTACGATAGCAGCATGATGGGCGATGACTACACGCCCTATCGGGTCCGGCAGGGTAATGTAATCGAATTGCAGCACCCAGCGGTGTTTGGGCGCTCGACCCGTCTCATTGAAATGCCGATCAGCTGGTCGCTCGATGATTATCCGCATTTCGAGTATGTGCGGATGGGCACGGCGATTGCCCCGGGGCTCATGAATGCAAGCGATGTGCTGGAGAATTGGATCAATGATTTCCTCTATATGCGCCGTACGCTTGATTGGGGAATCATCACTTACACCTTCCATCCCTTCGTGATTGGTCGCGGTCATCGCATGATGATCCTCGAACAACTGATCGAGCGCATGGCAGGTGAGGGCGCGGCGTTCATGACGATGGAAGCGGCGGCGACGCTGTTTGACGAGCGGCATCCTGTCAATTCGTAGCAACCTGATCGGTTAAGGAGGGCGCATTGCTTAACGCCGCTATCGTCGGAATGGGCCGCTGGGGACAGAATCTCGTGCAGAGCGTGCACGGCAAAAGCGATGCGATTCGCTTTGTCGCCGGCTGGAACCGGACGCCGGACAAAGTGCGCGAATTCGCCCTTGGTCATGGCGTTGAGCTTTTTGATACCTATGCTGCATTGCTTCGCGACGACCGAATCGACGCCGTGGTGTTGGCAACTCCCCATGCGGACCACGGCGACAAAATCATCGCGGCTGCGACGGCCGGCAAACATGTGTTTTGTGAGAAACCGCTGACGCTTGATGCCCAATCAGCCCGCCGCGCGATTGAGGCGTGTACGCGACATGGCGTAACGCTCGCCGTCGGTTATAACTGGCGTTTTCAACCGGCATTGCAGCGGATCAAGGCAATGCTTGACGACGGTACGCTTGGCACGCTCTTGCATATCGAGGGCAATTTTTGCGGGCCCAGTGTGTACCGATTTGATTCCCAACATTGGCGGAACGATCCTGACCAGGGCCCCGCCGGCGGCATGACCGGTCGTGGGGTGCATCTTGTCGACGCCATGCTTTACTTGTCCGGCCAGGTGGAATCGGTGTACGCGCAAAGCGCACGCCGCGTCATGGCGTTGGGCCTCGATGACACCACCTCGATGCTCTTTAAATTTCGCGGCGGGTCGAGCGGTTATCTTGCGACCGTCATCGCCACCGCTGAAACATGGCGGATGCAGGTGTTCGGATCGAAAGGATGGGCCGAAGTGGGGGACGCCGAACACCTTACGACATGGACGTTGCGCACGAACTTCATCGATCAATCGAATCTGTTCAAGCCGATGCGACCGCAGACGACGCAATTTGCAGCGATGAGCACGGAACGTGCCGAGCTTGAGTACTTTGCCTGCGCCGCCATCCTGCGGCGTGCTATCGCTGTCATAGGGGGTGACGAGCAGCATGGCGTTGCTGTGTTCGAGGCCATTATCGAGTCGGCAGCGCGGGGCGGCAGCTGTATCGTCAGGTAGATCTCTCAGCGTTGCGATAGAACATATCGTGGATCCCGTGGCGTTGCCTGCTGCGTTTTGCATATAGGGAATCACTGAACAAGGGCGCGCGCCCCCTCGTAACTCCCTTAATATTTGAGCACGCTGATCACGCGGAATAGCTTAATCAGCGTTTCCATAGGGAATATTTCTGCGCCGGCCGAGGAATCGGCCCCGAATGCGAACGGCATGCTTGATGATCGCCGGCGAGTCGTAGAAAACCATCCTGGATGGCCTGAAGGATGCTGCGATGAATGTGTTGGTCGTTGAAGACAATCGGGAACTTGCGGAGAACATCGGCATGTTTCTCGAGGGTCGCGATCACACCGTGGATTTTGCGACCGACGGGCGCATGGGCCTGCGCATGGCGGCAGGTGGCGATTACGATGTGATTGTCCTCGATCTCGGCTTGCCCGGAATGGATGGGCTCGAGGTCTGCAGAAGGCTTCGTACTGACGCGGGTCAATCGACGCCGGTGCTCATTGTCACTGCCCGGGAATCCCATAACGACAAGATGCATGGCCTGGCCGCGGGCGCCAATGATTATCTCGTCAAGCCATTTGCGCTATCGGCGCTGGAAGCGCGTCTCCTTGCACTCGTGCGCCCTGCCGAGCCGAAGGATGGATTTCGCATTGGGACTGGGCCATGAATAAGGCGACGGGTATTCACACGCGGGTCATGATGGGCATCCTGGTGCTCGCGACGCTGGTCAATATCCTCGGTGCACTGGCCTATTACTATTCAAACCTGAACTTACAGATCGGGTTGCTCGATATCATCGTCAAGCACGAGGCTGCCGTCTTCGCCGCGGCCTATGAGCGCGACCCTAACGTACCCTTGCCCGACGCCGCGCTCATCAGCGTGTGGTTCCCGGCACGTCCCGGCGGAGATCCGGTACCCCCCCCGCGCTTGCCGCGCTGCCGCTGGGACTGCATCACGATGTCATTCACGATGGTCGTGCGTACCACGTCAACGTAACGACGATCGGGACCGAGAGCGCGTGGTTTGCGGTCGATGTCACCGAGGTGGAGCATGAAGAGGTAAAGATCATTCAAATGCTGACCGCCGGTGTGCTGATTGCCCTCGCGTTTGCCGCCGTATTCTGGTTTTGGTTATCGCGACACATCGTTGCGCCGCTCACCGCGCTCACCAAGGAAGTGGGTGCGCTCGACCCCACCGTGCGCAATGTCCGCTTGAGCTCGGCCGCGCGTAGCGGCGAAATTCAGATTATCGCCGACGCGTTCGATCTATATCTGGAGCGGATGGACCGTCTGATCGAGCGCGAGACATCGTTCACCTCGGCAGTGAGCCATGAACTGCGAACGCCATTGTCGATTCTCTCGACGTTGGCCGAGCTTCTCGCCGGCAACAAGCGCCTTGATGAACGGGCAGTCAAGCAGGTGGCGCGCATTCAAAAGTCGGTGGACGAGGTTTCCCGCCTCGTGAGCTCGCTGCTGGCGCTGGCACGCGACGCCCGGCATGTCGATAAGAACGGTGAGCAGGTGATCGATCTTCGTTCATTTTGCGAATTGCTGATCGAGCAGCATCGCCCGCTCCTCGTCGGGCGTTCACTAGAGATCGCGCTGCATGCGGCGGCATCACCGGCCATTGCCTGCTTTGATGCGGATCTCAGCATCGTCCTTGGCAATCTTTTGCGTAATGCCATTGCCTACACCGATTCCGGGCTCATCACGATCAGTATCGATGACCGCGCTGTGCGCATCCACAATCCCGGCGAAATGATCGATTCTGGCGATCTCGAACGCGTCTTAGAGTGTTACTACTCCGGGCCGAACAGCTCGGGTTCCGGCCTCGGCCTTTATCTCGCCAAACGCATTTGCGATCGGCATAAGTGGACGCTTTCCCTCACTAGCGCGCCGGGGGCGGGGGTGACCGCCCTGGTGGGATTTAACCCGGTCGGGCCGGTCAGCCGGCCGGCGCTATTGAATCACGCGCCGGTGTCGTAACGCCGCGATGCCTTCATCGTCGTAGCCTAGCTCGCGCAGCAGCGCATCGGTGTCCTCGCCTAAGCGTGGTGCCATGTTCTTCGGCAGCTCGACGCTCGGCAGACGAATGGGGCCGGCCAACATGTTCGCCGTCCGGCCATCTGGTGCGCTGAACGTCACGATGTCGCCGCGCTCTCTCACATAGGCGCTGTCGAGCGCTTCCTTGACATCATAGACCGGCGCAACCGGCACGATCCCACCGAGTTGCTGGACCCAATAGGCGGTCGTATGCGTAGAGAGCGTTGCATCAAGGAGCTCTCTTACAAGATCGCGATGGGCCAGCCGCGCTTTAAATGTATTGAGTCTCGGATCACTCTTCCATTCCGGTTTTCCCAGCGCATCGGCCAGCACACCCCAGAATTTTTCCTTGTTGCACATGATCATGATCCAGCCGTCTTGCGTCTTATAGAGCTCGCTGGGTACCAAGGAGGGATGGCCCGAGCGCGGCACGCGCCCGGTCACATGGCCGCCGTTGAGATACCACGTCCCCGGATAATTGAGGTTGTACAGCGCAAGATCGAACAGGCTGGTATCGAGATCGCGTCCGCGACCGGTGGCGCGTGCACTCGTCACGCCGGCCAGCAAGGCATAGGAGGCGGCCAATCCGGTCATGAGATCGATGATCGAGACCCCGAACTTCGCGGGCGGCGCATCCGGGTCGCCGGTGAGTGACATGAGCCCGGTTTCGGCTTGCATCAAATAGTCATAGCCTGGCCATGCCGCACGGGATCCCTCCCGGCCGTAGGCAGAAAGATGGACGCAGACGATCTTCGGATTGACGGCCTTCAAATCCTCATGCGTGATGCCAAGCTTGGCCGGCTGGTCGCCGCGCAGATTATTGATTACAGCATCGGCCGTCTCGACCAGTTCGCGAAAGACCTTTTTCCCATCGGCATGTTTGAGATCGAGGGTAAAACTTTTCTTGTTGCGATTGAAAGTCTCGAAGAACTGGCTGTCCTTTGGTCCGAAAAAATGCGGACCCACGTCGCGGCCGAAATCCCCCCCATCCAGATGGTTCTCAATTTTGATCACCTCGGCGCCAAGGTCTGCAAGGTAGACGGTACCGGCCGGACCGGCGCCATATTGTTCAACGGCGAGGACGCGAAGACCAGCGAGCGGCAGGGTTGGGTTTGGCATGGCGGGCGGACATCATGAGGTGAGCACGGATTCTATCTGGCCTGCGAGTCGGGAACGATGCGGTGGCAGGCGACCAACGCCTGCGTGGAGTAGCCTTGGCGTTGAATTCGATTGGTGACGGGCGCGTTTCTCGCACAACACCGTGCTACCCGAAGCAGGGGACCATTTTTCGATGCAGACAGACTACATCATCATCGGTGCCGGCACGGCGGGCTGCCTGCTCGCGCATCGATTGAGTGAAGGCGGCGCAGGGGTCGTCTTGCTGGAGGCCGGGCCGCGCGCATGGCATCCGATGATTCATGTTCCGGCCGGCGTGCGATCGCTGCATCGGAATCCGCGTGTGAATTGGAATTTCATGACCGAGCCCGACGCCGGTATCGACGGTCGCACGATGCATTGGTCACGCGGGAAAGTGATTGGCGGCAGTGGATCGATCAATGGCATGCTTTATGTGCGTGGCAATCCCGCTGACTATGACGGCTGGGCGCGCGGTGGTTGCGCCGGCTGGGGCTATGCAGACATCCTGCCCTACTTCAAGAAAAGCGAGTCGTACGCGAAAGGTGACGATCGTTATCGCGGCAAGGCCGGTCCGATGATCGTCGAAGACTACCGCACCGTGCTACCCCTTACTGACCGCTTCGTCGCGGCCGCCCGTGCCGCAGGCATTCCGCTTACCAGTGACTACAACGGCGCGCAGCAGGAGGGCGTCGGCTATTCACAAATGACCCGTCTTGGGCGGTTTCGCGGCTCGACTGCGTCAACGTTCCTCAGGGTAGCACGTGGGCGATTGAACTTGCGGGTGGCGACGCGCGCGATGGTCACCAAGCTCCTCATCGATGGCGGGCGTTGTCGCGGCGTGCTGTATCGGCAAGGTGGCGTCGACCATACCTTGCATGCCGAGCGGGAAGTGATCATCGCAGCCGGATCGATCAAATCACCGCACTTACTGCAATTGTCTGGAATCGGGCCGGCGATGCACCTCTCCTCGCACGGTATTGACGTCGTGCATGATTCGCCGGGCGTCGGTGCGAATCTTTCCGATCACTATGTGGGCTTCACCGCGTTCCGGGTCAAGGATGCCGTCTCGATCAATGAATTGGCGCGTGGATGGCGCCTTGGTCGGGAGATCTTGCGTTGGCTATTCACCGCCAACGGTGCGCTGACATTTGGGGTCACCTCATCGACGGTCTTCACGCGCAGTCGGGAAGGTCTGGCGAGTCCTGATCTGCAATTGCTGTTTACCCCGGCCAGTTACGATCAGAGTCGATTCGGCGAGCTGGAAAGAAATCCCGGTGTTACCGTTGCGGTGTGTGCGGTGCAGCCTAAGAGTCGGGGTACGGTGATGGCACGTTCGAACAACCCGTTTGAGTCGCCGGCGATCCAGCCCAACTACCTTTCCGTACCGGCTGATTTGCGCACGATCCTCGCCGGGATGCGTCGCGTGCGCGATATTTTTTCCCAGTCCGTCATCGCCCGGCACGTCGTTTGCGAGACGCTGCCAGGTGCCGACGCGCGCTCCGATGACGAAATCGCGAGGGTGGTTCGCAAGACCGGGACGACCATCTATCATCCGGTCGGAACCTGCAAGATGGGTGGGGATGCGATGGCGGTGGTCGATAGCCGGTTACGCGTGCATGGCATAGAAGGCTTGCGCATCGCCGATGCGTCGGTGATGCCAAGCGTGACAACCGGTAACACGAATGCGCCGACCATGATGATCGCGGAGAAAGCAGCCGTTATGATTCTTGAGGATGCCGATCGATAATGTTGAACGTAAGTTCGGGGAAGCGTGAGATGAAAGGAATCATTCGATGAGCAGTCTGCCGGTTGGCGCGGTCGCTTTGTCCCGTGCGTTACGGTCGGGCGAACTCTCTTCGGTTGAGGCGACCCGCGAGTATCTCGCCCGCATCGACCGAGAGAATGCGCGGCTGAAAGCCTTCGTGCATGTCGATGCCGAGGGCGCTCTTGCGCAGGCGCGGGATGCGGATGGACGTATTCGTACCGGTGTCCCGCGTAGTGTCATGGACGGAGTGCCCATTGCAGTGAAGGACAACATTGATATTGCAGGGATGCCCACCGCTGGTGGCATTCAGCATTATCGGCATGTAATCCCCAAAGAGGATGCCTTTGTCATTGCGACGCTCCGTGACGCGGGTGCGGTGTTGCTCGGTAAGCTCAACATGCATGAAGGCGCCTTGGGCGGGACAACCGATAACCCGTGGTTTGGCCGTTGTGAAAATCCACTGCGGACAGGCTACACAGCGGGCGGGTCGAGTGGCGGATCGGGTGCGGCCGTCGCGGCCGGCCTATGCGCGGCTGCGCTTGGCACCGATACGCTGGGTTCAGTGCGGATTCCCGCCGCGTATTGCGGTGTGACGGGCATCAAGCCGACGTACGGACTGCTCAGCACGCGAGGTGTCATGCCCATCGCAGCGACGTTCGACCATGTTGGCTATCTCGCGTCATGCGTTGAAGATTCGCGCCTGCTGCTGCGTGCCAGCGCGCAGTTCGATCGCGACTGGCCGTTGGCGCGCGCTGCCCCATACAGTACCTCATGGGTTCGTAATCACGACTCGGTGGGTGGACTGCGGGTCGGTGTACTGCATGATTTTCCCGGCACAACGGTCGAACCCGATGTGCGTGCGACCTATGACGAGGCGATACATGCGCTGCAAGATGCCGGAGCAACGCCGGTGGCGCTTTCGTTGCCCGACTACGCGTTCGATAAGGTGCGCCGCGACTGTTTGCTGCTGATTGAGATGGAGGGTTCGACGGTGCATAGCGAGGCGATCGCTGCCAACCCGTCGGGATTTTCGGCCGAGTTCCGCGCAATGATCGCGTTCGGTGCCAAGCAGACGGCAGCGCGCGCTGTGCTGTCGTATCGTCGATTACGGGAATTGCGCGCGATGCTGGAGGAGGTCATGCGATCGGTCGATGTCCTGCTGCTGCCGACTGCTCCTCAGACCGCGTTTCCTTTTTCGCCGACACCGCCCGTCAATCAGGCCGATCTGTGCGGCATTGCGAACATTTTGGAAGCGCCCGCCGGCTGCATTCCCTGGGGGACGGGGCAGAGCGGTATGCCTCTTTCGATCCAGATCGTCGGCCAGCGCTTCGAGGACGACCGGGTGCTTGATGCACTTCGCTGCATGGAGCGGCTGGCACCGCGGGCGTGAATCAGTCACTCGTTGCGGATAATTCGGATCAATCAATCCGCCACTGAGGTGCGTGCCGCCCGCGAACCGCCGGATTACTACTTACTGCAGCATCATTTTTACCCCGGGCGGAGCAAACTCCGGTGGCCATACCACGACCCACTTGTTCTTGTGCACCTGCTTTACTTTGGAGAGGTCATCGCCGAAGTTGTTGGTGCCGTCAAAGCGCAGCGGACCGTAAATTGTATTGATCTTGTTGGTCTTGATCCACTGCGTGAGCACCTTGTCATCAAGGCTCTTGGTGGCGGTGACGGCGGCGGTCAAGACTTGCCAGCTTACGAAGACGTTAGATGCCTGTTGATCGGTCTCCACATAAGGCAGGCCGGCCTTGATGGCGCGCTCTCGGTATCCCTTGGCAAATTCCGCGGCGACCGGATCATTGGTGAACGGCGCATGCTCCTCAAAGAAGGTGAGCGACAGTGCGTTTTGCGCATCGGGCGACAAAGCAAGCGGGCCGGGTGCCGGATAGAGATGGAAGTGGTTCCGCGGCATGTAGTCGAGTTTCTTCATCGCCTCGATCAATGAGTTGCTTTCCAGACCGATCGAGCCCATCCAGAGGAAATCGGGCTTCGCGTCGCGGATGCGTGCGGCGATCGGACCGAAATCGCGCGTGCCGAATTCGAATTCCAGAAACAGCACTTCATTGATGCCGCGCTTTTTCGCGACCTCGCGGGCACCCAACGATAAGAAGTGCACCGAGGAAAATTTGCTCGATATGATGGCGATCGTCTTCGGCATCTTGCCGTTCGCCGCCAGACCATCGAACAGGCGATTCGGGTAGGTATCCTCGGGAACATAGCCGAATGGCGCGACCGGAATATGCCGCTCGTATTTCGCCAGCTTAGGAATGCCAAACGAGCTGTGGATCAGCATCTTGCTATGGCGCTCGGCCACCGACATGGCCGAGAGGATCGCGCCCGTTCCGTAAGGGCCAATCAAAAGATCGACTTTGTCGGCGGTCGTGAGCTTTTCGTATAGCGTGCGAGCGAGGTCAGGCTTGGATTGATCATCCAGCAGCACCCATTCCACCGGGCGTCCAAGCAGTCCGTCTTTCTTGTTGATCTGCTCGATGAAGGTCTCAGCCGCGAGCTTGCAGATCAGCGCGGTCGATGCGAGCGGTCCGGTGAGCGCTAGGGTCCCACCCACACGAATGGGCGGGCCGGATGGGGCGGCGGTGGCCACAGCCGCTAGGGCAAGTGAAAGTCCACCGGCTGCGATGCGAATCGATTGCAGAAACGAATGCGTGAACGGCTGATTCATCGTCAAACCCCTCCTCGTTAGTCTCGATCGGCTATCTTGCCATCGAATCCGCCCAGTATGCCACTACGCTTTGCTGGCTGCCGCAATGTTACTTGAGTGCGAAGTACAGAACGATGATGACTACCAGCGCAATGCCGAAGATGACGAGCGGGGTCATCTTTGGCGCCGGTACATCGGCAGCCGGCGATGCAGCGTCGGCGGTGGGCGCTGCTGTCGCGGGTGCCTCGGCGGCCACTGGTGTCAGTCGCTTCTTGAAGGCGGAGAAGAAATCATCCGCCATTTTCTTCGCGACCCCATCGATGAGCCGGGCGCCCACCTGCGCGAGCTTCCCGCCGATTTGCGCCTTGGCGCTGTAGGAGAGCTTGGTGCCGTTGCCTTCCGGGGCAAGCGCCACCTGTGCCGAGCCCTTGCCGAAGCCTGCCGCACCGCCCGATCCTTCGAATGCAATGGTGTACGAGACCGGCGGATTTACTTCCGACAGATTCAGCTTGCCGTTGAACTTGGCGCGGACCGGGCCGACCGCCGCGGTCATCGTCATCTTGTATTCGGTGTCGGAAACGCGCTCGAGCGTATCGCATCCCGGGATGCAGTCCTTGAGCACCGCCGGATCATTGAGCGCTTCCCAAACTTTCGATTGCGGCTGGTCGATGATTTGTTCGCCGGTCATTTCCATGATGCAGGTTCCCTTTGTTTTGAAACGGGATGTGCCGCGCGCGTAGGGGCGCAGCGGATCTATTGCACGCGGCCGGCCGAAACGATCCGCGTCGACTTTTTAGGTTGGCTCGAAAGCACTTTGGACAGTTCGCGCAGGCTCTCGATGTTGTGCGCGGGCAGGAATGAATCGACATGCGGCAGCATCGCCCGAATGCCGGCGGGTCGCGCTTCGAAGGCCTCATAGCGCAACAGTGGATTGAGCCAGATGAGGCGGTGACAAGATTTGTGCAGGCGCTCCATTTCAACCGAGAGATCCTTGCCAAGATCGCGGTCCAGGCCGTCGGTGATCATCAGCATCACGGCGTTCTGGCCGAGTACACGACGCGACCACCGTAAATTGAACTCGCGCAGACTCGAACCAATACGTGTACCGCCCGACCAATCGGCCACCGCATCCGACACCGAGTTGAGCGCGACATCGACATCGCGATGCTTGAGATTGCGGGTGATGTTGGTGAGCCGCGTGCCGAAGACGAAAGTATAAACGCGATCGCGATCATTGGTGATGGCGTGCATGAAGTGCAGGAACATGCGCGAATAGCGGCTCATCGAACCGGAGATATCGCAGAGCACGACCAACGGCGGATGGCGTTTTTCCTGCGTGAGGCGTTGCAGCGGAATGATCGCCCCGCCCGTGCGCAGGCTCGCCTGCATGGTCGCCCGCATGTCGATGCGGCGTCCGCGCGAATCGCGATGCAGGCGGCGGGTGCACACCTCGGGGATCGGCAAGCGCAATTCGGCGATGAGTTTTTTCGCCTGCGCGAGTTCTTCGCCGGTCATCGTCTCGAAATCGGCATGTTGCAGCACTTCCCGCTCGGAGACGGTGAAGGCCATGTCGATCTCGACCTTTTCCTCCCGCTCCTGTTCGCGCTCCTGCACATCGGGCGGTGGTGCGAGCGCCTCGGCCAGCCGGTTCGAGGGCTGTGGCGCTTCGTCATCGCCCTTGCCGTAGACCTTTGGCAGAAAGAGCGACATGATCCGTTCCAGCAACTGCGGATCACGCCAGAAGATGTGAAAGGCCTGATCAAAGATCTCGAACTGCTCGCGCCGATCGATGAGTACCGAGGCCAGCGTCCAGTAGAAATCTTCACGGCGATCGACGCCTGCGACTTCTACTGCCGCTAGCGCATCGAGTACCTTGTTGGGGCCGACCGGCAATCCCGCGGCGCGCAGCACGCGGGCAAAGTGCATGACGTTTTCGGCGAGCTTGCCGCTAGCGGCGAGTCGTCGGGTTGGCTCTGCGGGCAGGGTGGGAGCGGTTGACATAGTCTGCCATTATGCCGCAATCCCTCGGTGACTTACCCGAGTGACCCAGCCGCGATAGCATTGGCGACTTTCATTTCTTTGAGATTGTGATGGCAGACGAAATCACCTTAGCCGCGCCGCGACTCACCCAAGCGATTGAAGCCATCGTGAAAAAGGGTGGTTCGAATACGCGCGAAGCGAGTCTGGTCGCCGCCAATCTGGTCGAGGCGAATCTGAAGGGGCATGACTCGCATGGCGTGGGGATGATTCCGCGCTACATCGATTCACTGCTGGAAGGTGGATTGATCGCGAACCAGGCACCGAAGATTGTTCTGGACACCGGTACGATGCTCCGTATGGATGGCCAACAAGGCTACGGTCAGGTCATCGGCCATGACGCGATGAACCATGCGATCGAGCGGACCAAGCAACATGGGCTTTGCATCAGTGGGCTTTACAACGCGCATCACATCGGGCGGATCGGCGCGTGGGCCGAGCAGGCGCTTTCGGCGGGCTTCGTATCGATCCATTTCGTCAACGTCATTTCGCGGCCTATCGTCGCGCCCTGGGGCGGTGGCGACGGACGCTTTGGCACCAATCCTGTCTGCATCGCGATCCCGCGCGCCAAGGGTGATCCCATCATTCTCGATTTCGCGACGAGCCGCATCGCGCAGGGCAAGACCCGCGTCGCACACAACCAAGGCAAGGCATTGCCCGAAGGGATCATCATCGACGATAAAGGTGAGCCCACCACTGATCCGCGCTATACGGTGATTCCACCGTTCGGCGCGATCCTCCCGTTTGGGGAACACAAGGGCTATGGCCTTGCACTCATCGCGGAGCTACTTGGTGGCGCGCTCACCGGCGGGGAGACCGGTCGCATTCCCTATGAAGGCAAGAAGCGCGTCTTCAACGGCATGCTGTCGATCCTGATCGATCCGGAGCGCATGGGCACCACGCAGCATTTCCAGAACGAGATCGAAGCGTTCTTGAAATGGCTGAACCAATCACCGGTGCCTGCGGATTTCGACAAACTGCGCATCGCGGGCGATCCGGAGCGCGAATCGAAGAAGAGGCGCCTCGCCGAAGGCGTGCCGGTGGATATCACTTCATGGAAAGAGATTCTTGCAGCAGGTGAGAAGGTTGGACTGGCGGCGAAAGAGACGGTGGCGATCGCGGGGGCGTGAGAGGTTCACGGCGACCGCTGTTGTGGGCTGGGTGCCAGGTGGTCAACTGAAAAACACCGCCGCCAGCTTGTTCTTCTGTAGCTTTCCGGTGGTGGTGAGCGGCAGTTCTTTTTCACTGGCGAATCGGTACAGCCGCGGCAGTTTGTAGGAGGCCAGTTGCGCTTTGCAGTGTTCCGTCAGCATTGCGTCGGTGAGTTGAACGCCGGGCTTGGCGACGATCACCGCGGCCAGCACTTCGTCGCGCACCGCATCGGAAACGCCGGTGCAAAACGCAAGATGCACACCGGGATGCTGCATCAGTACTTCTTCTACTTCGATCGGTGCGACGTTGATGCCGCCCGTCTTCACCATTTCCTTAATGCGTCCACGAAACGATAAATGGCCTTCGCCATCGACGAAGCCAAGATCGCCTGTCTTGAAAAAGCCCTCTTCGTCGAACGCCGCCTGCGTGAGACCAGGCTCTTTCAGATAACCGACGGTCACATAGCCCTTCACTCGTACTTCGCCGATTTCGCCCGTGGGTAATACGCGCCCGGTCTCGGGATCAACAATGCGCTGGGTGACACCAACGAGTGGTTGTCCGACCGTGGTCAGGCGTTTGTCGAGCGAATCGTATGCGTCCGTTACGTTGCAGTTGCCATAGGTCTCAGTAAGACCGTAGATATTGCAGATCTCTTTGGCGCCCAGGTTGACGACGCGCATCATCTGCTCGGGTGTGCCGATCGTTGCCCCGCCCCGCAGTGAGGAGAGATTGCGGCGTGGCCGGTCAGGATGTTCGGCCATTGCTTGCCCCATATTGGGGGTGCCGTAAAACATCGTGCAGCGTTCCTGCTCGATGATTGCAAGCGCTTCACCGGGCTCGAAATGTTCCTGCAGCACCACGCAGCCGCCATGCGTATAGAGATTGAAAAGCGCGTTCTCGCAGGCTAGGCCCCAGAACAATGACACCGCCAGCCATAGCCGATCGCGTTTCGTCACACGCTGGCGCTCGCCGATTTGCCACATGTTCTCGATGAGCGCGTAGTGCTGGAGCAAGACGCCCTTCGGATTGGACATCGAGCCTGACGTGTACAACAGATAGCAGTTGTCCTTGGAGTCGATGCGTCGTTGGGCGGTATCGATGACCGACTCCGGGACGGATTCAGCAAGTCGTGCAAGATCGCGGTACGGACGGCAACCGGCTTGATCGGTGTCGCTCGCGAGGATGACTTCGCGCAAGCGCGGCAGCCGTGTGCTGCGCGGTGTCATGGTGGCCAGCATCTCCAGGTAGTCGTACTTGAGATACCGGCCCGACGTGATCAGCAGGGTCGAATCGGAATGATGCAGCACATATTCCAGCTCGCGCGGCGTCGCCCAGGTATTGACGCCAACCATGATGCCACCTAACAAACAGATTGCCAGGTCGGCGATGATCCATTCGGGTTGGTTGCCCATGAGGATCGCCACCTTGTCACCCGGTCGCACACCGAGCGCGGCGAGGCCCCGTGCGACGCGGCGAACTTCACGACGCAGCTGTGAGTACGTAAATCGTTGACCGGAACCAACTAATGCTTCCCGATCGGGAAAGCGGACCGCCATCTCATCGATGAGGGCGGGGACCGTGCGGGCAACGGGCATAATGGGCATGGCGGTGGTCAGTACTTTGGCAGGCGCGTGCGGTGATGGATTGGATTCATGCGGCGCGCAGCAGCCGAATCAGGCGGGTCATGTCATCTAGTGTGGGCAGCGCATCGATCAGTAATTCAATTTCTTTGGTGCGATGCTCACCGAAGACGCGGGTACTCGCTGCGTGAAAACGCGCCTGCACGGCAGGCGGTGCGAGAGATACCACATCATCGAGTCGAGCCGCGACACGTCTGCCATCAATCAATTCGACGATCACCTCAGCGCCCTGACTTGGCGGAAAAGCGCGGGTGAACGCGTCATCGACTTCGAAGGAGATCTTGCTGCAGAGCCGTGCGACGCGCGGATCATCCTGCACGCGGAAGTTTTCTTCTGCGACGCTGCCCGTCACCAGTGCGGTGGCGACGGCGAACTGCATGCTCATCTTCGCTTGCAGGACGTTGGCGAACGGACCGGCACCATTGCAGCCGGGATACTCGATGGCGGCCGGAAAACTCCGCACGCGAATGGCGCGAATGGAATCGAGCGGCGCGTTCAGTTGACGTGCGACGGCGAGCGCGGCCTGCGCGGGTGTCTGCGCATAGTTGCAGGCGGGTACCGGCTTGTGATAGACCTCGAGAATTTCATCGGCGCCACTAAAGTCTTCCAGCCAGTGTCGAGAGGCAGGCAAGGCGCGATAGCCCGCCAGCAATCCGCCCGGCCCATCGATCGCAGTTTCAGAGCAGCGCGCACCAAGCTTGGCAAGCAGGATCGAAGTGATCGCATTGCGTGCGGCGAATCCGGGATGAAAATACATTTCGCTGCCGCCGGTATGCGGCCATTCATTGAGTCCACTCGCTGTGTTGGCAGCGAGCGCAACGGCGCTGACGGCTGCGTCTTCGGTGAGCCCGCGTATGCGGGCACCTGCCGCGGCGGCTGCGATCGCGCCGATCAGTCCAGTTGGACGAAACGTGCGCGCGACTTCACGGGTAATGAGGGCGCGGCCCAATCTCGCCATGACCTGGTATCCAACGACGACTGCGTCGATAAATGTCTTTCCGGTAACGCGCTCGCCCTCGGCCAGCGCGAGCAGGGTCGGAATGATGACCACGCCGATATGGGCGACCGCAGCCGCGTGCATGTCTTCCTGGACGAGTCCATGGGCCATCGTTGCATTGGCAAAGGCCGCATCCGCGCAGCCAGCCGTACGCGATGCCGCCACGATGGTGGTACCGGTTCCACCCATCGCATTGGCGTAGTCGATCGTTTGCCGGCTCCACGGCAGATCCCGAGAGAGCAACGCACCCGCCAGACAGTCATATACGCAGGTCCGCACCTTGTCAGTGAGGATCGGATTGCCATTTGAAAACGCCATCGCATACCGGGCGATGCCGCGCGCGATTGGGGGCGAATGAATGGCTGCGTCGAGTGGCACGTTCACGGTTGTGGGCAGGCTCGTTCGAGGTTACGATGAGATTATCGTTTAAGAGCTTGAAACTCACAAAGGAGCAGCAAGGTGTCGGGCGTCGAGCGCATTGTCGACTGTCGGAATGTGTTGGGCGAAGGCCCGGTATGGTGCCCGAGCGAGCGCGTGCTGTGGTGGATCAACATTACGCCGCCCGAGCTGTGGCGGTTCGATCCCGCGACCAAGCGGTCGCAAAGCTGGCCGCTGCCGAAACTGGTTGGCTCGTTCGCGCTCAGGCAAGGCGGTGGTTTTCTCATCGCTTTTCGGGGTGGCATTGCAACGCTGAATCAGCCGGGCAGTGAAGTGACGTGGTTGCCGATGCCAGAGCTCGACTTCAATGAGATACGATTCAACGATGGCAAGACCGATCGCGCCGGCCGTTTTTGGGTCGGCGCAATGGACCGCAAACTCTCGCGTCCGATCGGAGATTTGTATTCTGTCGACAGCACGTTTCGCGTCGATCGCTTGGCAGCTGGTGTTACCGTTTCGAACGGCATCGGCTGGAGTCCGGACAATCGAACGCTCTATCACACCGATACGCCGTCCCACAGTATCTTCGCCTACGATTACGATCTTGCCAGCGGTCAGGCAACGAATCGGCGCGTTTTCGTCGAGGTGGCGCCGGGACATGGCGGGCCTGATGGCATGACCGTCGATAGAGAGGGGTTCGTTTGGAGCGCACAATTCGATCGCTGGTGCATCAATCGTTACGATCCAAACGGAAAGTTTGAGCGATCGGTGCGCATGCCGGTGCAACGACCAACGAGCGTGATGTTCGGTGGGCCGGATCTCGCGACGCTTTACATCACGACGGCCACCTTGGATCTCGATGAACAGGCGCTGGCGGCGCAGCCGTGGGCCGGAAGCGTGCTGGCAATGGATCCGGGTGTGAAAGGATTGGCGGAGGTGCGGTTTGCCCAATAAATCCCTAGCAGGTAAGGTCGCCGTCGCCGGTGTCGGTACCACGCGATACGGCCGTCTACCCGAATACGATCCCTATGATCTTGGCATCTGGGCGTTGAAAGAGGCCCTGGCTGATTGCGGATTGAAGATCGCCGATATCGACGGTGTCATTCTCAATCGCATTCCCGACTATCAGCGTTTCTGCGAACTCGCCGGCCTCAACCCTTCTTACACGACGATCACGCCTGGGCATGGCCGGTTCTCCGGTATCTGCATCCAGACTGCGGTCGCGTTGATTGCAACCGGCATGGCCAAGACTGTCGCACTGGTCTATGGCAACAACGGGCGCTCGGCCGGCGACCAATATGGTGGTGCTACCGACATTTATGGCAGCGGCGGTCCGGGACTTTGGTTTCCTTATGGCATGACCTCGCCGGGCGCGTTTCATGCGTTGATGGCCAAGCGGCATATGGAGCAGTACGGCACCACGTCCGATCAGCTCGGTCAGGTGGCGATGGCGTTTCGCCGGCATGCTGCGCTGAATCCGCAAGCGGTGATGCGCGATCCGTTCACACTTGCCGACTACCACGCCTCACGCTTCGTGTGCGAGCCGTTGCATCTGCTCGATTACTGTCTCATCAATGATGGCGGTGTCGCGATGATTCTCACTAACGCCAAGCGCGCCAAGAATCTTGCCAAACCACCGGTCTATATTCGTGGCTTCGGCCAGACGGCCAAGTTCACTGGCTCGACGTTTCCGCCGGACGATTATTGGGCGGCGCCGATGAAGAAAGTGGCGCGCTCGGCCTACGGAATGGCGGGCGCGAAGCCTGCGGATATGGACGCGCTGATGATCTACGACAACTTCACACCGACCGTGATGTTCTGTCTGGAGGGCTTTGGTTTTTGCAAGACGGGCGAAAGCGGGCCGTTTGTCGAGAACGGCCGCTTGCAACTCGGTGGAGAGTTTCCGACCAACACCAGCGGGGGTCATCTTTCGGAGTCGTACATGCAGGGCTGGGCGCTCAATGTCGAGGCGGTGCGGCAAGTGCGTGGGGAGTGCGGTGCGCGCCAAGTCAAGGATGCGAACCTCGTGCAATACATGACGGCCGCACCGGTGATTACCTCGATGATCTACGGTAAGGAGGCGAAATGAGCGACGTGTACGCTAAGCCACTTCCGCCGATCGATGGGCTGAACGCGCCATTCTGGGCCGGCGCCCGAGCGGGAAAGTTGATGCTGCAACGCTGCCTCGACTGCGCGCAATATCGCTTTCCCGCGTCGCGCTATTGCCCAAGCTGCCTGGGCGAGCGCAGTGAATGGCAAGCCACGAGCGGGCAAGGGATGGTGGTCTCGTACTGCGGCTTTCACAAGGCGTATTGGCCGAGTTTCGCCGGCGACGTGCCATACGATGTCGTGCAGGTGCGATTGAAGGAGGGTGTGCAACTGTTCTCAAACCTGGTGGATGTACCGCGCGAGAGAATCAAGATCGGCATGAAGGTGCGGGCGCATTTCGATGCGGTGACGGATGCAGTGACGCTGGTGCGGTTCAAGCCATGACCCGTACGGCCACAGAAATTCACCGCGGAGGACGCGGAGGGAATGGAGGAAAGGCGCATTTGTTTCAGGTGGGGCGGAAAAGCGTAGCGCATTCCGCCGTAGCGGGGAAAGCAAGAAACTACGGAACAATAGGGAGGTCGCGGCTAGAACGCGCAGGCGTGGTGGAACGCGCTGCGCTGTTCCACCCTACGCTACTTCATTGTTTTTCCTCCGGGTCCTCTGCGTCCTCCGCGGTGAATTTCTGAGTTCTGTAGTAAGCGCCTATTGAGGTTTATCTATGAAAGCCATCGTCGTTCATCAACCTGGCCGGACTGATGTCATGAAGATCGAATCAGTCGCTGAGCCGCTCGCCGGCCCAAAGGATGTTGTCCTGAAAGTTGGCGCATGCGGTGTGTGCTTTCACGATGTGCTCACGCGCAATGGTACGTTGCGGGCGGGCATCAAAATGCCCTGCATTCTCGGTCATGAAATCGCCGGCACGGTTGTCGATGTTGGACGCGACGTCCGGCAGTTTAAGGTCGGTGATCGCGTCGCTTCCGCGCAGCGCTATCACATCTGCGGCGCTTGTAACTTCTGCCGGACCGGGCGGGAATCGCAATGTGCGGAACGGAAATTTCTCGGTGACTACGGCCTGGTCGGCGGCTACGCCGAATACGTCGCGATCGAAGATGACAATCTCGCGCTTATTCCCGACAACGTCGCACTGGATGGCGCGGCGATCGCCGCCTGCGCGATCGGCACGATTCTGAATGGCATTCGCGATGTCGGCAAACTGCAGGTGGGCGAGTCCACCTTGATCACCGGCGCGGGTGGCGGCCTCGGTCTGCACGCGGTGCAGCTCGCGCGACAAACGGGTGCGTATGTGATCGCACAGACCACCTCGCCTGATAAGGTTGAACTCGTCCGTAGCATGGGGGCGCATGAGGTGGTCCTGCATGCGCGGGGCGACGACTTCTCGGCGCAAGTGAAGAAGCTTACCGATGGTAAAGGGGTCGATGTGCTGATCGACAACGTCGGCACTCCATTGTTCGATGCAATGCGAAAGAGTCTCGGGCAAAGCGGACGCTGGATCATGATCGGGCAACTCACCGGTGAGTTTGTACCGTTTAATCCCGCGCAGTTGTTTCTCAAGAACCAGTCGATGTATTCGGTAATGAGTACATCGCGCCGGCAATTGGAGGATGTGCTGACGCTCATGAAGCGCGGCCAGATAAAGCCGGTGATCACCGCTTCCTTCCCGCTTGAAGAAGCCGCCAAAGCACATGAGCTGGTGGAGTCAGGCAAAGCCGTAGGGCGGATCGTGATGCGGCCGAATGGATAAGCGTCGTGCGGGAGAGGGGCAGGGGAGAGGGGGCGTGGACTGCAGATAGTTCGCCCAACCATGCCCTCCATCAGCAATCAAACCGCCATCGCCGGCATTGGCCAAAGCGAATACGGCCGCAACCTGCCCGACTCGCAATTGAAGCTGGGTGCCCGCGCGCTCAAGGCCGCGCTCGATGATGCAGGCTTACAGCGCGAAGACATCGATGGCCTGTCGATCCACATGGGTTGGCCGCTTGGTCTCGATTACGACCGGGTGGCGGAGGCGTACGGGCTCAATACGCGTTGGGCCGCGCAGACTTGGCTGCATGGCCGGTTCGTCACCAGTGCCCTCCAGCAAGCGGCGATGGCGGTCGCGTGTGGGCTCGCTAACGTGGTGGCTTGCGTTACCGCGATCAGCTTCACTCGTGAGCGGCAGATTCTCGGCGGGCCGGGCGATCATGAAGGCTCACGCGAAGACGGTGGTACGCATGGCGAATCACCGTCTTATGGATTGACGGCCCCAGCGGGCGGTGCCGCGATCGCGATGCAGCGTTATATGGCGATGTACGGCGCTACCAGCGAACAGCTGGCCGCGGTACCGATTGCCTTTCGCAAGCATGCGCTGCTCTCGCCTTATGCCACGATGAAAAAGCCGCTGACCCTTGCCGATCATCAGCGCGCGCGGATGGTGGTCGATCCGTTGCGGCTCTTCGATTGTTGTCTCGTCACCGATGGCGCGGCCGTCGCGATCGTCACGACCATGGAGCGGGCACGCGACATGAAGAAGAAGCCGATTCCGATCGCTGGCATGCAAGGCATGCGCTCCGGTCGCGATGAATTCATCTTCGCGCCACCCAATCTTGGCATTAACCAACAGCCTGCACACTCCCGCCGATTCACTGCCGCCGATAACGAAGTGTTTGCGATGGCAGGCGTCGGTTTGCCGGATATCGATGGTCTGTACACCTACGACGCCTTCTCGCCATTGATCCTCTTCGTGCTGGAGCGCTTCGGCTATTGCGGTCCGGGCGACGCCGCAGAGTGGGTGCAGAACGGTCGTATTGAATTGGGTGGCGAACTGCCCATGAACACATCAGGCGGTCTACTGTCAGAGGCGCATGTCGGCGGCTGGAATTCCATTCTCGAAATGGTCCGCCAGTTGCGTGGTGAGGTGGGGCCACGACAGATCCCGAACGCGAAGCACCTCCAGTTCAGCACCTGTTGGGGCGATTCGGTGATCCTTGGCAACGCGCTATGAACACCAAACCGTTGCCGCGTATCACACCCGACTCCAAACCATTCTGGGATGCCTGCAAGGCGCATCGGCTGATGTTACCGACTTGCCTGGACTGTGCGAAGCCGCATCTGCCGCCCGGACCGGTGTGTCCGTTCTGTTTTTCGGACGCCCTCCGATGGCGCGAGGCAAGCGGCCGCGGCATCATCTCCACATGGACCGTCGTTCACCAACCGTGGTTCGCTGCATTCAAAGACGATCTACCGTACAACGTGGTACAAATTGAATTGGAGGAGGGTCCTCGGCTGACTGCATCGATCATCGGCGCGGAAGCGCTGCGGGTGGGGCTAGCCGTTCGCGTGACCTTCGAAGACGTGTCCGATTCGATAACGCTGCCACGCTTTCGGCTTGAAATTGAATGAACAAGGGGCTTGTTGGGGGGCAACCCCTCCAAAGCCCCCTCGTAGCTCCCCGAAAAGGATCTCATGCTGATTTCGCAAGATAGCTTATCCAGCATTTCCAAAAATCGATGAACGCAATCGTCATCACCGAGAATATCCTGCAGGCGCTCGCGGCCGGCATTCTGGTCGGCAGCGTCTACGGTCTCATGTGTGTCGGCCTTGGCCTCATCTATGGCGTGATGCGGGTCATCAATTTCGCGCAGGGCGATTTCCTGATGCTGGGCATGTACGCCACGCTGTATCTATTCGGCTGGCTCAGTCTTGGACAGTACCTTGGACCCTACCTGGGTCCGGTGGTGGCGGCGTTGCTTGGTGCGGTGATCCTGTACGGCTTTGGCGTGCTGCTGCATAGCACGCTGTTGTCGCGCGTAACCGGTATCCGCGTCGCCGGGACCGAAAGCGAAGGGCACTATCCGCAGCTCATCCTCACCCTTGGCATGTCGCTCATCATTGCCAACGGCGGCTTGATCGTGTTCGGCTCGATGCCGCAGGGCATTCGGACGCCGTTGTCCGCATCGGCCTGGGAGATCGGGCCGCTCATCGGTCAGGACCTGTCGATCTTCCTCAACAAAGCTCGCAGCGTCGCCTTCATCGTCTCCGTGATCGTCGCGATTCTCTTGTACCTATTCATTAGTCGGTCGCGTACCGGCAAGACTCTGCGTGCCGCGGCGGACAATCCGGAAGCCGCCACATACATGGGGATCAATGTCGACCGCGCCTATCGCGTGGCTTTCGCGCTCGGCATCGCGCTGACCGCGATTGCGGGCGGACTCGTCGCTACCTACTATCCGTTCCAGCCGTATGTGGGGTTGGAGTTCGTGATCATCATGTACGCCGGCGTCGTGCTAGGTGGCTTTGGCAGCATCGTTGGCGCTTTCTGGGGCGGCCTCACCATCGGGCTCGTTCAGCAGCTTTCCACGCTGATCCTGCCGGTGCAGTTGCAGAACGCGGCGATCTTTGTCGTGTTCCTGCTGATCATCCTGATTCGTCCCGAAGGCCTGTTCGGCCGCAACGCGGAGCGGGTCTAATCATGCAACGGACCATTGGCCGCGACGTTGGTCTCATCATTATCGTCGCGATCGTTTATCTCGCGGCCTCGATGCTGATTGAAAACCAGTATTACCAACTGATGCTCACCCTGGTGCCGGTTTGGGCCATCCTCGGTATCTCATGGAATGTCTTCTCCGGTTACTCGGGTTTGGTCTCGTTTGGGCACGCGTCATTTTTCGGGCTGGGCGCCTATACGGTGACCTTGTTGATGGTGAAGCTCAATGTGTCGCCTTGGTTTGGCATCCCGGTCGGCATGGTGGTGGGGGGACTTGCCGGCGCGCTGATCGGCTGGCCCACATTTCGCTTGCGTGGCCACTATTTCGCGCTCGCCATGTTGGCCTATCCGCTTGCGCTCCTCTATATCTTTGAATGGGCTGGCTATCAAGAAGTGTCGCTGCCGATGAAACGGGAGTCCCCCGCGGCCTTCATGCAGTTCAAGGATTACCGGTGGTATGTCGGCATCGCCTTAGCGATGCTGGTCGTTGCCATGGCGATTTCCTTGAAGATAGAACGTTCGCGGTTCGGTCTGTCGCTGCTTGCCATCAAACAAAATGAACCCGCCGCCGAAGCCGCGGGGATCAACACGCTCGCCTGGAAAATGCGCGCAATCATGGTGTCCGGTGCAATCGCTGCGGCCGTGGGTGGGTTCTATGCCGTCGTGCTGTTGATCGTCACGCCACCCAGCGTCTTCGGCATGCTCACCTCTGCACAAGCGCTGATCGTCACCTTGTTCGGTGGCGTGGCGACGGTCTGGGGGCCGGTAATTGGCGCGGCAATCCTGATTCCTCTGGCGGAGATTCTGCATGCGGAATTGGGCGACAAGATTCCCGGCATTCAAGGTGTCGTGTTTGGACTGGCGATCGTCCTCGTCATTCTGCTTGCGCCGGAAGGGATCGTTCCCCATATCCGCGAGGCGCTGCGCAAGCGCCGCGAAGCCGCATTGGGAGGCGGCGCCACTTCAGTCACGGCATCCGTGCTGATGGAACCTGCCATGGCGGGTCATGCCAACCGAACAGTGAGCACGGAGGTCGTCCTCAAGGTAGAGGGCATCTCGCGTGCGTTTGGTGGATTGAAGGCGGTCGAAGATGTCAGCTTTGATGTGCATAAGGGCGAGGTGCTTGGCATCATCGGCCCGAACGGCGCGGGCAAGACTACGCTCTTTAACTTGCTGAACGGATTTTTGCCGCCGCACGCCGGGCGCGTCATGTGGCGAAACGAGAATCTGATTGGCCTCCGCCCAAACGAAATTTGTCGCCGCGGCATTGGACGCACGTTTCAGGTGGTGCGTCCGTTCGCGCGTATGACCGTGCTGCAGAATGTGGTGGTCGGGGCATTCGTCGCCGAGGGTGACGATGACAAGGCGATCGCTCTTGCCATCGAGGCCTTGGCGCGCGTTGGCATGTCGGAACGCGTCACCGCGCTGGCGGGTGGCCTCACCAATGCTGAATTGCGCTTGATGGAACTCGCGCGTGCGCTGGCGTCGCGGCCACAGTTGCTGCTCCTCGATGAAACGCTGGCCGGCCTTGGTAGTCAGGAAGTCGAGCGCATGCTCGCCGTGATCGATGGGCTCGCCAAAAACGGGTCGACCATCGTGATCATCGAACATACGATGCAGGCCATGGTGCGGCTGGCGGATCGCTTCGTGGTGTTGGACCACGGCCGCATGCTCGCGCAGGGCAAACCCGAGGCGGTCACCAAGGATCCGGCGGTGATCGAAGCTTATCTTGGCAAGCGGTGGATGAAGCATGCTCAGCATTAAGTCTCTCACAGTTGCCTATGGTGGATTGAAGGCGCTGGTCGACGTCACGGTCGAAGTCGCCGAGGGCCAGTTCATTGCGATCGTCGGCCCGAACGGCGCCGGCAAGACGACCTTGTTCAAAACGATCTCAGGGATCGTGCAGCCGGTCTCTGGCAGCGTGATGTTCGACGGCAAGGATCTTTTGTCGATCCCGCCGTCGGAGCGTGCGCATCTTGGCATCGCGCATGTCCCGGAAGGCCGCCAGGTGTTCCGCTCGCTCACCGTGCTCGAAAATCTTGAAATGGGCGCGCACTCCATGCGCGGCCGTGCCGACTGGGCGCGTAATCTGGCCCAGATCCTGGAGCTGTTCCCGGTGCTGGCCGAACGGCGCGATCAGCTCGCCGGCACGCTCTCCGGCGGCGAGCAACAGATGCTCTCGATCGGCCGCGGCTTGGCCTCATCGCCCCGTGTGTTGATGCTCGATGAGCCCTCGATGGGTCTGGCACCCACCATCGCCGATCAGATCTTCGAGCGCATCGAAGAGATTCATCGTGAATCGAAGATTACAATCCTGCTGGTCGAGCAACGCGTGGCCGAGGCCCTCGAAGCCTGCGATCGCGGTTATGTGCTCGAATCGGGCAGGGTGGTTCTGGAAGGTGTGCATGACACGTTGATTCGCGATGAGCGGGTCAAGCGTGCTTATCTTGGGATGTAAATCACGAGCAGGCGAACAGCAGTTTGATGGAATTAAGGAGACCTAATGATGCAATTCACTCGACAAGTTGGAATGGGGCGTAACGTCGCGGCCGCGCTGGTCGCTGTGGGCTTGGCGATCGCAGCACCTGCCGCGCTCGGGCAAGCCAGGGAAGTGAAGGTCGGCCTGATTGCACCGCTGTCAGGGCCGTGGGCGCGCCAGGGTGAGTTGATGTTGAAGGGCGCGCAGATGGCGATCGAAGATATCAACAATGGCGGTGGCATCAAATCGATGCAGGGCGCGAAACTGCGTTTGGTCACCGCCGATGCGGGCGATTCAACTGAAAAGGCTAAGAACGCGGCGCAACGATTCGTCGCCTCCGAACCCGACATGATCGGGGCGACCGGCTCTTGGCTCTCGTCGTTTACCCTGGCCGTCACCGAGGTGACCGAGCGTGCGGAGATGTCGATCCTCACGTTATCGTATTCGGATCAGATCACCGCACGCGGCTTCAAATATGTGTTTCAGACCTCGCCCACCGCAGGTGCGCAGTCGGTGGGCGCGATGCCCGCGATTGTCGAACTCGGTAGGGCCGCGACCGGTCAACAATTGAGGACCATCGCCATTGTCGGTGACAACACGGCATCGCCGGTCAGCTTTCTGAAGCCGATGCGCGAAGGTGGGCTGGAGAAGATGGGCATCAAGCTCACCGTGGATGAGATCTTCACCCCGCCGCTTTCTGATGCGACCTCGATGGTGCAAAAGGTGCGGAGCATCCGTCCTGAGGCGGTGCTGTTTGTCCCCACCAACACTTCCGACTCCAAGCTCATTTTGGAAAAGATGAACGAAATGGGCCTCGGGCGCGGCCGCATCCCGATGATTGGTAACGGGGCGCCGTTGGGCATGCCGGAATTGCTTAAGTCGGTCGGCAAGGATCTGATGGAAGGCATGCTGGTTATCGTTGCGAACTGGACCCAGAAGGGGCAGGAGAAACTCATCGCCGATTTCAAGAAACGCACCGGCGAGCCATGGATGACGCAAGACAGCCTCTCCAGCTATGGTGACATGTGGATCTTCAAGGAGGCGCTGGAAAAAACGGGCGTTGCCGATCGGAAGAAAATCGCCGATGCGATTCGCACGATGGACACCAAGAGCGGCCCAGCGAACTTCTATCCGGGCGGCCGCATCAAGTTCAATGACGATGGCCGTCGTGCCGGCGCCGGCATCATGATCATTCAGTGGCAGAACGGCGAGCCGGTGACCGTTTACCCGACCGACATTGCGCTGGCGAAACCGATCTGGCCGAAAAAGTAACGTCATTTTCGACAAACCCCTCGCCCCACCACTGCGGGAGAGGGGCAGAAAAGGGTGATGGGATAACCCGTCACCGGCTCAGTTCGACGTACCTAATGCACATCAAATGAAGTCAAGAGTCGTCGTCATGGACCGCCCCGGCGGTCCGGAAGTATTACGCGTCGAAGAACGCGAAGTCGGTGCGCCGTCGGCCGGGCAAGTGCTGATTCGTCAGGCGGCGGCCGGTGTCAACTACATCGACCTGCAGCACCGCACCGGTCGTTATCCGCTCCCGTCCTATCCTGCGGTCATCGGCATGGAAGCCGCTGGCGTGGTTGAAGAGGTTGGTCCGGGCGCCACCTCTTGCAAGCGCGGTGATCGTGTCGCGTACACTACTCCGCCACCCGGTGGTTATGCCGAATGGCGCATCATGCCGGCCGATCGTCTCGTTCCGGTGCCGGCCGGGCTCGACATGGTGCTTGTTGCTTCCAGCATCTTGCGTGGATTGACGGCGCATTACCTGATCAAGGGCACATTCGAAGTTGCGCGCGGACACATCATCGTCGTGCATGCCGCGGCGGGTGGCGTCGGACAGATCGTGTGCCAATGGGCCAAGCATCTTGGCGCGACGGTGATTGGTACCGTTGGGGCCGATGAGAAGATCGCGTTGGCGCGTGGTTTTGGCTGTGATCATGTGATCGTCAACGAGAGCGAGGATCTCGCCGCGCGGGTCAAGGCGATCACCGGCGGGCGCGGCGCCGATGTCGTGTATGACTCGATCGGCCCGGCGACGTTCGACAA
Source organism: Betaproteobacteria bacterium (assembly GCA_009693235.1). GTDB lineage: Bacteria > Pseudomonadota > Gammaproteobacteria > Burkholderiales > SG8-39 > SHXR01. Next base: position 21,942 of record SHXR01000006.1, on the reverse strand, counting down.
ATCGCTGGCATGCCTGAAACCCCGTGGCCTCTTGGTGAGCTTTGGGACCTCTTCCGGGCCCCTGCCACCGTTCGATATCTTCCGCTTGAATCACATGGGTTCGTTGTATGTAACGAGCGCGGGCCTCCTCACCTACACGACCGATCGCGATGAACTGTTGATGCGCGCGAAGGAATACTTCGAGGCACTCCAAACCGGCATCGTCAAACTGGCGGTGCGGCACCGGTATCCGCTCACTGAAGCAGCCCAGGCGCATCGGGATATGGCGGCGCGGAAGACGACAGGGGCCATTGCGCTCACTTGGTAAGTTCGGTGCAGTGAAGGGTGTTGCCTGCACCCTTCACCGTTCATCTGTCGTGATCCGGCGCGCGCTCCGCGCGTAAGCGCATTGGTCCCTGTAAGATTCTCCCTGGCGCGATGCGAGCCATTTTAAGGGGAGAGTCATGAAGGCTATTTGGAAGGTTCTTTGCACTTTGGCCTTGCCCGCCATGGTTGCCGTTTCCGCTCCTGTCGGTGCGCAGGACAAGCTGACTGCGACGCACGCGTTTCCGGCCAATTGGGTGTATTCGCGCAGCTTTCTTGAGTTCGTGAAGAAAGCGAATGAAGCCGGCAAGGGCGTGTTTGCTATTCAGGTGCGTGGCGGTCCGGAGGCCATCGGCATGATGGAACAACCGAATGCCGCGCGCGATGGCGTGGTCGACATGGTCTATGCACCCTGCGCTTTCTACGCGGCAACCGTCCCTGAGTGCGATGCAGTGAGCGCGAGCACGCTCGATGGCCCGGCCGCGCGTAAGAACGGCGCCTATGACGCCATCAAGGAATCACACATCCGCCGGATGGGCGTGTACTACCTCGGCTGGTTTGACAGCGGTATCCGCTTCAATATCTGGGCGACCAAGGAACCGAAGCTGGACGCCAGTGGACATCTCGATATCAAAGGTTTCAAAGTGCGAGGCAACCCGATCTATAACGCGTTCCTCACGAATTACCTTGGGGCGCAGGTCATCAACCTGAATTCCACCGAGCTTTACACCGCCCTTGAACGGGGAACGGTCGATCTCACCGCCTGGACGCAGATCGGACTCATGGACCCCAATTGGGACAAGTTCCTCAAGTTTCGCGTCGAACCAGCCTTCTTCTCAACGGATCTTGGCGTAGTGATCAACGTGCGGAAGTGGAATAGCCTGTCGGACAAGACGCGCGAGATGTTGAACCGGCTCGCTATCGAGCACGAGATTTCCAGCGTCAAGGATCTCGCGGCATTGCGCATCAAGGAATTCGCCGAGCTGGAGAAACGCGGAATGAAATCGGTAACGATGTCGGCGGAAGCGAGCAAGCGTTTCTTGAAGGGCGCGCAGGATGCGAGTTGGACGCGCATGAAGGAACGGATGGAAAAAGCCGGTGGCTCGCAAGACGCTGACCGGATCCAAAGACTCTTCGCGCCCGGCTGATCGTTGCCAGGAAAGAGGTATTAGCGTAGGGCGGAACAGCGTAGCGCGTTCCGCCTCCCTGCGGGCTCACCCTTCACTGTTTACTCCTTACGCAGTCAGCAATGCGCAGCATCGCAAACACACACACCGCGATCCTCACCAGCATGGCCTGGCTTGCGGGTTTCCTGATGGTAGCGATGATGGTGACGATCGTGATCGACGTGATCCTTCGCAATCTTGGCTTTCAAAGCTCGTCGGTCTTCTTTACCTTCAGCGAGTATTCCTTGCTGCTGATTCCATGTCTGGGCGCGCCTTGGCTGGTGCGGGAGAAAGGCCACGTCTTCGTCGAGATCCTGCTCATGTATCTCGCCCCGCGTGCGCGGATGCGGGCCACTCAGGCGATCGGTGTTACCAGCATCATCGTCTGCCTCGTGCTCGCATGGTATGGCTTCGAGGTAACGCTGCGTGATTTCACCGAGAACCGGCAGGACACGCGGGTGTTTGATACGCCGCGCTGGATGCTGGTCGTGTGGATCCCGTTGTCGTTTCTGATGATGGCGATTGAATTCGCGCGGTTCCTCGCACGCGGTGAAGATTTTCTCGGATCGATGGGCGCTGCCGCCAACCCAGCCAAGGATAAATAACGATGGAATGGTACTGGGCCGCTGCGATTCTGTTCGGCTGCGGCGTCGGCTTCATGATGCTGGGTATTCCGGTGGCGATTTCATTCTTCGCGACCAATCTCATCGCTGCGCTAATTTTCATGGGCGGCGAGCGGGGGCTCTGGCAGATCATCAACAACGGCTTTGGCGCGATGACCAACTTCGCCCTGGTGCCGATCCCGATGTTCCTCTTGATGGGCGAGTTTTTCTATCACACCGGACTCGCCACCCGCTTCTTCAACGCCGTCGACAAGCTGATGGGTAATGTGCCCGGCCGCCTTGCCTACGTCACGCTGATCGGCGGCACGGCCTTCGCGGGTCCGGCCGGTTCGAGCATGGGGGCCTGCGCATTGCTTGGTTCATTGATGGTCCCAGAGATGATGAAGCGGGGCTACAACAAGTATCTGTCGATGGGGCCGATCATGGGGGTTGGCGGCCTTGCGGTCATCATTCCACCCTCGGCACTGACCGTGCTGCTGGCAACGCTTGGTCAAACCGACGTTGGTGACTTGCTGATTGCCGGGGTCATTCCCGGGCTGGTGCTCGCTTTGATGTATGGCGTTCTGATTTGGGGATGGACCATCTACGATCCCAGCGCCGCGCCACAATACGCGGCCGAGAAGGCGAGTACGCGCGAAAAGTGGCGGTTGATCATGGTGGACGTGGTGCCGATGGTGGGCGTCATTGTCTTCTCGGTGGTCATCATGATTGTCGGCTGGGCCACGCCAACGGAAGCCGCGGCGCTCGGTGCGCTCTCGGTCTTGCTGCTCGCCGCGGCGTATCGCCTGCTTTCCTGGGAAGCGTTCAAAAAATCGGTCGATGGCGCGTTGCGCGTGACGGTGATGTCGTTTCTCGTCATCTTCGGTTCGGCCACCTTCGCCCAGGTGCTCGCTTTCACCGGCAGTTCAAGTGGATTGGTCAGTTACTTCCTCGCGTTTGACCTCACACCGATGGGCATGCTGATGATCATGATCGGCATCATCCTCTTTCTAGGCTGCTTCATGGATCAGCTCTCGATGATGATGCTCACTGCGCCGATTTTCTTTCCGCTGGCGAAAACGCTCGGCTTTGATCTCGCCTGGTTCGGCTTGATCATGTTGTTGGCCCTTGAGATCGGCTACACCACACCGCCGTTTGGGCTCTTGCTCTTCGTGATGAAAGGTGTGGCGCCGCCAGGTACCACGATGCGGGATGTCTATCTCGCCGGCGCGCCGTTCATTGCGTGCGTCATGTTGCTGATCGCCATGATTATCGCGTTTCCACCGCTTGCAACCTGGTTGCCGCGGTTTTCGCATTGATCCGATTGCATTCTGAACCACCAAGGCACCAAGGCGCCACGAAATGCATTCATGAGGAATCCGGGCACGGCAGGGCACGGATTCCTGCGGCATGATCTCCCCGCCGTTCGGATGCAAAAGCTGTCCGCAGTAGTAACGAGCATCGTCTGAGGCGAGAAAAACGTAGGCGCTCGTCATGTCTTCCGGCGTGCCGAGGCGCTTCAACGGCAGGCTTGCCGTATGGGCGCGCTTGACGTCTTCGGACAGCGGATCAAAACCCGTGTCGACCAGGCCGGGTGACACGCCATTCACCAGAATGCCGTGCGGGGCGAGTTCCTTCGCGAGCGAACGCATGAAGACGATGAGACCCGTTTTCGCAGCGGAATAGGCGGTGTAGCGATCGCGCCCGATGTAGCCAAGCTGCGAGCAGGTAAAGATCAACCATCCGTTATTGCGCGGGATCATGTGGCGGGATGCTTCTCGACCGCAGAGGAAAGCGCCGCGCAAATGCACGGCCATCATGCGGTCCCAATCATCGACCGTCATCTCGGTGATCGCCTGCGGGCGCTGGATGCCGGCGTTGCTGACGCGGATGTCGAGCTCGCCTAAGCCCGCTATGACATCGCGGAACAAGGAAACGACATCGGCTTCACGCGTGACATCGGCGCGCACCGCTATGGAGCGCCGCCCGATCGATTGAATCTCGCGCACCAACGATGTAGCGTCTGCTTCGCGATCGATCCATGCGATCTCGACATCGGCGCCTTCCCGCGCATAGGCAAGCGCAATGGCCCGTCCGATGCCGGTGTTGCCGCCGGTAATGAGGGCCGATCTGCCTTGCAAGCGTGACATTGAGTTCTCCTATTTTTTCGCGGCAGCGAACGAGGACTTACCTCACCCTCGCCCCACTGCGAGAAGGCCGGGGAGAGGGGCCAACTACCCAGCCATGTACTGCAACTCAGGCAGTAGGAATGGCCGGAATGCCGCATAGTTCTCCACCATTGGGAAGTGACCCATGCCCTTCATGATCGTCATGCGGCAGCCGGGGATCTCTTTGGCCACTGCTTCGGTCATCGCCGGTGTGCAGGAATAGTCGTACTCGCCGGTGAGGAGGGACACCTTGCAACGCCTGGTGTCGATGCGCTTGATGTCTTCACGCGCGTCCCAGTCGAAGCTGTAGAAGAACACATCCCCTGCATACACACCGGGTCCACCTTGCGAGTAGTACCACCAGTTCTCGCGTTTGCTCACCTCCGGGCTGGATGGTGCATTGAGGCCCATCGTGTAGGTGGCGCACAGTTCGCCGCCGTGGACCGCAGGATGATGCAAGAAATCGTTGTAGCGCCCGCGCGCATGCGCAACCGATTCGAGGCCGACGATGCCGGTGAGTTCATCTTGAAAATCGGCGGCGACTTTGAGGGTAATGGCACCGCCCATCGAACAACCCATCACGACCGGACGCTCGAGTTCGAGGGTTTGCCACACCGCCCGAATCATGGACAGGTAGTTCATGGTGGTGAGCTGATATTTTTTCAGCCACCAGCCATCAGGCGGGGTGGAGCGGCCGTGATACGGAAAATCGAACGCAATCACGCGAAAGCGTTTGGTGATTTCCGGATCATTTAGCACATGGCGCCACTGACGGCTATCGGCACCGGCCGTGTGCAGGCAAAGGAGCGGAATGCCTTGGCCGGCTTCTTCGAAGAAGACGCGGTATGTCTCGCCGCCGTCTTTGACTGCGACGTAGCGACCGGTTATCGGTTCGTAATTGACTGCCATGGTCCTCAACCTCTCATGAGATTCATCATGCGGTGCAAGGCCCGCGCATTTTGCGTCGCGACCAACCCGTCGCCTTCCAGCACGAATTCCGGAACGCGCATCAGCATCGCAAAGAAGTCGTGATAGAGTGGTGGCGGATTGGGGCCGACAAAGCGATTCCAGACTTCCATCGGCGCGCGAAAGCCGAACGTGCAGCGCGAATCGATGCGGGGCGCGGCGTTGATGTGGGTGATCCCGCCCTTTTCGACCGCCACGACGTAGCGTTGTTCACCGAAGGTGAACGAGATCGCCGTGGTGAACCAGTCGCCGATCACCTTCATTTCCGGGTCACCATTGACTCGCGCGCGAAACTGCTCCATCCATTCGATATCTGGAAATGCCGCCATCGTGGAAGGCCTCCTTGTGTTGGCATAAACCCGCTACCGTGCGGGAACCTCAACCAATCTAGCATCCCTTTCACGATCGAGCTTACGGCGCGGGTGCTGTTAGACTTCCGGCGTTCACCCACCGGAGTCAGTCAACATGGATAAAAACTGCTGGAAGACGGTCTCAAATGTCGCGCTGAAGTGCTCGGCAAGGAATACGTGGAGCGCTCATATAAGAATTCGGATGATTTCAACCGCCCGTTCCAGGAACTCGTGAGCGAGTATTGCTGGGGCGCGATCTGGACCAACGAAGATCTCCCCAGGAAGACGCGCAGCATGTTGAATCTGTCGATGCTCACGGCGCTTAATCGTTCGACCGAACTGAAGTTGCATATCAAGGGTGCCATCACCAACGGCTGCACGCGCGACGAAATCCGCGCGGTGTTGATGCAAGCCGCCATTTACTGCGGCATTCCGGCGGGCGTCGAGGCATTTCGCTGCGCGCGGGAAGTGTTCGCTGAGATCGACGCTAAGAAATAAGGCGGATCAGCCGTGGCGCAAATGCCCACCTACGAAGTCTATGCCATCAAGTACGCCAGCCATGTCCGCAAAATGGCCGACAATTTTATCGGTGGCGATCCGCACGACGGGCCCGGCCCGATCGACTACTTTGTGTGGGCGATCAAAGGCAATGGCCGCGTGTGGGTAGTCGATACCGGGTTTGATGCGGCTGAAGGCAAGAAGCGCGGGCGCATCGTCGATCGGGATTGCGGCGATGCCTTGAAGCTCGTCGGCATCGACCATACGCAGGTGGAAGAGGTGATCATTTCCCATTTTCACTACGACCATTGCGGCAGCCATCATCTATTTCCCAAAGCGAAGTTTCATGTGCAGGAAAAGGAGATGCAATACGCGACGGGGCCTTGCATGTGCATGCCTGCGCTACGCGGGCCCTTCACCGCAAAAGACATTACGACGATGGTTGATCGCGTGTTTGAGGATCGGATCATCTTCCACAATGGCGATGCCGAGATTGCCCCAGGCATCACTGTTCATCATGTCGGCGGCCACACGATGGGTCTGCAAATGGTGCGCGTCTGGACGCAAACGGGCTGGCTTGTGCTAGCGGCGGACGCATCGCATATGTACGCGAACATGGAACAGGGGCGACCCTTTCCGATCGTCTACAACGTATTCGACATGCTGCGAGGTCATCAGCGCGCCTATGAATTGGCAGGCTCACCGAAGAATGTCGTTCCGGGGCATGATCCGCTAGTGCTGCAGCGATATCCGGCCCCGAAGCCTGAGCTGAAGGGCATCGTTTGCCGGCTCGACTTGGGGCCGAATAATTGGTAGGGTAAGAGTACCTTCGACGCTTTAAGAAAGTAACGACGCTGCGCGATACGTCGCTCGTCGACAACCCCAAGGGAGACATCATGAATAGGCAAGCATTGGCGGGTGCTTTCGCTCTCGCCGCCGCGTTGTTCACATCGAGTGTGTTCGCGCAACAGCCGGTCGTGCTCAAGGCGGTGACCGCGTGGGACAAGAGTCTTCCGTTCGTCGACAAGTACATGGACTGGGTGAAGCGCGTCAACGACAAGGGTGCCGGCAAGGTCCGCATCGATTATGTTGGCGGGCCGGAGGTCTATCCGTCTTTCGAGCAGTTGGAGCCGTTGAAGCGTGGTGTGTTCTCAACGGTCGTCACATCGACCGCTTATGTGGCGGGCGCGTTGCCTGAGCTAAACGCCACCTGGTTCGGATTCGGTGCGACGCCCGCCGAGTTGCGCGCAGCGGGCTTGGTCGATGCACTCGACAAGGTGACGCGTGAGAAGGCCGGGGTCGCTGTGCTCGGCTTGCCATTGCAGATGCGGTTCAACGTGTACTTGAAGAAGCCGATTGCCAAGGCTGATCTCACTGGCCTGAAGCTGCGGACCACGCCCGTGTACGAGCCGGTATTGAAAGCACTCGGCGCAGCCACGGTCACCGTGCCGCCTGCTGAGTTGTTGACTGCGTTGGAAACCGGCATCGTCGATGGCTTCGCATGGCCCGCGGTGGCAGTAACCGGCCCCGGGTATGCGCGGGCAGTGAAGTTCAAGGTCACGCCGCCATGGTGGGTCGGCACGGACGTTGCGCTGATCAATGCCAAGGCGTTTGATGCGCTGGCCCCTGATGTGAAGAAGATTCTCGTCGACGCCATGATCGAGATCGAGAAGGAAGTGCCGGCGTACTATCAGGAAAAAGAAAGAGGCGAAGATGCGGCTATGGCGAAATTTGGCATCCAGAACATTGCGACCACCGACGCTGATATGGTGAAGATCCGCAAAGCCCATTGGGAAGCAGGGACGAAGATCTTCCTCACCGGCCCCTCGCCGAAATACGGCCCGGCCCTGGTGGACATCATGAAGCGCTATGCGCCCAACTAGACGAACGCATTCCATTCGACCTGCATCTTGAAGCTCCCGCCCCTCGCAGACGCCCCCGTTTTCCGCCGCGCGGGGCGCCTGCTCGACGCGCTGCTCTATGCGTCCGTCGTCGCCGCCGTGGCGATTCTGGTTGCGTTGGTATGCGTCGTCACGTTTGAGGTAGTCATGCGATACGCGTTCAACCGGCCGACGCGTTGGGTGGTCGAGTTCAGCGAGTACGCGCTCCTCTACCTCGCTTTTCTTGGTGGGGCGTGGGTGTTGAAGGAAGAGGGGCATGTGAAGGTCGAACTATTGATCGAAATCCTGTCCTCCCATGTCAGAGAGACGCTACATGTCATCACCTCGCTCGCGGGCGCTGGGGTCTGTGGCTTGTTCTGCTGGGTGAGCAGCACCTACATCTGGGAGATCTACGGTACGGGTGAAATTCTCTTCAAAGCAGTTCTGGTCAAGAAATGGCTGATCATGGTGATCATTCCACCCGGTCTCTTGTTGCTCACGCTGCAATTCGTGCGCCGCGCGTTCACCATGCCCACCCGAAGCGCCGGCCTCGCGGCCTAATCACTGGAGATTCAAGTGGAGTGGTGGGCCTATTTATCGATCATTCTGGTGGTCCTGTCGATTTTCTTTCTCTCCGGTCTGCCGGTCGCGTTTTCATTTACGCTCTTTAACTTCATCGCCATCTATTTCTGGATGGGTGGTGTTGATAGTCTTTCGCTGCTGACCGTTTCCGCGTTCGCGAGCATTGCCTCCTTTCCACTGGTTGCCGTGCCGCTCTTCATCCTGATGGGCGAGCTGCTGTTTCAGTCGGGCGTCGTATCGATTGTGTTGGATGCGGTGGGCAAATGGGTGGGCGGCGTACGCGGTAGCCTGGCCTTGGTTTCTGTGGGTGCGGGCACGCTGTTTGGCACGATGAGCGGGTCGGCGGTATCGGGGGTGGCAGTGCTCGGTTCGACCCTCGCGCCCGAAATGCGCCGCCGCGGCTACAGCAAGGAAATGGCCCTTGGGCCGATTCTTGGCAGCGGTTGTCTGGCGATGATCATCCCGCCAAGCGTGTTAGGCGTGTTGCTGGGATCGCTTGGCCAGATTCCGGTCGGTGACCTGCTGATTTCCGGCATCATCCCCGGCTTGTTGCTGGCTTCTCTCTATGTCATCTATATCCTGGTCCGCGTGCGGATCAATCCATCGGTGGCGCCGCGCATCGATGTCGAATACGTCCCATGGTCGGCGCGCTTTGGCGCCTTGGCACGGATTAGTCCGATTTTGATCGTGACCTTGAGCGTATGGGGCGTCATGTTGTTTGGCATCGCGACGCCTTCGGAGGCGGCCGCGATCGGTGTGCTGGGCTCGCTGTTAGTCATGGCGATCTACCGGCGTATGTCATGGAAGGTGCTGCGTGTGGCACTGTTTGATTCGGTGAAGATCACCTCGATGGTGTTCCTCATCATCATCAGCGCCGCGGCATTCAGCCAGATTCTCGCGTTCACCGGTACCACCTCGAAGCTTGTTTCGTTTGCCACCGAGTCGGGGCTGGCACCCTGGTTAATTCTGGTTGGCATGCTCGCCACCGCCATCATCCTCGGCACTTTTCTCGATGAGCTGGCGCTCATGATGATCTCGATTCCGATCTACATGCCACTGGTCAAGGCCTTGGCGTTTGACCCGGTATGGTTCGGCTTAATGATGCTGATCACTTTGGAGATCGCCACTATTTCCCCGCCCTATGGGTTGGCGCTGTTCGTGTTGAAGGGCGTGGTCCCGGATGCCTCGATGAGCGATGTGTGGAAGGCGAGTATTGCCTACATGCTGCTCTCGACCTTCGCGTTGGTGTTGATTTTTCTATTCCCACCGATTGCAACCTGGTTGCCGTCGGTGATGCGGTGAAGCATTGCATCGGCCTGCTCGCTGCAAGGCGGCGCACTGCACGCTACACTTGCGGTTGGCGTAAGTCAGCTGGAGCCGATCGGCGACGCCGCAACTAGGAGAACCTCTATGAAACTCTATTACACACCGGGCGCCTGCTCGGTCTCGCCGCATATCGCCCTGTGCGAAGCGGGCATTCCCCATGAAATCGACAAGGTCGATCTCAAGGAAAAGAAGACCTCCACCGGCGCCAATTACATGGCGATCAATCCGAAGGGCTACATTCCGGCTTTGCAACTCGACAATGGTGAATTGCTGGTCGAAGGTGCGGTCATCGTGCAGTACATCGCCGATCAAAGACCGGAAAGCGGCTTGGCGCCTAAAGCGGGCACGATGGAACGTTATCGCTTGCAGGAGTGGCTGACGTTCATCAGCTCCGAGCTGCACAAGACGTTTTCACCGCTGTTCAATGCCGCGATGCCAGAAGATGGCAAGAATATTTTCCGCGATCGCCTCGCAATGCGTTTCGGCTATGTCGACAAGCAGCTTGCCGGCAAGGATTATTTGATGGGCGCGAAATTCTGCGTGGCGGATGGCTACTTTTACAACATGATCCGCTGGGCCCGTCGTGTGAACCTCGATCTGACTGCGTTTCCGAATGTGGTCGCTTTTGAGAAGCGCATGGAAGCGCGGCCGAAGGTGATTGAGGCGCTGAAAGCCGAAGGCTTGATGTAACGCGTCGTAACGGATGGCGGACCACGGCAAGTGGTCCGCCGCCGCCAAGGAATCGCTGAACAAGGGGGCTCGCCCACTCAGAACTCCCTGAAAAATATGGTTACGCTGATTGCGCGCGATAGCTTAATCAACGTTTCCCTAACGGATGACGATTCCCGCAATCACCACCGACCAACTTGCCGCGACTAGGAGCATCGCGAGCAACACCGCCGCGCTGCCGAGATCTTTCGCGCGCTTGGCAAGCGGATGCCGTTCGAGCGACGTGTGGTCGATGGCCGCCTCCACGGCGGAGTTGAGCAGCTCGATGATCAATACGACCACCAAGCTGCCGATCAAGAGCAGCTTCTCGAACGCTGATACCGGGAGATACAAGGCGATTGGCGTGAGGATGACGGCGATGACCAGTTCCTGACGAAACGCATGTTCGACCCGCCATGCTTCCCGCAGGTCGGCCATTGAATAACCCGCCGCTTTCATAATGCGCGCAAGCCCGTTCGTGCTCTTGAATTCACTTTCCGACATTAAGTGGGACCCGCCTACGCCGCGTGTTTGGCGCAGAATTTCTCATCGAAGGTAAGTCCGAGCCCGGGCTTCTGCGGGACGGTCAAGGTGCCACCCGCCATCTTTGGAACCTCCTGGAACATTTGCGTCGTCCATGGCATGTACTCCACCGTGAGCCCATTGGGAATCGCCGCAATCAGATGCACCGAGATCTCCGGATACAGATGACTTACGACCGGTAGATTGAACGCTTCAGCCATCGCAGCGATTTTCAGCCAGCCGGTAATGCCACCGGTGCGCACGACATCGAGCATCGCAATGTCGACCGAGCGTGCTTCAAACATATGTCGAAACGGCACGATGCCAAACACATATTCACCGGCCGCAGTCGGTGTAGCGAGCGCTGCGCTGACCGCAGCGTGGCCGGCATAGTCATCGCAGGCGACCGCGTCTTCCAGCCAATAAAGACCATATTCCTCGATACGTGAGCCGATTGATATCGCCTGGCGAACATCCCAGCGCTGGTTGATATCGCACATCAGATCGATGTCATCGCCGATCACCTTGCGGACTTCGCGAATACGTTCGATCTCTTTCGGTACAGTCGTCGGACCAGGAAGGGCGAGCTGCGTCTTCATCTGTTTCCAGCCGGCCTCTTTCAAGGTGCGTGCGCAGCGCAACAAATTATCGAGCAAACCGTCACGCGACAACGCGCCGGATGCGTAGGTCGGCACGGTGGTGCGATAGCCGCCGGCCAACGTAGCGACCGGCACATTGAGCGCCTTGCCTTTGATGTCCCACAGTGCGATATCGATCGCCGAAAGCGCGAGGGTCACCATGCCGCTTGGCCCGGCGATCGTCGCGGCGCGGATCTTGTTCACCAATGCTTCGATCGGCAACGGATCCTGACCGATGATGAGCGTGGCGAGCGTGTCGACCATGCCTTTCAACTGCGGGGCCAGATTGCCGCCGAAAAAGGCGTAACCGATGCCTTCAATGCCGGCGTCGGTTCGCAAGGTTAGCGTTACGAAATCGCGGGTGGGGCCCATGAGGATGGCACCGCCTGCGAGCGGCTCATCGGCGGGTACTTTGATTAGACGAGACTGTGCGGTGGTGATTTTCATGGTCACTGAACAAGGGGGCTCGCCCCCTTGTAACTCCCTGAATATTTGAGCACGCTGATTACGCGGGATAGCTTAATCAGCGCTTCCTCAATCGTATCGCAACCGGTCAAACATCGCGATGCGATCTCAACGATTGCGTAACTCGCCCCGCCGATAAGCGCGTGATGCGACCTGGTAGTAACTGATCGCATCGTCGATCAATTCTTTTGCGAGCGCGTCGTCGGCCGTTTCACGACCGGTCAGCGGATCGACCACGCGCGTGCGGCCGTTGGGTTTGAGTTCGACGATGCGTCCCTGCTCATAATAGCCAACGGTCATATAATTGGCCATAAAGGCGCGCGGATGTTGCCGGCCTTCGCGCAAGATATCGTGGCCGAAGAACTTGCTGCGATAGCTGAAATTGAGGAGCCCAAGCAAAGTGGGCGCGACATCGATCTGCGAAGCGAGCGTATCCACGCGGCCGGGCTGCACATGCAAGGGCGCGTAGATGACCATCGGGATGTGATAGTTCTCAGGCGGCAATTCCTGTCGCCCGCGGCCCTTATGCGTATGGTCGGCAACGAAGATAAATAGCGTGTTATCGAACCAAGGTTTGGTGCGGGCCCGTTCGACAAAATTGCCGATCGCCCAATCGGTGTACTTCAGGTGTACTTCACGCCTCCATCCCACCCGGATTTCGATGCAATGTCGATGCGGCCAGCGGGGTAGGTGAACGGCCGGTGGTTGGAAGTGGTCATCACATGCGCGAAAAATTTGACGCCTGCCGCATGGCGTTTATCCAATTCACGGAGCGCGAGGCTGAACAGATCTTCATCGGCCACGCCCCAGATGTTGGCGAAGTGGATCTCGTCTGGCTTTAGCGCGGTGCGGTCAATGACGGTGTAACCGTTGCCGCTGAAGAAGGCATTCATGTTGTCGAAGTAGCGGTAGCCGCCGTAAAGATAAATCGGCTCGTAGCCGGATTCCTTGAAGACTTCGCCGATCGTAAGCAGGTTGTCGTTGTTGGGGCGTTTGACGATGGAGTGTCCGGGTGTGGGTGGCACCGAGAGGGTAAGCGCCTCCAAGCCGCGTACCGTGCGCGTGCCGGTCGCGTAGAACTGGGTGAATAAGAGCCCTTCGGTCGCGAGCTTGTCGGTGGCAGGAGTGATGTTTTGTTTGTTACCGAATGCCGCCATGAACTCGGCCGAAAAGCTCTCGATTGAGACGAGGACAACGTTCAACAGCTTCTTCGGTTCGGTGTTGACGACGGTGCGCTCGAAGGGGCGCTGCGAGATCTCGGCCTCGACGCGCGGCCGGGCAAATTTATTGGCTATGGTAACGAGCGCGCGTTGCAGGGGTATGGTTTTGTAGAAACGTTCGTAGTCGATCTCGTTCGCCCAGAAGACGTGCCAGAAGTCGAAGTAACCATTGCCGGCGATTTCATTAGCCTGGGCGTCGTTCGAGAATTCCTTATAGCGAGCATCAAGGCCATACACGGCGGCGAACGGTGCAAGCAAGAGCAACACGAGCGCGACGAAGCGATGGCGCAGGTTGAGCGGGGCACGCCAATGGGCGCGGAGCGACCGCGCAACGATCAACCAGATGCCGATGGATGCAAGCAACCGCCACCGCGCCTAGCAAGAGCGGCAGGTTGTAGGACTCGCGGATATTGCCGATCATTTCATTGGTATAGATGACGTAGTCGACCGCGATGAAATTGAAGCGCGATGCGAACTCGTTCCAGAATGTGAATTCGGATGCGCCGACGAACACCATGGTGACCATCAGCGGTAGCATGATGGCAAACGATGTCGCGCGTAGCCCGGTCCGGGTGTTTGGCCAGACGATGATGAGTAAGCCAAGCGGGGCGAGAAAGAACGCGGCCACGCCGGCATCAAACAGCGCGCCGATGGCAAGCGCCGGTAACAGATACTCGGGGGAAAACAGGCCTAACCGGCCGTTATAGCCCACCAACCCGATACGGACGGCTCCATTAAAAGCGAGGAAGGCAAGTAGCAGGACCCATAGCAACCGGAGACGCCCCGGGAACAGTTTGTCGATCAATGCATGTTTTCTTGTTAAGGAAGCGCTGATTAAGCTACCCCGCGTAATCAGCGTACCCTATTTTTCGGGGAATTACGCGGGGGCGAGCCCCTTGTTTAAATATTCCTTAATCCAGTTTGGCGCCCGCGTCGCGCACGACCTTGCCCCAGCGGGGGATTTCAGTATTGACGTAAGCGCCGAATTCTTCCGGGGTGTCACGATGGTTTCGACGCCTTGCTGCGCCAATCGTTCGCGCATGTCAGGGGCGTTGAGGGTGCGCGCGAGTTCGGTGTTCAACTTCCCAATGACCTCGCGCGGCGTTCCGGCTGGAGCAAAAAAACCGAGCCAAATGGTGAGGTCGTACGCCGCGATGCCCGTTTCAGCCACGGTGGGTAGATCGGGTAAAACACCGGACCGTCGCGATGTCGTGACCGCCAGGGCCCGCACCTTGCCCGCGTGCATCTGTGGCAACGCGCTTGGCATCGGCTCGATCATCATCGATATCTGACCGGCCACGAGGTCGATCATCGCTGGACCCCCGCCCTTGTAGGGCACGTGTGTGATGCTCACGCCGGTGAGCGTCTTCAGCAACTCAGCGCCGATATGTTGCGAGCCGCCTGATCCGCCGGAGCCGAAGTTGATCGCACCGGGCTTCGCTCTGAGGAGCGCGACCAAGTCCGTCATCGTGTTGGCCGGTACAGACGGATGAACCAGGACGATGCTTGCCACGGCGCCGATGCGTCCGATGGCGACCAGATCTTTGGCTTGGTCGTAGGGGAGATTTGCATACAGGTGAGGCGCAACGGCTGCGGTGGTTGATCCGCTCGACAGGATCGTGTAGCCGTCCGGCTGCGCTTTGGCTACGATACCGGAGCCTATCGTGCCGGTCGCTCCACCACGATTTTCGATGAGGATGCTTTGACCGAGATTCTCCGCGAGCTTTTGCGCGACGAGACGGGCGACCACGTCATTGAGTCCACCGGTGGGAACGGTACGACGACCCGGACCGGACGATTGGGATACACCGTCATCTGCGCCTGGGCAGCTGCGGAGGTAAGGACCGCTAGGATCACGACGTACCAGATGCGCATTGCGGGCCTGCATGAGACGGCTAAGGCCTGCATTGTGACACCGACTCTTGAAGGCGTTGTGACACGCCGGACCGGATGTGCTCAGCGCGGTATGATCGCTTTTGAAGGGGTGGCTATGAATTCGATTCGTGCAATAGGCTACATGCTGCTTGTGATTGCGTCGGTGGTGCTCACCAACACCGCACCGGCCCAGGAGTATCCGGCCAAGCCGGTCCGCATCATCGTGACCACCACGCCTGCGAGCCTTGGCGACTTGACCGGGCGCGTCCTCGCGCAACGGCTGTCAAATGCGGCCAAACATCCTTTCGTCGTCGAGAATCGGCCCGGCGGTGGCGGGATTATCGGTGGCGATGCGGTCGCGAAGGCCGCGCCCGACGGCTATACATTGCTGATCGGATTTCATGGGCTGAATGCGATTTTGCCTGCGCTCGGTGCGAAGATGCCATTCGACCCGATCAAGGATCTGGCGCCGGTGATCCTTGCCATGACCGTGCCGAATGTGCTGGTCATCAATCCGACGATGCCCGTGCAATCGATCAAAGAACTCGTCGCGCTCGCCAAGGCGAAGCCCGGCACACTCACGTTCGCCTCGCAAGGAAACGGTAGCTCCGGTCATCTTGCCGGCGAATTGTTTCGCCTTAGTGCGGGCATCGATATTGTCCATGTGCCATACAAGGGTCCCGCCGAAGCCGTCCGCGATTTGATGAGCGGGCAGATCAATATGATGTTCGACGTCACCGCCTTGGCCTTACCCAATGTACGCGCCGGCAAGATGCGCGCGCTGGCCGTCGCGACCAAGGTACGCGCGAAGGTGATGCCTGATCTGCCGACGACCGCCGAAGAGGGCTTGCCAGATGTCGAGGGCGGTGCGTGGTTTGCCCTGTACGCGCCCGCCGGAACGCCGCGCCCGGTCATCGATTGGCTCAATCGCGAAGCGCGTACCGCGTTTGCGACCGAAGCGGGTGAACGCCTGGTTGCGCAAGGAGTCAGCTTGCCGCTTGGGTCGCCAGAAGATCTGGCAGCGTTTGCCGCCGACGAATTCAAACGGTGGTCGAGCGTTGGCCGGCGCGCAGCGATTCGGCTGGAGTAAGCGACGCGCCGTCGTGTTTGCGGTGAATGCAGATTAGCGATTTACCGCGGCGAGCGTGGAGCCGGTCAGTCGATGAAAATTATCGATGATGCCTTGCAGCTCGGCCTTCGAGATCACGTCATCCAGTTTTTCGAACCGCGCGCCGTTGGTGCGCTGCTCCACCGTCTCGATGATGAGATCGGGTGGACTGGTTCGGCTCGACACGACGATCTTGTTGACGACCTCCAGGCGTTCTTGCTGAAACGCCTGGAGTGCTTCGACTGGCGGCATGCCGGCAATCGAGCGCGCCACCGCCTGCGCATCGAGGATCGATTGCGCTGCGCCGTTGCCGCTCCTCGGATACATCGGATGCGCGGCGTCGCCAAGGAGCGTTACACGGCCAAAGGTCCAGCGATCGACCGGATCGCGGTCCACCATCGGATACTCGAGCACCATATCGGCATGGCTCACCAAGTCGGCGAAATCGACCCACTCGATGCTGGAATCCTTATAGCGCCAGATGAAGTCCTCGACGTTGCCGCTCTTGTTCCAGGCGTTGGGACCGGCGACTTCGGATTTCACTTCGACATTCCAGTTGATGAGCTGCCGGCCATCCGGGTAATTGCGCATCGGATAGATCACGAGCTTGCCGTACTTCATCGAACCGGCGAGGATCACGCTCTTGCCATCCAGAATCGGCCGGTAGACAGACGACCCTCGCCACATATTGATGCCACCGAATGCGAGCCGTCCTTCATTCGGATGGAACTGGCGTCGCACCGCTGAGTTGACGCCATCGCAGCCGATTGCAATGGTCGCAGTCGTTGGTGGAAGGGGCTCGCCATGTGGGTCGGCCCAGTGCAAAGTCACGCCGCCATCATCCTCTACGACCTTGGTGAACCGATGTCCCATATGGACCACGTCCGGGCCCAAACGATCTTGGACTGCCTGCAACAGAATTTCATGCAGATCGCCACGATGCACGCTGTAATGCGACCACTGGTAGCCCGCGAAACGCCCGGTGAGCTCGCGGTGAATCAGTTGTCCATGGTGGTTGTAATAGCAACGCCACTCCGGCTCCACCGCCACCTTGCCGACCGCTTCAACCAAGCCAAGCTCGCCCAGCGCACGGATCGCATGCGACATCAGGTTGATGCCAACGCCCAGCTGCGTAAAATTGTCGGCCGATTCATAGATTTGGCATTTTATATTTGCCTGATGCAAATAGAGGGCGGTCGCCAAGCCGCCGATGCCCCCACCAATGATCGCTACTTCCACGTCGGTGACCTCGAAAAGCTTTGATGTGTAAAGCGTACCATGCTGTGAATAGGATGCCCCTAGGGAATCCCTGAACAAGGGGGCTGGTTGAGGATGACGGGGCCCCAACCCCTTCATTACCCCTCGTAACTCCCTGTATATTTGAGCACGCTGATTACGCGGGATAGCTTAATCAGCGTTTCCCTAGGAGCTCCAATGAGATGGTTGGCCGTATTGCCCGTCTGGGCGATCGCTCTGAGCCTTGCACTTGCACAAGACAAATTTCCCGCGAAGGCGGTGCAGTTGATCGCGCCGCTCGCTGCCGGTATCACCTTTGATTTTTTCGCCCGCGCTTACGCCGACCTACTCACGCAGCGGCTCGGCCAATCGGTCGTGGTGCAGAACCGTCCCGGCGCCGGCGGCACCATCGCCGCGCAATCGGTCGCCAAGGCCGCCCCCGATGGCTATACGATTCTCATCGTCAATTCACAGCACACGATCAATCCAACGCTTTACAAGTCACTGCCCTACGATACGCTCGCGGAGTTCGCCGGTATCGCGCAGATCGGTGAGGCGCCGAGTCTGGTGGTGGTGCATCCGAAGCTTGGCGTGCGCACGCTCAAGGAATTCATTGCGGCAGCGAAGAAATCGCCCGGTCAAATCAATTACGGATCGGCGGGCATCGGCACGACAACTCACATTGGCGCTGCCTTTTTCGCCTCACGAGCCGGCATCGAATTGGTCCATGTTCCCTATAAGGGCGGTGAATTGGTGGTGGACATGGTGGCCGGTCGTATCGAGGCGATGGTCGTCCCGGTTGCGTTCCTGTTGCAACACATCAAGGAAGGCCGCCTGCTTGCCCTTGGCGTGACCACGCGCGAGCCGCTCCGATCGCCGCTTGACGTACCCACGGTCGAAGAGGTATCGGGTTTGTCCGGATTCCAATACGCAACGTATTATGGTTTCGTGGCACCGGCCAAAACGCCGCGCGCGATCATCGATCAATTGAGCCGCGAAATTCGACAGGTCACCGCCGATAGAACGCTCCGCGATAAATTTGCAGCGCAAGCCATCTTCCCGCGCGATTTTGGACCGATGGAATTCGACGCATTTATTCGCGCCGATCTGGACCGCATCGGGCCAGTCATTCAGGCCATTGGCGCGACGGCGAATTGAGCGGGCAAGATGGCCAATCCGACGGTTCAAAGGTTGCAGGGCGCGCAGCTGATCGCTGCGCTCAAAGCGAGCAGCATCGAATTCATCGCGGCGCTGCCCGATATCACGACGGTCGAGGGCGTCCTAAAGCCGATCTCGCGAGACGCGCACTTTCGTTTTGTGCGCGTCTGCAAGGAAGATGAGGGCGTAGGGATTCTTGCCGGTCTGTCGTTCGCCGATAAGCGTGGCGTGCTGCTCATGCAAAGCACCGGGTTGCTCGATTCCATCAATGCCTTGCGCAACAACGCGGTCGAGTACAGCCTGCCGATTTGTATGATGGTGGGCTTGATCGGCAAGGAACCGGGTGTGTTGCCCAAGGAATCGAAGGACTACGGCGTGCGCATCGTCGAACCGATTTTGGATGCCATGGGCATTACCCGGTTGTTGATCGAAACCGATGAGGATGTGCCAGGCATCGAACCTGCCATCGCGCGCGCCTATCGCGATTCCAAGCCGCTTGCCATCTTGATCGGGCGCCGACCGGAGGCCGCTCCATGAAGCGCGATCTGTGCCTAGCTGCTTTGGCGCGCCATCGGACCGACCAAATCGTGGTGGCGGTCTATCACGCGGCGTTTGACCTGATGCGCATCCAACCGCATCCCTTGAACTACTACTCGGTTGGGGCAATGGGCTTGGCATCGTCCAATGGTCTCGGATTGGCGCTTGGGTGTCCCGACCGGCAAGTCATCGTGTTGGATGGCGATGGCAGTCTGCTGATGAATCTGGGCAGTCTGGTCACGATTGCCGAAGCAGCCCCAAAGAACCTGATCCATTTCGTCTGCCAGAACGGCACCTATGAAGCAAATGGTGGGGTGCCGATTCCGCGTCGCGGTGAAGTGAGCTTTGCCGGGTTTGCCCGCTCGGCCGGTTATCGCGACGTGCATGAATTTGCGGAACTCGCGGCATTCGCTGCGGCGATCCCCGCGCTCCTTGCGGCGGTCGGGCCGACCTTTGTCACCTTGCAGATCGAGCCGGGCGAAGAATCGCCAAAGGATTACGGCTTCATTCACGGTCCGGAGACGCGCAAGATTTTCAAGACAGCGCTACAAGGCAGGAGGCGCCCATGATTCGCTATAAAAAGCTTGGCTATGTTGCACTCAATGTCAGCGATGTTGCGCGCTCCAGGGTGTGGTACGAAAACATGGTTGGGTTGCAGTTCAATCACATCGTCGCTGCGGGCGAAGTCTATTTGCGTGCTGACGCCGATCATCACAGTCTCGTGCTGTACCAAAGCGACCGCCCCGGCTTGCAGCGGGTTGCCTGGCAGCTCGAAGCGGATGAGCAGATCCAAGTCCTCACCGATACATTGGATCGTCACCAGGTAGCCTGGCGTGCGCTGAGTGAAGCGGAATGTGCAGCGACCGGCATGCGTCACACCATCCGCATGACAGAACCGGTCGCCGGGACGACGGTCTATTGTTTCGGGTCGGGCATGCCGCAGATGGACACGCCGTTTCAACCAACGGTCGCAAACCTGCAGTTTCTGTGCCACATCGGGATCGGTACGCCGCACTTCCGTCAAGCGGTTGAGTTTTATGAGCAGGTGCTGAACTTTCGTACGTCGGATGAAATAGATGGACGCATCCGGCTCATGCGCTGTTTTCCTAATCCGCTGCATCACAGCCTCGCCCTGGCGCCTGCCCCGGTCAATATCTTGCATCACTTCAATTTGATGGTGGACGGGCCAGACGACCTCATTCGCGCGCGCACGCTTTACCGCCAATAAAGTGCCGATGGTATGGGATGGCTTCCATCCGCCGTCAGGCAACACCTTCCTCTTCTTTCGCGACCCCGATGGCTTGCCGGTGGAGTACGGTCATGGCATGGAATTGTTTCCGGAAGTCGGGGCGCGTCCGCATCGGGTGATGTCGGGCAAGCTGGAAACCTTGAGTGACCATATCGAATTGTCACATGCGCCGGTGGTCTAGGAGAGCGGGTGAGTAGTCCCTGCATCGTCGGACAATCGGTGCTTCGTAAAGAGGACGAGCGGCTCCTTACTGGTCGTGGCCGTTTCATCGCGGATCTCCGGTTGCCGGGTATGTTGCAGGTCGCCTTTGCGCGCAGCAGCCTCGCCCATGCGCGTCTTCGCAGTATCGATGCGGCGCGTGCGCGCGTGTTGCCGGGCGTGGTCGGGGTGTTTGTAGCCGCGGATCTCAACGCCGTGCCCGGCACGCAGAATCGCCAACCGGCCTCCTGGCGCGATGCGGTGGAGCACAGCTTCAACATTCCCGATACGCCGTTAATGGCAGCCGATAAGATCTGCTATGTTGACGAAGCCTATGCCATCGTCGTCGCGGAAAGCCGCCAGATCGCCGAGGATGCTCTGGAGTTGATCACCGCGGACTTCGAGCCGCTGCCGGTGGTGGCGACAATCGATGACGCGTTGCAGCCTGGCGCTACCGCCATCCATGCCGGACACGCAAACAATATCGTGGCGCAGTTTCGCATGCGCAAAGGTAACGCACAGGCCGATGCATTGAAAACACTGCGGCGCATCCGGCGTCGCTTTATCAATCACCGCTTGCTTGCCGCGCCGATCGAGTGCCGAGGCGTGGTGGCCGACTACGACGATAGTCAAGACAGCATGATGATCTGGTCGGCGACGCAGGTGGTGCATTGGGTGCGCCGCGAAGTAGCGAAGCAGCTCAAGCTGCCTGAGGGCGGCGTACGCTGCGTCGCGCGGGATGTTGGCGGTGGCTTCGGCGTGAAAGGGCATGTTTATCCCGAAGACATCCTGATTCCGTGGCTTGCCAAGCGGCTACGCCGGCCGGTCGCCTGGATCGAAGAGCGCCGCGAGCATCTGCTCAATTCCACGCACGCCAGAGACGATGTGCATGATGCCGAAATCGTATTCGACAGCGCGGGCCGCATACACGCCGTGATCGACACGTTCACCAAGGATTCCGGCGCCTATACGCCGGTCGGAATCGGTGCGCCGTCGAACACCATCAGCCATCTATGCGGGCAGTATCACGTGCCCAATCTAAAGAAACACTGATTAAGTTCCCAATGCAGTCGACCATACGCGATGCCCATGCGTTAGTTGCGAGATGGATGACTGCGCTGGAAGAGATCGACGATGAAGCAAATGACCCTGGCGGCGGCGAAGGGATTCGAAGTGCACGGGCGCGC
>SHXR01000057.1 GCA_009693235.1 Betaproteobacteria bacterium | reverse complement strand
TCGTCGGCCATAACGTGTCGCACGCGAACAACAAGACCAAGCGTCGTTTTCTTCCGAATCTGCAATATCGTCGATTTTGGCTGGAGAGCGAAAAGCGCTGGATCCGTATGCGAATTTCAATGGCGGCTCTCCGCACCATCGACAAGAAGGGCATCGAAGTCGTATTGGCCAATATGCAGGCCACCGGCAAACCCTAAGCGTTCACCTGCTAGTGCCAGTCATTTAGATCGAGGCAAACCATGCGCGAAAAAATCAAACTCGAGTCGACCGCCGGAACCGGCCATTTCTATACGACCAACAAGAACAAGCGGACCACGCCTGACAAGATCGAAGTCAAGAAATACGATCCGAAGGCCAGAAAACACGTGATCTATCGGGAAACCAAGCTGAAGTAGTAGGGTCCAGACACTACCCCCAAAACAAAAGAGCCCTGCTGTTGCAGGGCTCTTTGCATTACGGGCCGCCGGGAATTCGCCGCGCGCGCTGAATAACGCTTAAGCGTAGCAGCGCAGGCTACGCGCAAATTCAACCAGCGGTGTCACGCCACTGGCCTCGGCACGATGGCACCATTCCTGCAGCTGCCGCAGCAACTGCTCACGGGTTGCCGTCGAGCGTGCCCAGATGTCGCCCAGCTCTTGACGCATGGTACGGACGGTCTGGAGTGCGCTCGATTTATTCATGAGTTCCGTTAAACGCGGGCGAACGCCTTCCGGAACGTCTCGATCATCACGCCCCAACCAATGCCTCAGTCCACGCAGCAGCTTGGCATCATGCGGCGCCAGGGCGCGGAGCCGCTCAATCTCCTGATGGTAGGTTTTCTTGAGCGACAGCGCGTAGTTCGACAGCACATCATAGCGATGGGTGATGACCGATTGGAGCGTCTCAAAATCGATCGATGATTTAGCGGCGACAAAGCGCGGCGTCGAAGCGACCTTCTTCACTTGGGCCAGGCCGAAGCACTGCAGCACCGAAATGTAGAACCAACCGATATCGAATTCATACCATCGGCTGGACAACTTGGCCGAGGTAGCATGGGCGTGGTGGTTGTTATGCAGTTCCTCGCCGCCGATCAGGATGCCCCACGGCAAGATGTTGCGACTCGCATCAGTCGTGCCGAAATTTCGGTAGCCCAAAAAATGACCGACTCCATTGATGACCCCCGCCGCCCAAAACGGGATCCAGAGAATCTGGGTCACAAAAATCAGTGCTCCTGAAATGCATCCAAACAACATCAAGTCGATGGTCGCCATGAGCACGACGCCCGCGAACGAGTGTTTGGTGTAGAGGTTGCGCTCGATCCAATCGTCGGGGGTGCCATGTCCGAACCGCTCGATGATGTCGCGATCGCGTGACGCCTTGTGGTACAGGAAGACACCGCCAAACAACACGCCCTTCAGTCCATGCACCTGTGGGCTGTGCGGATCTTCGGGCGTTTCGACGCGTGCATGATGCTTGCGATGCACGGCGGCCCATTCCTTGGTGACCTGACCGGTGGTCAGCCACATCCACAGCCGAAAGAAATGCGAAGCAATCGGATGCAGGTCGAGCGCACGGTGCGCCTGACAGCGGTGCAAGAAGATCGTCACACCTGCGATGGTGACATGCGTCATCGCAAGCGCGGTCAGGACATAGCCCCACCACGGGAGATCCAACAATCCCGACCACACCATATGAGAGTTCCTTTCGTCCTTTAATGGGCCGCGGGCGATTGTACGCGAATCGCTAACACGGGATTTCCTATCCGATTGACTGCCGCAACGGCCAGCCAACTAAGACCGCAACCGACCTTCGTACCCCGTTCATCATCGATCGCAGACCGTTCCAGCACCCATCTTCCGACGCATCAAGCGGGTGGTGGCATGCCAATGACGCGAACATCCTGCCGTGGATAGGCGAATTCGATGCCGTCGCGCTTGAAGGCGCGCCAGATCGCAATGTTGATATCGGATTTGACTCCGCCGGTCCCGTATTCCAGATCGGCAATCCAGAACCCTAGTTCAATATCGATACCGCTCTCGGCAAACTTGAGCAACAACGCATGCGGCGGTGGGTCAACGAGCACGCGGGGATGCGCTGCGGCAATCTTGACCAGACTGTTGAGAATGCGGTCGATGTCCGTGTCGTAAGTGACCTGTACCAGCGTGGCCGCGCGGACTTGTGGATCGGTGTAGGAATGATTGATCACCGTGTCGGTAATCAATTTCTCGTTTGGGATGATCGCCTCGCGGCCATCCAGCGCGCGCAGCACGACGTAGCGGGTGGTGAGCGTACGGACTTCGCCGAAAAAATTGTCGATCGTCACCACGTCTTTGATGCGCACCGAGCGCTCGAAAAGAACGATGAAGCCGCTCATGTAGTTGCTGGCGATTTTCTGCAACCCGAAGCCAAGCCCAACACCCAGCGCACCGCCGAACACCGATAGCACGGTGAGATCGATGCCGACCAGCGGTAAGATGATGAGAATGCCCAGCAATACCAGCACCGATCGCACCAGACGCGACAACGCCGTCTTCAGACTGGAATGCATGGTATCGGCCCGCATCAGCCGTGCATCGACATTGGCGCCGATCCACAGGGCCACGACCAGGGTGACCACCACCATAGAACCGCCTTGCAGCACTGCAAGGACGGTCAAAGATTGCTTGCCGACCGGGAACGCTATGCCATCGAGAAATGCCGCGATCTTCGGCAGCACCCGTGTGATGTGCAGGACGAAAACCGTCCAAATGAAAATGGTGATGCCCAGTTCGAGAGCGGCGAGCAAACCGCTGGCAGGAAAGCTGCGGCGCAAGGCGAAGACGAGGAACCGTGCCACGGCAAGGGCCCCAAGAGAGGCCCGATCAACGCCAATACACTGACCGGCACCCAGCGGACCACGATCGGTTGCGCACGGCAATGAGCAGCCATGCAAGCATTGGCGGCAATAGCGCGCTGATCGGCACGAAGCGAGCAAAGGCACCGTGCTTCAAAAGCGCGCGTCGCAGCATGACGCCGGCGGTCCACGCCATGCCGATACCGGCCGCCGCAATACACAGCTGGATCAAGCCCTCGACGCGCAGGACCTCGTCCGGGGCGAATGCGAGGGGATGTTGGGGACCAAAGAGTCCGGACACGCTTACTCAACGATCGAAGGATCAGGGACTGGCGGGGACGCCGATGCCGCCCGCTCGAGGATGGCGGCAAAGAACCCATCGGTGCTATGCACATGGGGCCATAGACGCAAATAATTTGATTGGGAGGGCGCCATGTCGATGCCTTGTCTTGCCAATTCTTGGGTCGCATCAATGAGCTGAAAGCCGCTTTCTTCCGCAAGAAAATGCTCGATGACATGCTCATTTTCTTGATCGAGCAGGCTGCAGGTTGCATAGACGAGCCGTCCGCCCGACTTGAGGAGTTTTGACGCTGAGCGTAGGATCGACAATTGCTTGATGGCAAGCTCAGCGACGCTCGCCGGGGTTTGTCGCCATTTGAGATCGGGATTGCGCCTGAGCGTGCCAAGCCCGGTGCACGGCGCATCGACCAAGACGCGGTCGATTTTCCCGGCGAGACGGCCGAGGTGATGATCGCGTTCGCTGTCGATGCGCTTCGGATGGACGTTCGACAGCCCCGAGCGGGCGAGCCGCGGCTTCAAATGGGCCAACCGCTTATCCGAGACATCGAACGCATAGACCCGCCCGGTCGAACGCATCAGCGCACCCAACGCCAGCGTTTTGCCGCCCGCACCAGCACAAAAATCGACGATCATTTCGCCGCGACGCGGTGCCACCAAATGACACACGAGTTGGCTGCCCTCATCCTGTACCTCAACCCGGCCTTCCAGAAACACTGGCATCTTGTTGAGGGCAGGATTGCCCACGATGCGAATGCCTTGCGGTGCATACGCGGTTGGCTGCGCAGGGATCCCAGCCGCTTCAAACTCTTTCAGCACCGCGTCGCGATCCGCGCGAAACGCGTTGACGCGCAAATCAAGCGGCGCGCCCTGCGCCAAGACCCGCGCGAGTTCACGCAGGGCCGCCTCACCCATCGCCGGCAGCAAGAGTTCAATAAGCCAGTCGGGCAAATCGAGTTCAACGCCGATCGAAGGCGGTTCGAGTTCGGCATCGCTCCGCCGGCCCTTGGTGTCCCTGAGCGCAGTGAGTTCCCTCGTTGAAATCCACGGCTCCAACTCGCGCATATTCTTGCCGCACACCAACACGAGCGCGCCAAGGACCAGCGCCCTTGGCACATCACTCTTCACATGCCATTCGACCCAGCGGCGACGGCGCAGCAGCGCGTAAATCGTGTCGGCCACAAAAGCGCGATCGTCTTTGCCGAGTCGCGGATTCTCGCGAAAGAACATCGACAAGACGCGATCCGCCGGGCCATCGAACTGCAGCACCTTCTCCGCAATGTCGCAGGTGGCATCCAACAGAGCTTCGTTGATTCTCATTGATCCCACCGCGCCGCGCGCTTGTCATTAGGAAAACGCTGATTAAGCTATCTTGCGCAATCAGCGTGACCATATTTTTCAGGGAGTTACGAGGGGCGAGCCCCCTTGTTCAGTTATTCATCAGCTTGCATTAAACATCCACTGCGGCGGATCACCCGCCACGCGCACCACGCCCTCTGAAATACTCAATCGGCCGTCGAGCAGCCATTGCACCGCCAGCGGGAAAATCCGGTGCTCACCAGCGAGCACGCGTGCGGCAAGGCTCGCCTCGGTGTCATCAGGTCGAACCGGTACCGCTGCTTGCAGGATGATCGGGCCCGCATCGAGCTCGGGCGTTACATAGTGGACCGTCGCACCATGGATTTTCACACCGGCCTGGAGCGCGCGCGCATGCGTATCGAGGCCGGGAAAGGCGGGTAGCAGCGACGGATGGATGTTGAGGAGGCGCCCTTCGTAGCGGCGGACCAACCCCACCGACAGAATGCGCATGAACCCAGCGAGGATCACCGCCTCGGGATGGTAGCGATCAATCAATTCCGCGAGCGCCTGATCGAATGACTCGCGGGATGCAAAATCACGGTGATCCAGCGCCACCGCCGGGATGCCGCGATCACGAGCGAAGGCAAGCCCCGCCGCATCGGCGCGATTGCTCAACACGGCACGCACGGGCAGTTGGTGCTCAACCAGCGAGCGCATATTGCTGCCACGCCCCGAAATCAAAACGACAATGCCCGTCAATTGCGAATCCCGTGCGCGTGCGCGCCAAAGCGGCGCGTCCGCCATTATCCGATAGATCGCCCTGCCGGACCAGAATTCCCTGTCCGAGCGGTCGCAACAAGGAATGCGGCTAAAGCGCCCCGTTGCGAGGCTAGTGCAGCGCCAGTTCGTGTTGCTGGGGCAGGTTGGTCACAAACTCCACCCCGCCAGTCCCGCCGCTTTTGGCGCGATACATGGCCGCATCGGCCGACCGCAACAAGATCTCCGCGTCAGTGCCGTCTGTGGGATAGACGACGATGCCGATGCTTGCGTCGACCGAAAACGAATGACGGGCAATGAGAATTAGCTTGGCGAGTTGCTGCAGGATCTTGTTGGCGACGCGCACCGCATCGCTCGCGCGGCGCAATTCAGGCAGCACGACGATAAATTCATCGCCGCCCAAGCGCGCGACCGTATTCACCCGACGCACCGTCGCCCCAAGGCGCTTGGCGACTGCCTGCAATACACGATCGCCCAATTCATGACCATGCGTATCGTTGATGACTTTGAATCGATCGATATCGATCACCATGACGCCCACCCCGCGACCGCTTCGCTCCGCCATGTTCAACTCCTGCGTCAACCGGTCATCCAGCAAACGACGATTCGGCAATCCGGTCAACGGATCGTGATTCGCCAAATGCCGCACTTCCTCTTCACTGCGCTTCAGATGACTGATATCGGTTTTCATCGTGACCATACCGCCATCGGCCGTGCGCCGTTCGCGCACCTGCCACCAACGACCGTCACCCGCCTCATATATCCAATCCTCAGCATCCGAAGAGCGATGGTTGGTCATGACCAGCTTCACCCAGCCGGCCGGATCGCGTTTGTGTGAAGGCGGCAGCGATTCATCGAGGCTGGATAAGAGCAACTCTTCGAACGTCTTACCGACCAGCATGGCCTCGGTCGCGTTGCCAGGCATCGCTTTACAGTACTCGTCATTGCAAAGAACCAGACGATTGTCGCGATCAAACAATGCAAAGGCATCGGGTACGCAAGCCAAGGCCTCAGCCAGTCGCTCATTCGCATCGTTCGTCTTTGCCGTCGCTGCGGCCGCGTACGCAGCGGAGGCGACCACCCGCTCAGCGGCACGCTTTTGTTTGGTCAGGTCTTCGAACACCCAAATGGGCCCCTGCGCCGGATTGATACGATCGACGAGCTGGCCCTGATACCGGCACCACACCGACCCGCCTTCGCCGGTGCGAAAGAGTCTTTCCTCGGTATGCGAACCGTTATTGGCAAGGTGTGCGTAGATCACCGCCAGCGATTCCCGCCATGCCGCATCACCCGGGTAGATCACTTGGGTGGACTGACCATCCAGACCGTTGCGCTGAACGCCGAAGATTTCCTCCATGCGACGATTGCAACGAATGAACCGATCGTCCCGCACGATCGCGATGCCGACATGGTCCACTTCGAGGATCAAGCGTTCCTTTTCGATCGAAGCGCGCAGGCTACGCTCGGTCGATGCCAACTCACCCAGCAACCGATCGTTCTCCATGCGGGTGACGATCGCCGTCTCATAGGCTCGGTGCCGGCGCGACAATCCGTAGAGAATCAAGCCGAGAAACAAGGCGAGCAGCAGCGCCAAAGCGACCCGCATCGGATCGCCGGTCGCCAATAGGCTCACGGCCGAGATCAAGGTGGCAGGCGTTGCATAGGCAAGCGTCGCGCGCCGACTCGAATGCAAGACTTTCACTGAGAGGACGACCATCGCGCACACCACCATCAGAATCAGACCTTCGCGTAGCGCACCGTCAAGTGGAAAGAACAGGACCGTCACGACGCCCCATCCAATGCCTGCGCTACACCAGACGGCAGCGACCACATTCTCGGAGGCACCCAATGAATCTCGTTGACCGGTACTGTTGCGACCATGCAAGGAGGGGGGCGAGACGCGCAAATACGGTCATCGCCATGAAACCGCTCCACGCCAAGAGGAGCGCGGGATGCGTCGGGCCATACAGCGCTGCGGCAACGGCCACGACCGCGAGGACTTCGACTACGACGCCGTCCCCCGTACTCGCGTGGGTAGCCCTGACGCGGCCGCTATGCGAGGCGTCGTGGATGGATCCGTCGAACGAAAGGAAGGGAGGCGGTGGGGCGGACATTGCTTTGGCGATTCCGGTCGTGATCGTTGGGCTGATGAAACATTTTTTACTGCGCCGGAATATCGATGAAGTATAAAGTTCGCCCCACTCGCATCAGCCCGCGATCGTCAGCGCAAATGCCCAAAATACGCAAAGCGTTCGACGTCGCAACCGCCGACAGATCCCCTCGAACTGGACGCGTCATGCCCGCTCCGATTGAACTCTCCACCGATCAACACTCCGTCGATCAACAGCCCACCTATCGCGGACGCTTTGCACCCTCACCGACCGGTCCGTTGCATTTCGGCTCGTTGGTCGCCGCGCTTGGCAGCTATCTCGACGCCTTCTCGCATGGCGGCAAATGGTTGGTGCGGATCGAAGATCTCGATCCACCCCGGGAAATTCCGGGCGCATCTGATCACATCCTTGCTACGCTCGAATCGTTTGGGTTTGAATGGACCGGGTCTGTGCTGTATCAAAGCACCCGTCATGCCGCGTACGAAGCGGCGCTTGGTCGGTTGCAATCGCATGCGGCGACGTATCGATGCCATTGCACGCGCAAAGCAATCGCCCTGGCGGCCCGCGCTGCTCCCGCCACGCGAAGAGACTTCATCGTGCCAGCCGATGCGGAGACGCGTGAATCGATCTACCCGGGCACATGCCGCACACTGCAGCAGCCAGCCGCCGGTGCCTACGCCCTGCGCTTGAAGGTGGCCGGTCAGACCGTGGCGTTTGTCGATGCCCTGCAAGGCCCCGTGGCGCAGTCGTTGCAGCGCGAGGTGGGTGATTTCGTCTTGCGGCGTAGCGATGGGCTATTTGCCTATCAGCTCGCAGTGGTGGTCGATGACGCCGAGCAAGGCATCACCGATATCGTGCGCGGCGCCGACCTCCTCGATTCCACACCGCGCCAGATTTTTCTTGGCCAGCAACTAGGGTTACCGGTGCCGCGGTATTTGCATCTCCCAGTGGCCGTCAATCCGGCGGGGGGGAAACTATCGAAACAGACCCGTGCGATGCCCATCGACGCGATGCATGCGCCAGCCGCTTGGCTGTGTAATGCCCTGCGGTTCCTGGGCCATGCCCCACCGCACGACGCACCATCATGGCCGGCGCGCGAAGTCCTGGCTTGGGGCGCTAAGCATTGGCGGCGCGAGAATCTGCCACGCACGCGGGCGCAGCCGGACCCGACGCAGTTCTAGCTCGGATCGACAGCGCACTGGTCTTACCCCGCTCCGACGGACAGTTTTATTTTCGAAACGCTTGCTCTCCGGCAACGGGCGAGCGCGGATTCACCCCTTCACTGGGATGACCCAGGCTTCTCCCAACGCCCGCCCAGCTTCTCGACGCCGGTGCGTAAATCTTCCATGGCCGCCGCGATCGCCTCAGGATTACCGCGCACACCGAGTTCAATGTGTCGCCGCTTACCGGTCTGCCCCATGCTGGGCAGACTGTAGACCTTGAGCCCGGCGAACTTCGCCTCGACCGCTTCCATCAAGGGCGTCAAAGTGCTCTCGGCCGAGTCGTACACGACGACCGAGTCATCGCCCTCCGGCACTTCATTGAAGAGCTCCCGGTAGCGCGTATCCAGCACCCATTCCACCATCGGCCACGCCATCACTGGGAATCCCGGCACGAAATGATGATCGGCGATCGAAAAACCGGGGATGCGGTTGTACGGATTCGGAATGATTGACGAACCCTGCGGGAACTCGCCCATCTTCAGCCGCAAAGGTGCGGTGTCATCGCCGAATCGCCCTCGAATTTCACGCCCCGCATCGGGGTGTAGAGCCAAGTCCGCGCCGGTCGCCGCAGCGGCACACTGTCTGGTGTGATCATCCGGGGTCGCTCCGATGCCACCAAAACTGAATACGATGTCGGGCGTGGCCATGCTGCGTTTCAATGTGGCAGTAATGCGATCACGATCATCGCCGATGTACTCGCACCAGCCAAGGCGCATGCCGCGCACCCGCAGCAGCTCAATCAGCTTCTTCATATGCTTGTCTTCGCGCTTGCCGCGAATGATTTCATCACCGATCACGATGCCGCCAATACCCATGCCGTGCATTCCTTTGAGAATCTGTTTCAATCAGCCATTGCGACGCGTCGATTTCTTTACCGCCACCGATTTTTTACGCGCACTTGTGCGCAAACCCGGGCCGGTGTCGGGAATCAACGCATGATCGGCGAGCCAGGTGGTGGCATCGCTGTCACTGGGCGCGCGATAGTCGCCGCGCGGTGATAGCGAACCACCCGATCCCACCTTGGGAGCGTTGGGCATGGCCGTCCGTTTGTACTGCGAGAGCTGAAAAAAGCGGCACAGAAACACGCCCAACCAGCGTTTGATCTCGCCAATCGCATAGGTGCGACGTTCGGCTGCAGGAATATCCGGCCAGTGTCCCACGCTCTCCTCATGCCAAGCGGACCAAGCGAGAAACGCCACCTTCCGCGGCGAATAGCCGTAACGGAGCGTGTAGTAGAGATGAAAATCCTGCAACTCATACGGGCCCACCACTGCCTCGGTACTTTGCGCAGGCTGCCCACCGTTTTTTCCCGGCACGAGTTCAGGACTGATTTCCGTATCGAGCACCGCCATCAACACCGCGCTTGCATCGCGCCCGAGTTGCTCGCTGCTTGCGACATAGCGAATGAGAAACTGGATGAGCGTCTTTGGCACACTGGCATTGACGTTGTAGTGGGCCATCTGGTCACCCACACCATAGGTGCACCAGCCAAGCGCGGTCTCGCTGAGGTCACCGGTCCCGATCACCGGCGCGTTATGCAGATTGGCCAATCGAAACAGATGGCTGGTCCGCTCGCCCGCCTGCACATTCTCGAAGGTGATATCGAACACCTCCTTGCCCACGCCATACGGATGGCCGATGTCTTTCAGCATCTGCAAACACGATGGCCGGATATCGATTTCCGTGGTAGTCGCCCCCACCGCCGTCATCAGCTGATGCGACTGTTTGAGGGTGCGCTCGCTCGTGGCATAGCCTGGCATCGTGTATGCGAGAATATTCTTCCGTGGTAGTTTCATCCGGTCCATGGTCGCCGCACAGACCAGCAGTGCTTGCGTTGAGTCAAGTCCGCCGGATACGCCGATCACCACCTTCTTCGCGTTCATGGCTTCCAGGCGGCGCACTAAGCCTTGCACCTGGATGTCCAGCACTTCGCGGCAACGCGTTTCGCGTTGGGCCGGATCGCTTGGCACATAGGGGAAGCGCTCATAGGTACGCTGCAAGTCGAGTCGCGCGACGCCCGGCAGCGGCAGGTCGACCGTGATCGTGCGGAACGCATCGATGCGATCGCGCTCCCGCGCCATCGATTGACCGAAGGTGGTGAGGCGCACACGGTCCTGGGCGATGCGATCGAGGTCGATATCCGCGGTGACCAGTTGAGCCTGATAAGCGAATCGTTCCGTCTCGGCGAGCACCGAACCGTTCTCGCAGATCAGGCCATGCCCGTCCCATGCAACTTCCGTCGTCGATTCGCCAAAACCCGCGCCGCTGTAAAGATAGGCGGCAATACAGCGGCCCGATTGATTCGTCACGAGTTGGCGGCGGTAGGCGTCCTTGCCGATGGTGACCGGCGACCCGGACGGATTCACCAGCATGGTCGCACCCGCCAGCGACGCGTAGGACGAGGGCGGAATCGGCGTCCACAGATCTTCACAGATCTCGATATGCATTTTGAATTGCGGTTGCTCGGCAAGCGAAAAAAGCAGGCGCGAACCAAATGGGATGCCCTCCTCCCCAAGCAGATTGACCGTCGCAAACGGCGCGTAGTCACCCGGGGTGAAGTGGCGCATCTCGTAGAACTCAAGATAGTTCGGTAGATAGGTCTTCGGCGTGATGCCCCAGATGCGTCCACGCGCGACCACGGCGCAGCAGTTGTAAAGCAAGCCATCCAGTTGCAGGGGCAGCCCTACCACCGCCATGATGTTGATGTGCTTGGTGACATCGCGCACGCTGCGGAGCGCTTCCAGCGAAGCGTCGACCAGCGCGCGCTGATGGAACAGGTCTTCGCAGGAATAGCCGGACAGCCCGAGCTCCGGGAACACCGCCAACATGGCGTTGGCGCCCTGTGCCTGCGCAAGCAGCTCGATCGTTTCCTTGGCATTCGCGGCCGGGTCGGCGAGGTGCACACGCGGAATCGCCGATGCGACCCGCACATAGTTATGCGAATAGAAGTTGAAGAACGACATGATGGGATGGGATTCTTATTGTGGTGAGGGAACCAGAGTTGCGTGACGCGCGCTCACCAGTCGTTCAAGCGAAAAATAGGTGAAGGCAAGGGCCCCGTACACCGGCGTGAAAAACCCGACAAGAGGGATATGGCCGATCGCACCAAGCGCGATACCAAGGCCCATCAGCCGCCCTTTGGAACTCGCGACGACCTGATTGATTTCTTCTCTTGACCCATGTTCTGCCAGCGCATCGTAGCGGAACACGCGCTGATTGAGATAACCGAGCAACACGACTGGAATAAGCGGCCAAAACAAGGGAATCAGCCAAAGCGGCAAAGTCATGATGATCAAGGCCGATAGCCATAGCAGCGCGGCCAGTGCATTCCACACGCTGCCAAGGATTGACCCGCCCTGCTTGCGCGCCAAGTTCGGGTAGCTTTTCGCTGCGACATGATTGACCACAATCGGCATTGCCAGCACGCCGATCACGAGCGTCGCGGTCATCAAGACCAATGGAATCGCCAAGAGAATCATCAAAATCCAGAGGAGCCCCGTCGCTATCAATGACACCGGCCAGACTGCCGTCACCGATTGGTAGAGACTTGATTGATTGAGGAAGGCTTCGATGCCGCTCGACAATTGCACACCGAATGCCAGGCCAAGGACGACCCACAGGATGAGCGACAACGCGAGCGGCCAGATCATCAGGAGCAACATCTTCGGATGCATGAGCCCACCGCCCGCACGGGCCAGCGCTTGTGTGATGTCGTTCATGGTCCGGGTCGCGACTCAACGCTGGATAGTTTGCCACATTCTCGCCAGACGCCTCGCAGAGACCGGCATCGGCGTCTTCAATTCCTGCGCGAACAGCGACACGCGCAGCTCCTCGAGCAGCCAGCGGAATTGGTCGAGTTGCGGATCGCGTTCATCGGCCCGGCGGGCTTTCACGTCCTCCCGCTGCCATTCACGTTCGATCGGGATGAGCTCAGCCATCAATCGCTGGTCGCGCGTTGGATCGGTGCGTAGCTTTTCCAGTCGGATCGAGGCCCCATTGAGATAACGCGGATAGTGCGAGAGCCGCTCAAACGGCGTATCGATAATGAAGCCTGGCGCGAGCAGCCGGGACAATTGCTCCTCGATATCCTTCACCACGGTCGGATGCGATTTGATACCGGGCAGTTTCTTGCGCATCACCTGCACGGCGGCCAACACATTGCCAAGCAGGCGCGCAATCTCATTGCTGATCAAGCCAAGGCGCGCGCGGCCCTCTTCGGCTCGTCGCAGAAAATCAGCCTCGGTACGCGGCCAGGGTTCGCCCATGCAGGCACGCTCGAAGGTTGCGGCAACCAGATCGCGCCGCAGGGCGTTGGCATCGCCGATCACTGACAACTGCAGCGTCAAGGTCTGCTGCGAAGCGAAGGTCCGCTCGATGTACTTCGTCTGATCTTTCATGTGAAGCAGAAATAAGCGGCGCAGCCCGGCCCGATGCGCCCGCACCGCGCGCCCGGGCGCATCATGCACCTGCAAGCTGACCGACTCGCCATCATCGATGAGTGCCGGGTAACCCATCAGGGTTTCAGCACCACGGCGGATCTCCATGATTTCCTCGAGATCGCCGAACGACCATGAGGTGATGCCAGTCATGCCGGAACGCGGCTTGGCAAGCTCGGTGAAGCGCTCCTCGGCGCGACCGCCATGCTCCGAGCGAATCTGCGCCAGGTTCCGGCCTATCGCCAACTGGCGCCCGTGTTCATCGACCACCAGAAAGTTCATGAAAAGATGCGCGCCGATCGTTTCCATGCGAAAGGCATCGATCGGAATAGTGACATTCAGTTCGGTCCGGGCAAAACGAATGATCACATCCGGCAAAGGTCCGCTGCCGGCCGCCTCGGCCACGACAAAGCGTTCGGCAAAATCAGAGGGCGCGCCCAGGCGATGCCGCAATTTCTGCGGCAACGAACGCATGAGTTGCGCGACCTTCTCGCGGATGAGTCCTGGCACCAACCACTCGCACTGCGAGGCATTGACCTGATTCAACGCGACCAGGGGAATGGTGAGCGTCACGCCATCGCGTGGCCCGCCTGGGTCATGCAGATAGTCCAAGGCAAAGACATGCCCGGCCATCTCCAGTTCGGAGGGAAATTGCGCGGTGGTGATGCCCGCGGCTTCATGACGCATGAGATCTTCGCGCTCAAGAAACAAGAGGCGGCGATTCTCCCGCTCGGCATCGCTGCGCCAGGCAGTGAGTTTGGTATCGCTCCAGACGCCCTCGGGAATGCGACTGTCGTAGAACGCGTGGATCAGTTCATCATCGACCAGCACATCGGGCCGGCGCGACTTGTGTTCCAGCTGCTGGATTTCCGCGAGCAATTTTTGGTTGCGCACAAAGAATGGCGCACGCGAGTCGTAGCCCCCATCGACCAGTGCCTGCCGGATAAAAATATTCCGTGCCTCGCGGGGATTGATCGGTCCAAATGGGACGCGCCGATTGACGTAGAGCGGAATGCCGTAGAGAGTCCCGCGTTCCATCGCCACCACCTGCCCGGCTTTCTTTTCCCAGTGCGGCTCCGATTGCGTCTTCTTCATCAGGTGCGCCCCCACCTGCTCGATCCAGCGCGGATCGATGCCGGCGACTGTGCGGGCGAACAGGCGCGTCGTTTCGGTGAGCTCGGCGGCCATGATCCAGCGAGCGCCCTTCTTCGCCAGGCTCGAGCCGGGATGGACGAAGAACTTGATGCCGCGGGCACCCTGATACCCGGCGTCTTCCCCCTTGAGACCGACATTGCCAAGGAGTCCGGTCAACAGCGCACGATGGATCGCTGCGTGGCGAGCAGGATCGAGCGAGGGCTCCTCGACCTTCCAATGCATCTCGCCCACCAATTCCCGCAACTGGAATACCGTGTCCCGCCATTCGCGCAAACGGTTATAGGAGAGGAACAGATCGCGGCAATGGCGATTCAGCTTGCGGCTGGACTCCTCTTCCAACCCGTCGATGAAGAACTTCCAGAGCTTGAGAAAGCTGATGAAATCGGAACGCTCGTCATCGAACCGCTTCTGCGCTTCATCGGCCGCTTGTGCACGCTCCATCGGACGATCACGCGGATCCTGCACCGAGAGTGCCGCCGCGATGACGATCACCTCGTTCAAGCTGCCTTCCTTGTGCGCGGCAAGGATGATGCGGCCAACACGCGGGTCGACCGGCAATTTGGCGACCTGGCGGCCGATGTGGGTCAATCGGCGCGTCCCATCGCCCTCGATGTCGATGGCGCCCAGTTCTTGCAGCAGCGCATAGCCATCGGCGATCGCGCGAGAAGACGGTGGATCGATGAACGGAAAGTCCTCCACATCGCCCAACCCAAGCGACAGCATCCGCAAAATGACGCCGGCGAGCGACGATCGCAGGATCTCCGGATCGGTGTATTCCGCGCGCTTGGCATGGTCGTCTTCGGCATAGAGGCGAATGCAGATGCCGCTGGCAACCCGCCCGCATCGTCCCGCCCGTTGCTTGGCTGCGGCTTGCGAAATCCGTTCCACCTGCAACTGCTCGACTTTGTTCCGAAAGCTGTAACGCTTGATCCGTGCGTAGCCGGTATCGACCACATATCGGATGCCCGGCACCGTGAGCGAGGTCTCGGCAACATTAGTGGCGAGCACGACACGCCGGCCGCTATACGGCCTGAAGACGCGCTCCTGATCGGCGACCGAAAGGCGGGCGTAGAGCGGCAAGAGCTCGGTCCCGTTCGGATGGTGTTTGCGCAATGCTTCGGTCGCTTCGCGAATTTCGCGCTCGCCCGGCAGAAATACCAGCACATCCCCAGGCCCTTGTCTTGCCAACTCATCGACCGCGGTAACGATGGCGTCGTTGATGTCGCCGTCTTCCTCCTCGTCATCGACCAGCGGCCGGTAGCGAATTTCCACCGGGAAGAGTCGTCCCGACACCTCGATGATGGGCGCATCGCCGAACTGCCTGGCAAACCGATCGGCATCGATTGTGGCCGAGGTAATGATGAGCTTGAGATCGGGGCGCCTTGGCAGCAGTTGCTGTACATAGCCCAGCAGGAAGTCGATGTTGAGGCTGCGCTCATGCGCCTCATCGATGATGATCGTGTCGTATTGGCGCAGCTCCGGGTCGGTCTGCGTCTCGGCGAGCAAAATGCCATCGGTCATCAGCTTCACATAGCTGTCCCGGCTCATGCGATCGTTAAAGCGGATCTTGAAGCCGACCGCTTTGCCTAGCTCGGTGTCCAGTTCCTGCGCAATGCGGGCGGCCGTCGCGCGCGCCGCGATCCGCCGTGGTTGGGTATGCCCGATGAGCCCCAGGACACCACGGCCAAGCGATAGGCAAATCTTCGGCAACTGGGTGGTCTTGCCGGACCCGGTCTCGCCACAGACGATGACCACCTGGTGATCATTGATCGCGCGTGCGATATCGTCCCGGCGCATGCATACCGGCAGCTCGGCGGGAAATTCGGGTTTGGGCAGCAGGGCACGACGCCTGGCCAGTTCTTCAGGTGAACGGCGCATTACCTCGGACCGGACACGGAGCAGCTTGCATCAAAGTAAGTGAAAGGTTCAATCTGGGGTGAGCGACACAGGGACGCGCGACGCGCAACGGGCCCGCATTACGCTTGCGGTCACGGCATCTGACCGCTCGATGGCGAGGCCCCCAGCATGCGCTCCACATAGCGGGCAATCAAATCAATTTCCAGATTCACACCGGCGCC
Source organism: Betaproteobacteria bacterium (assembly GCA_009693235.1). Lineage (GTDB taxonomy): Bacteria > Pseudomonadota > Gammaproteobacteria > Burkholderiales > SG8-39 > SHXR01. The sequence goes on along the minus strand of SHXR01000057.1, from coordinate 11,628 downwards.
GGCCTTGAGATGTTTGAGTGTCGTCATGGCAAGCGTATGGGGGATCAGATTGATATCAAAGGCATTGCCATCCACTCTATTGACGGTAAGGCTCACGCCATTGACGGCGATCGAACCTTTCCGCGCGATGTATTTGGCGAGTTCATCGGGCGCCTCGATCGCAAGGAGAAAACTATCGCCCACCGGGTCGAATCGCCGCACCACGCCCACGCCATCGACATGCCCGGTGACCAAGTGTCCGCCCAGGCGATCGGCGAGCGTGAGGGACTTCTCCAGATTCACCTCGCCTTGCACCCCGAGTCCGACCGTGCAGTCAATCGTTTCCTGGGATACCTCGACCACAAATGTGTTGGCCTCCAGGCCGATCGCCGTGAGACAGCAGCCATTGACCGCGATGCTGTCGCCAAGACCGACATCCTTGAGATCCAGGCGTCCGGCGTCGATGGTGAGCTTTGCCCCCTTGGGGCGCGGCTCTACTTTGGTGATTCGCCCAACTGCGGCAACGAGACCTGCAAACATGGCAAAAGCGGCGTTCCTCTATAAGCGCCGATGATATATGAGCGGCGCCCCGGCGGCGGACCGCTTGCTGGCCGCTCACCCGATATTCCCTCTTTACATGTGGCCCCAGTAAGGGCACGCTCGCCCCTTTCCAATTTGGTCCGCTACGGCGATCGGAGCCCCGCACCCATGAAATTCAGATTCCCGGTAGTCATCATCGATGAGGATTGGCGTGCGGAGTCCGCCAGCGGACTGGGCATTCGCGCCCTCGCCAAGGCGATCGAGGAACAGGGCTGGGAAGTCGTGGGCGGATTCACCTATGTCGATGTGGCGATGGTGGCAAACCAGGCGGCGCGCGCATCGGCCTTTATCGTTTCCATCGATGACGAGGAAATTAGCGAAGACGGCATCGAAAGCAAGGCGATTCAGGAATTGCAGAAGTTCATCGTGGAGACCCGCAGGCGTAATGCCGATATCCCGATCTTCCTCTTTGGCGAAACACGCACCTCCAAGCACATCCCCAACAACATCCTGAAGGAGCTGCACGGCTTCATTCACATGTTCGAGGACACGCCCGAATTCGTCGCCCGCTACATCATCCGGGAGTGCACCAACTACCTCGGCTCGCTGTCGCCGCCGTTTTTCAAGGCGCTGGTGCACTATGCCAATGACGGCTCCTATTCATGGCACTGCCCGGGCCATTCAGGCGGTGTGGCCTTTCTGAAAAGCCCGGTCGGACAGATGTTCCATCAGTTCTTTGGTGAGAACATGCTGCGGGCAGACGTTTGCAACGCGGTCGATGAATTGGGGCAACTGCTCGATCACTCCGGCCCGGTGGCCGCCTCGGAGCGCAACGCGGCCCGCATTTTCCATGCCGATCATCTGTTTTTTGTCACCAACGGCACGTCCACCTCGAACAAGATCGTGTGGCATTCGGCGGTGGGCACCGATGACGTCGTGCTGGTCGATCGCAATTGCCACAAGTCGGTGCTGCACGCCCTCATGATGACCGGCACCCTGCCGATCTTTTTTCAACCGACCCGCAATCATCTTGGCATCATCGGCCCCATTCCGCTGGAAGAATTTGAGCCGCGCAACATCCAGAAAAAAATAGATGCCAATCCGCTCATTCGCGATAAAACGATTCGACCGCGCGTCCTGACGCTCACCCAATCGACCTATGACGGGGTGGTCTACAACGTCGAGACGATCAAAAAAACTGTCGGCAACTACATCGAGAACCTGCATTTCGATGAAGCCTGGTTGCCGCATGCGACGTTTCATCCGTTCTATCACGAGTTCCATGCGATCGGCCCGAACCGCCCACGGTCCAAAGACGCGATGGTGTTTGCCACGCAGTCGACGCACAAATTGCTGGCCGGACTCTCGCAAGCTTCGCAGATCCTGGTGCAGGAATCGGGGTCCCGCAAGCTCGACAAATACCGCTTCAATGAAGCGTTTCTGATGCACACCTCCACCAGTCCGCAATACGCGATCATCGCCTCCTGCGATGTTGCGGCGGCGATGATGGAACCGCCTGGCGGAATGGCCCTGGTGGAGGAATCCATCTTCGAATCGTTGGAGTTCCGGCGCGCCATGCGGAAGGTCGATGCCGAGTTCGGCAAAGACTGGTGGTTCCAGGTCTGGGGCCCGAAGGACCTCTCGGACAACGGCATCGGCAAGCGCGAAGACTGGTTTCTCAAATCGAGCGATCGCTGGCATGGCTTTGGCAAGCTGGAACAAAGCTTCAATATGCTGGACCCGATCAAAGCGACCATCGTCACACCTGGGCTCGACATCAACGGCCGCTTCGCGGCATGGGGTGTGCCGGCCGCCATCGTCACGAAATATCTCGCCGAGCATGGCGTTATCGTCGAGAAGACCGGTCTCTATTCATTCCTCGTGATGTTTACCATCGGCATCACCAAGGGTAGGTGGAATTCGCTCGTCACTGAACTGCAGCAGTTCAAGATGGATTTCGACAACAATCAGCCGATCTGGCGCGTTATGCCCGACTTCGTACAGGCGCATCCGCAATACGAACGCATCGGACTGCGCGACTTGTCGCTCCAGATCCATGAGGAGTACAAGATGCACGATGTCGCACGGGTCACGACGGAGATGTATCTATCGAAGATGGAACCGGTGATGCGGCCATCGGATGCCTTCGAGTGTCTCGCCCACCGCAAAGTGGACCGGGTACCGATCGACGATCTCGAAGGGCGCGTGACGACGATGTTGGTGACGCCCTATCCGCCGGGGATTCCGCTCCTAATTCCTGGTGAGCGGTTCAATCGAGCGATCGTCGACTACCTGCAATTCGCAAGACTCTTCAACGAGCGATTTCCCGGCTTCAATACCGATGTGCATGGTCTGGTTGTCGAAACCGATAAGGGACATCACCAGTATTTCGTGGATTGCGTGCGGTAAATTTCCAGACCGAACAGTCGATACGCCGCCCGGGACCCGTTATCGCACGACCCGCGCAATGACGCGCACGTCCGGGCCGATCATCCGCACATCTCGGATGGTCAAGCGGACCCGCTCACCCAGTGAACGCAGCGTGGGCAAATTGAACATCCCTTGCCCGGCATCACCGATGACACTTGGCGCAAGGTAGACGACGAGTTCGTCGATCAAACCTTCCCGCAGCAACGAACCATTCAGCTTGTTGCCCGCTTCGATGTGAATCTCGTTCCAGCCGCGGCGACCCAGCTCATCCAGCAACTCCGACAGTTCCACCTTGCCGTGGGCATTGGGCATGACCAAGACCTCAGCGCCGATCGATTGCAGCGCCCGGATCTTCGCCGCATGGTCGGTGGCCCCCGCTACCAGCACATGGCCACCTGCAAGAATGTTCGCGTCGAGCGCAACCTCGAACCGCGAATCAACCAACACCCGCAGCGGCTGGCGTGTCGTCGCGACGTCGCGCACCGTGAGTTGCGGATTGTCATCGCGCACCGTTCCGATGCCCGTCAACACAACACACGATCGCGCGCGAAAATGATGACCGTCCCGGCGTGCCTCCGCATGAGTAATCCATTGACTCTGGCCGTTTTCCAGGGCGGTGCGGCCGTCAAGACTCGCCGCCAGTTTTAATCGCACCCAGGGTCGCCCACGGACGTGGCGAGCAAAAAAGCCAATGTTGAGTTCGCGCGCTTCTGCATCCATGAGACCAAACTCGACGGCAATCCCTGCGGCCCGTAGACGTTCAGCACCATCACGAGCGATGGGATTCGGATCATGGCTCGCCGCAATCACGTGCGCGACTTTCGCATCGATCAACGCATTGACGCAAGGTGGTGTCCGCCCGAAGTGATTGCAGGGTTCGAGCGTGACGTAGACGGTTGCGCCTGCCGCGTTGCCGCGCGCCTGCTCGAGCGCCGCGACTTCTGCATGCGCTTCGCCCGGGCGAACATGCCAACCCTCGCCAACCACCGTTCCGTCACGAACGATGACGCAACCGACGCGCGGATTAGGGCTAGTCGTATAGAGCGCTTGCCCGGCCAGCGACAACGCGCGCGCCATATGCGCCCGGTCTTCATCGTTGTAGGCGGGCGTGTGATCGTTGGCCACCACGCAAGTCCCCTTTCGGCGCCGTCAGGACGACTTGGACGATTTCGCCGGTTGTGACGTTCGGGTCACGCGCGTGCGCTTGAAGCCAGGGCGTTTCACCTCAAGCACCTTTTCGCGGAAATCATCGACGCGCTGGAAGTCTTCATAGACCGAAGCAAACCGGATATAGGCGACATCATCCATTTTTTTCAGTTCGCGCATGACCATCTCGCCGATCACCCGCGACGCCACTTCGCGCTCGCCCAATGCAAGGAGACGCTGCTCAAGCCGATTGATCGCCGCGTCCACATACTCGGTCGGCACCGGCCGTTTATGCAAGGCGCGCGAAAAGCCAACGCGGACCTTTTCGCGATCATAAGCAGTGCGATAGCCGCTTGCCTTCACCACCATGGGGAGATTGAGCTCGACCCGCTCATAGGTCGTAAAACGCTTCACGCAACTCTTGCACTCCCGGCGCCGGCGCACCGTATCACCATCATCGGAGATGCGCGAATCGATGACAGCGGTGTCTTCCGTGGCGCAATAGGGGCACTTCATGGCGCGAGATCACCGGCCCATGGGTTGTCTTGGCGAGCGAGCGCTTCAAGCATTGGGATAGACCGGAAACTTCGCGCAGAGTTTTTTCACATCATTCGCGACGCGCTGAATGGTCGCAGGATTTTTCGGATCGTCCAACGCGTCGGCGATCAGATGAGCCACCCGCTCGGCCTCAATTTCCTCGAAGCCGCGCGTCGTGAGTGCAGCCGAACCGATCCGAATGCCGCTGGTCACGAAGGGCTTCTGTGGGTCATTCGGGATGGCATTCTTGTTGACCGTCATATGGGCCAGACCTAGCGCGGTCTCGGCATCCTTACCAGTAATGTTTTTCGAGCGAAGATCAAGGAGAAACATATGGCACTCGGTGCGCCCGGAGACCACGCGCAGCCCGCGCTCTTCCTGCAACACCTTTGCCATCACCCGCGCATTGTTTAACACCTCTTCCTGATAGTCGCGGAAGGGCTTGGTCATCGCCTCACGAAACGCGACCGCTTTGGCGGCGATGACATGCATCAAAGGCCCGCCTTGAATGCCCGGAAAAATCGTGCTGTTGATCGCTTTCTCCTGCGCCGCACCGGCCAAGATGAACCCGCCGCGTGGCCCGCGTAGGGTCTTGTGCGTGGTGCTGGTCACAAAATCGGCAATGCCCACCGGGCTTGGGTAGAACCCGGTTGCCACGAGACCGGCGTAATGCGCGATATCGGCCATGAAATACGCGCCGACTTCATCGGCAATCGCGCGAAAGCGCTTCCAATCAATCTGTAATGCATACGCCGAGGCACCCGCTACGATCATCTTCGGCTTGTGGCCCTTGGCAAGATGCATGACTTGTTCGTAATCGATTTCCTCGCGGTCATTCAACCCGTAGCCAACGCCATGGTAGGTCTTACCGGACATGTTGACGCTCGCACCATGCGTCAGATGACCGCCATGCGCCAAAGACATGCCAAGAATCGTGTCGCCTGGCTTCAGCACGGCGCCGTACACCGCTTGGTTAGCCTGCGAACCGGAATGCGGCTGCACATTAGCCGTCTCGGCGCCAAACAACTGCTTAACGCGATCGATCGCCAGCTGCTCGGCTACATCGACATGTTCACAACCGCCGTAGTAGCGCTTGCCCGGATAGCCTTCCGCATACTTGTTGGTCAACACCGAGCCCTGCGCAGCAAGCACCGCGGGGCTTACATAGTTCTCCGAGGCGATCAACTCGATGTGATCTTCCTGGCGGGTCACTTCGGCCGCAATGACCCGTGCGATTTCCGGGTCGACTTCGCTCAAGGGCAAGGGTTTGAAAGTCACGATGAATTCCAGCAAGAGGGCTTTAAAATCAATATCTTACCATGCGGATTTCACCCTTAAGAGCAGGCCAGGGTGAACGGGCCTTTTCACTTTTCACTTTTCACGTCTCACCGGTGGGCGGCCGCAGTTCCTCCAGATGACTCACATCGCCCCATACATCGAGAAACCAGCGTAACTCCACATAGCGAAATCGGTTGATGCTCGCATTGAAGAGCGAATAGTCGCGGCGCTCGTCGAGCGCGATGTGCATCACATGCCGGTAGAGCATGCCGACCACGCCGCCGTGGGTCACGATGACAATGCGACGGCCTTCATGCGCCCGAGCAAGCTCGGTGAGCACACTCACGACGCGATCGAAAAACGCCCGCGGGCTTTCGCCTTGGCTGGGCACAAAGTCTGGCTCGCGGGCATTCATCCGGCGCCACGCCTCCGGAAATTTTTGCTCAACCTCGGTCCAGGTATGGCCCTCGAGTTCGCCGTACGAACGCTCGCGAAGTCGCGCATCGAGCCGCACCGTCGCGCCGGTGGCCTTCGCAATCGCAGTGGCGGTGTCCCGGGTGCGACCCAGATCGCTCGACAAAATCGTGTCGATCGACTCCGCACTCAATAACTTTCCGGTCGCCTCGGCCTGTGCGCGCCCCAGATCGCTCAATGGGCTGTCGGTCTGCCCCTGCAATCGACCAGCGCGATTCCAGGTCGTCTCGCCATGACGGATCAGGATCACAGGCGTTATGCCGCCCGCCAGCGCACCCTGCGTCACGCGCCACCTCCCAACCATTTTTCAAATCCGCTGTTGCGTGCGCTTGGTGTGATCAGATTACAGGTGTCGGCGGGCGCGCTCCTTGGTGTCATCGCATAGCGGCCGAGTTCGTTACGCCGGAATGCGTGGACAACGATACGTTGATCCGCCCGCAGCTGTTCAACGATGCCGTCGAACGACTTGCCATCCACTTTAAAGCCGTCGATCGCCACGAGGATATCGCCTGCCGCCAGTCCTGCCGCTTGCGCAGGGCTCGCCTCCAACACATGCGTCACCTTGATTTCACTGCCCTCGGTCGCGGTGCGCATGCCAAGCCACACGGCCCGCTGGCGCACGGTTTGATCGGTAGCGGTGGCTACGCCGCCGCGATCGGCCGCAGTGAGGGCTGCTCGCACTTTCATCTTCACGCCGACGAAATTGAGCGCACGGGTCAACGGCAGCTCTTCGGTGCCGTGCACGGCACCGGCGAAGAACGGGCCGAATTGCAGTCCGGTGGCCTCCTCCACCGCCTGTTCGATGCCATCTTCCGGCACACCAAGACCGGTCTTGCCATAGCGCTCCCACAACAGCAACATCACATCATCGAGCGACTTCCGCTGCTTCGAACGCGCACGAATCGCCAGATCGAGGCACAACCCGACCAGACTTCCTTTCAAGTAGTAACTCACCACCGCGTTCGGCGTGTTTTCATCTTGCCGGTAGTATTTCGACCACGCATCGAAGCTCGATTCAGCGACGCTTTGCCGCAACCGACCGGGATTGCGAAGAAGGCTGGTGATGTTGCGGGCAACCGTCGTGAGATAGTCCTTACGGGACATCAGCCCGGCACGAACCAATAGCAGATCATCATAGTACGAGGTGAGTCCTTCGAATGCCCAGAGCAGCGATGTGTAGTTCTCGCGATCGAGATCGTAGGGCGCAAAGGCGAGCGGCTTGATGCGCTTCACATTCCAGGTATGAAAATATTCATGACTCACCAGGCCAAGCAGGGTCCGGTAGGCCTCGGTTGTCTCACGCATGCCGGCGCGCGGCAGATCGTTGCGGCCACAGATCAACGCAGTCGATGCCCGGTGCTCCAGGCCACCGTAGCCATCCGGCACAGCGTTGACGAAGAAGACGTACCGATCCATCGGCGCTGGTTCACCAAAAAATCGGATCTGCGTCTCGCAAATCTTGCGGACATCATTGACCAGCCGCCTGAGATCAGTGTCGTGACGGCCGGTGATGGCGATGGTGTGCGGCACACCACATGCGCGGAACGTGACGAGCGTGGGCGTCCCCATTTCCACCGGATGATCGATCAACTCGTCATAGTCAACCGCGCGGTAGGTGCCAAACCCCTGTTTATCGACCTTGGTCGGCGTCATCGCCGTCACCAGCCGCCACGATCGCCCGCGCGGTCCGGCGGGTGCTGCCAAGACCACCTCACAAGGCCGGTCCTCCTGACCAAGCACGCGCAGGAACACGCAGGTGCCGTTGAGAAAGCCCCGCGTGCCGTCCAGAAACGCGCCACGAACTGATGCGTCATGCGCGAACACTTCGATCGTGACCCTGAGCGGACCGCTGACCGGCGCCGCGCGCCAGGTGTGTTTGTCGAGCTTTTCCAGCGCCACCGCTGCTCGCCCCGCCGTCGCTCGGATGGACACGATGTGCTTGGCGAATTCGCGAATCATGTAGCTGCCCGGAATCCAGGCGGGCAAGGCGAATTGCTGTCCTTCCGGATCGGGAGAACTGACCTCGCACTCGACCGCAAACAAGTGCGCCTCCGGTCGCGCGGCGCGCAGCGTGTAGCGAATTGATTCACTCATGGTGGTGTGAGAATGATGGTTGACACGCCCGGTCGGCCGCGACGCAGCGCGCTCCTTTAAGTGTAGACGCTTCCGTCGCGGCAGGCGTTCGGTGCACCGCGCGAAGGGCTGCTAAAAAATCACTGAACAAGGGGCTCGTTGGGGATGAAGGGGCCCCAACCCCTTCATTGCCCCTCGTAACCGCCGGAAAAATATGGTCACGCTGATTGCGCGATATAGCTTGATCAACGTTTCCCTAACGGACGATCGCGAAGCCCAGGCGAACCTGCGATGGGCGACGCAGGTCGTAGTCAAGAAAGCTCTCGCCATAGTCGCTGAAGAACTGCAGATGAACAAATCCGCCTGCATCGGCCAGGATGCACCGCCTGATTGGGTAGGTCAGGCCGACTTGCCACGATCCCACGGTGCGCGTTCCCTTCCGCCATGTGGTGGACGCTTCCATACCATCGTACTTCCCGAACCGGACATTCAGATCGCCATAACCGCGCTAGACAGCAATATCTGGATTGTCTGAGCGTTCGAGGTACCGCACGAATTTCGGCCATAACACAACATACATGTCCGCGCCGACGTTGATGCGCCAGCGAGTGCGAAGGAACAGCACATTGATGGAACGAAAATCCACAGCGGCGCGGCCATTGGATTCATGTTCGACGCCGGCCGCCAACGAGAGTCGTTGCGACATGTCGTCCGATCGCCAAAAGTCTTCATCGAGATAGAAAAAGCTTGGCCGATAACTGGTATCGCGAAACGGGGCGGACTCATCACCAACATCCCAGAGCGATGTCTGCGTATAGCTGAAGTGAATTTTCGCGAGCGATGGCAGGAAGCGGGCGAGCGCACTCTCTTCATCGAACAATCGGTACTTGAACGACAGCTGCAATTTCGCCGAAGCTTTGTCGCGGCCGCCGGCAATGATATACATCGGCTCATGCGTCGACAACGCGGGCGGCCGCGGATCGAGGTCCGGGTCTTGTGGCCCGGCCGTCTGGGACGCGGCGCCAGCCGACGGCGACCGCGGAATCGGTCGAGCTAGCATTCGCCGAGATGGCTGTACTGAGCAAGGCACTCAGTACGAATCGCCGCAGTGCCTTCATTGCGGCAGATCGCCCGGCGTATCGATATCGCGGATCACACCCGGATCGGTGCTGGAAATAAAAGTGATCGGATCGCGCTTGAGAATTCGCCGCGCGCCCTCGTCGCCGCTCAATTGGGATAGCTCGGCGCGATAGTGACTAGAGAAACCCACCGGATGGCCACGTTCACCGCCGAACTGGGTTGCAACAAGCGGATACCCGGCCTCGATACCCTGCACGACGGCGCGAATTGAAGCCGGCAGAATAAAAGGCATATCGGCCAGCGCGACGACCCAACCGCCGGCATTGATCGCGGCCCGGATTCCTTCTGCAAGACTTGCGCCCATCCCAAGTTGCGCGTTCTCACAGATCACCACGCGAAGCCCGGCCGCTTGCAATGCCGTTGCAAGTTCCGGAACGTCTGGCCGCACCACCGCAATGGAATCGGGCAACGCGGCGAGTAGATTGCGACCGGCAGCCACCGCAACAAAAGAACCGTCAGGCAGACGTTGGATCAGTTTATTTGCGCCATAACGCCGCGAAAAACCAGCGGCGAGCAGAACCCCGACAATTTGCATCAGTGTCCGTAGCAGAAATCCGCGACCACGCTACCGCGTAGGCCCGCGGGGGGTACACATCAATTCGCCGATACCGCGCAGCCGGCCGTCACGTTGGTCTTTTCCGGCGGAATCAATTCAGGAAGCTTCACGCCGCGGCGCACCGCAGTCATCTCGGCAATGATAGAGAGCGCAATCTCGGGCGGGGTCTTGCCACCCAGCTTGAGTCCAACCGGGCCACGCAGCCGGGCAATTTCTTCCGCCAACAAGTCGAATTCGGCGAGGCGTTTGCGGCGGGTGTCATTGTTTTTCGTCGAGCCCAGCGCGCCCACATAGAAAGCGGGCGATTTCAACGCTTCCATCAACGCGAGATCGTCAAGTTTCGGATCATGCGTCAATGCGACGACCGCAGAATGCCCATCCATATTCATTTCCAGCACCACGTCATCGGGCATCGTGCGGGTGAGGGTCACGCCGTCGAGGTCCCACTCGTCCATATACTCTTCGCGCGGATCGCACACCGTCACATGGTAGTCGAGCGCCATCGCAAAATTGGCCAGATAGCGCGACACCTGACCGGCGCCGATCATCAAGAGGCGCCAACGTGGCCCATGCACCGTCTTCAGCACGCTGCCGTCGTAAGTGAGCTCGTCGGACCACTTGCCCGATTGCAGCGTCACATCACCGGTTTTCATATCGAGCATGCGGGCCACCAGCTCATGCTTTTCGATGATCGCCAGCAGCTCGGGCAATTTCGAACGGGCCGAAATCGGTTCGAGGACCAGTTCGAGCGTGCCGCCGCAGGGCAATCCGTAGCGCGTTGCCTGCTCGGTGGTGACCCCATAGACGGCCTCTTCCGGCTTGGTCGCCGCGATCTGCTTGGCTTTTACCTTATCGATCAGATCGTCTTCAACGCATCCCCCGGAAACTGACCCCATGACATGCCCATCGTCGCGAATGACGGTCATTGCACCGACCGGACGCGGCGCAGAACCCCAGGTCTTGACGATCGTGACCAAGGTAACGGCATGCCCGGCCGCTACCCAGTTGACCGCACTCTTTACGACTTCGAGATCGACGCTATCCATGATTTCCTCGCGAATACATTGTCGGCTATTGACTTGGCTGCCGACCCGGCCGTCCGGACGGGGATCACCCCGACGTTGCACGGGCTTTTGGCAATGAATGAAGCCTAGTATGCCGGTCGGCACGGGTCAAGCGGCAGCGACCCCTCTGATCCCGATTTCCTGTGAATTGGGGCGAATCGGGCCAATTCAAGCGCCTTAATGGTCGAGCGGTATGGCCAGCCCGCTATATCGGTATGCCGAAAGGTCATTGGCCCATCGGCTTACTGGGAGATCCTGCCCACATAGCCGTTTCCAATTCAGGTTTGATCCTGAACGAGTCGAGCGGGAAGTCGATGGTTGATTGGACCGGCAGTGTAACCGGGACCGATTGTGCGGTGGCTGAGTGCCGATTGGTCGAGCGCGATTGAGGCGATGGCGTGTGTCTTTGGG
>SHXR01000005.1 GCA_009693235.1 Betaproteobacteria bacterium | reverse complement strand
GCGTGGGACCTTCACGTTGCCGCATACTTTACGCACGCTATAGGTTTCGATCGGTGGTTTCCATCCGGTCTTCAGCTCGCAGGTGACCTGCACGCAGGAAATGCTCTTCAGCCAGGAGCAGACTTTTACATCGGCGCCCGCGGCGCTTTTGATTTCGGTGGTGAAGGGTGAGCCGTCCCAGTAGGGCTTGCTCGTTCCTTCCTCCGTCTCTACATCTTGCGGCAGCGTAAAAAAATTGCCCTGCATGGCCATGAAACCAATCACCCTCTCCATCATCGCGGATAGATCGTCGGTATGTGAGAAGCCACCGATGACATCGGAAATGACTCTGAATTGGCCAAGCTCTTTCAGTGAGAAGTCGCGCACGCGACGGTTATATAAATATTGGATCTGCTTGGCGCCAAGAATCGCGGCAGTCTGATGCCAGAAGGGGGTTCGGCGGTCTTCGATCGAGAGCGCGATGGCTTGTGCTCTCCATTCATGACGGTTGCGCTGACTGAGCCGCTTCAGGTCGCGGCCAGGCGCGAGATAATCCAGGATTGCGTGACCCTCGCCCGCGCCAATATCCAATCAGCGGTCCTTGGGGCCAAGTAGCGCCAATGAGCGCTCGAATCGCGAGGGCAGGATCTCGGCGTAGGACGCCAGCGACCGGCCGGTGACGTAGCCTTCGTCGCGCTCGTCGCCGCTCGCTTGACTGATCTTTCCTGTTTGGAAATTTCCTCGCCCAGTCTAGGCCGGAACGTTTCCGTGGCATGGGAGGTTCCACCGTATATCGCCTGGAACAGAACGAGTAGGCATAGGGCCGTGCTTTGCATGGCGGAACGACCTCCTGGGCCGATGAGCGTGACAGGGTGAGGGTTTGCCAATTTTATTGGCGAGCCATGCGGGCAGACCCCGTTGTGGCGGTGAATTCGAGCATTACGTCATCGCCTCGCGCGATATGCGGCCGGCCGTCGCCCGAAACGCAACAGGCAAACGCATTCTACGCGCGCTGTGATCAAAAGGTTGATTGGGTGAATCAGTGCTGCGATAAGGGCGCGCCGTACCTGTTGACAGGCAACTGGTCGGGAACGCCGAACTCTAGCGTCTTGCGCAGACTGTCCGCGAAATGAGCGAACGGCGTGCCTTAGAGCGGCCGGCAGACGCACCATTGTTCAATTTTTCTCTCCGCGTCTGTAACGCTCGTTGCCGACCATCAGCGGACGTTCCCCGCCTACTTCATCACCCCACCCGGCATCGTCGGCACCGTCTGCTCGATCCATGTGGGCACCGGCAGATTCTTCGAGCGCAGGAACGCCGAATTAAAAAGTCGCGATTGATAGCGCTGTCCCGAATCGCAAAGTATGGTGACAATCGTATGCCCACGCCCAAGTTCGCGCGCGACCCGCGCTGCGCCCGCGACATTGATGCCGCTTGAGCTGCCAAGGCAAAGGCCCTCGTATCGCAGAAGATCAAACACGATCTGCACTGTTTCGGTATCGGGAATCTGCAACGGCAAATCGACCTTCAGTCCTTCCAGGTTCTTCGTAATGCGACCCTGGCCGATGCCCTCCGTGATTGAAGAGCCTTCTGCCTTCAGACTGCCGTGCTTGTAGTAATGATAGAGCGCCGCACCGGGTGGGTCGGCCAGGCCGATTTGCACGGTTGATTTTCTTTTTCGCAGCGCTTCAGCTACCCCGGCGAGGGTCCCGCCGGTGCCTGCTGCGCAGATGAAGACATCGACTTTGCCGCCGGTCTGATCCCAGATTTCCGGGCCAGTTGTATCGACATGGCCTTGCCGATTGGCCACGTTATCGAATTGCTGGGCCCAGATGGCGCCATTCGGCTCGGTCTTGGCGAGCGCTTGAGCCAGCCGCTCGGCGACATGCACGTAGTTGTTGGGATTGCTATACGGCACCGCCGGCACTTCATAGAGTGTCGCACCCGAGAGACGCAACGTGTCTTTCTTTTCCTGCGACTGCGTATCGGGAATGACGATCACCGTGCGATAACCGCGCGCATTCGCAACCAGTGCGAGGCCAATGCCGGTATTGCCGGCAGTCCCTTCGACGATGACGCCACCCGGGCGCAGGACCCCACGTTTTTCTGCATCGAGGACGATCGCCAGCGCGGCACGATCCTTCACCGATCCGCCCGGATTCAGAAACTCGGCTTTACCGAGAATCTCGCAGCCGGTCTGGTCGGACAATCGACTAAGCCGGATAAGCGGCGTGTTGCCGACGGTGTCGAGGAAGCCTTTGCGGATGGTCATGTTTTCTCCTACAGCCTAATGCCTCAAAAATTCACCGCGGAGGACGCGGAGGGCGCGGAGGAAAAGCAGGTCGGGGTCTTCGCGAATGGTAGAGGATCACGAGGTCGCTTGCTGCTCTGCCGCTGATACTCTAGCCCACGCGTTGCAATCGTGCCGGCGCTTCTTCCACGGCGAAGCTTGCCGCCGCGCGCACGACATCGCCAAGAATAATCATGGTCGGCCCATCACCGGTCTGCGCCGCCAGAGCCGGTAGATTGGCGAGTTGGCCAATGTAGCGCGCGCAGTCGGGGAGCGATGCGCTTTCCACAATCGCGACCGGCGTGTGCGGTGCGCGGCCATATGCAATCAAGGCGCTCGTGATCGCTGCCGCCTCGCCGCGGCCCATGTAGATCACTGCGGTATCAGCGGCAACTGCCGCATTGACCCAATTTCTGGTCCGCTCGTTTTCACCGACGCGTGGCGTCACGAACACCACGCTGCGGCTGATGCCGCGTTGCGTGAGTGATGCTTCCAGCAGGGCACTGACGGCCAAGGCGGAGGTCACGCCTAGGACGATTTCCACTACGATGCCTGCTTCGCGCAGCACATCTATTTCTTCTTGCGCGCGACCAAACAGCATGGGGTAGCCCCCTTTGAGTCGGACGACCACGGCATGGCGTCAAGCTGCGTCGATGAGGCGCTTATTGATGAAGCGCTGTGCGGCGGAATGCTTGCCACATCGCTTCCCAACGGCAATGCATTCCGCGCGGGGAGCGAGCGCGAGCACGTCAGGATGTACGAGCGCGTCATGCAACACGATGTCCGCGCGTTCGAGGAGGCGCACCGCCCGCACCGTCAGCAAATCCGGTGCGCCCGGTCCGGCGCCGACGAGATAGACGGTGCCACTCATGCGCTCACCGCCGCACGCCTGCGAAACAGCGGGATCGGCCGCTCGACGGACACTTGATAGGCCTTGCTGAAATCGCGAAATGCAGCCAATGCTGCATCAACATCCTGACCGTCACGAAGCAGAAAGGCATTGAATCCAACACGTGCCATGTTAAATAGCTGGTCGCGCAGCACATTGCCCGCGGCCCGGAGCTCGCCCCGATAGCCGAATCGCTCGCGCAGTGTGCGAGCGATCGAGTAATCGCGACCATCGGTGAACTTGGGGAAATGAATCGTCACCAGCCCAAAACTGTGCAGATGTTCGGCAATGTCGGAGGCCGTGTGATGCGTGCTGAGGAGGACCCCAAGCGGCGCCTGCCGTGCCGCGAGCAGCAGCCGGTCATGTTGCCAGCGGGCGAGCGACACCAGGACCGGCACGAGCGCGGGCAATTCTGCCGCATCATCGACGTGAACCCATTGATCAGTGAGAAGTTGTCGCTGATTGATGAGTGTTGGCATAGACGGTTTCCTTAAAGGGTTCGATACCGATGCGCCGCACGACATCGATGAATCGTTCATCATCGCTTTCGCGCCGGGCGACGTAGCAATCGAGCAGACGGCCGACGACATCCGGTATTTCATCTTGTGCAAACGACGGACCGATGACTTTGCCAAGCGATGCATTCACGCCCTGCGATCCACCGATCGAGACCTGGTACCACTCCTCATTGGCCTTGTCGACGCCCAGGATGCCAATGTGGCCGACATGATGATGGCCGCATGAATTGATGCAGCCTGAAATGTTGAGATCCAACTCGCCGATGTCATGCAGAAAATAGAGATCGTCGAAACGCTCCTGAATCGCCGCTGCAATGGGCAATGATTTCGCATTGGCAAGCGAACAGAAATCGCCGCCCGGGCAGGCGATGATATTGGTGAGCAAGCCGATGTTGGGCGTGGCAAGACCCAGTTCGCGGGCACGCCGCCAAACGGCGTGCAGATCGCTTTGCTGCACATCGGCAAGGATCAGATTCTGTTCATGACTCACCCGCAGTTCGCCGAAGCTGTACCGGTCCGCGAGATCGGCAATGGCTTCCATTTGATCGGACGTCACATCACCTGGCGGTACGCCGGTTTTCTTGAGAGAAAGCGAAACTGCCGCATAACCGGGCATCTTGTGCGGGTGGACATTGCGGCGATACCAGGCGGCGAAGGCGCGGTCGGTCGCGAGCAGTTCTGCAAGTGCTGCATGATGCACCGGCAGCGTTTCATACGATGGGCGGTTAAAGCGCGCTTCAATGCGTTGAATTTCCGCTTCGATGAGCGTGGCCGGTCCATCTTTCAGATGGGCCCATTCTTCTTCTATTTCGCGCGTGAAGACTTCCGGGGTCTTCTCACGCACGAGGATCTTGATGCGTGCTTTGTATTTGTTGTCTCGGCGTCCGTACCGGTTGTAGACGCGCAGAATCGCATCGAGATAAGTGAGCAGATGCTGCCAGGGTAGGAATTCTCGGATCACATGTCCAATGACAGGTGTTCTGCCTAAACCACCACCGACAATCACCTGGAAGCCGATCGCGCCATCGTCTGCACGGATCGCGTTGAGGCCGATGTCGTGGACAAGGGCAGCGGTCCGGTCGTTCAGGGCGCCATTGACGGCGATCTTGAATTTGCGTGGTAAAAACGAAAATTCCGGATGGAAGGTCGACCATTGACGGACCAGTTCGCACCAGACAAACGAATCGACGATTTCATCGGGCGCGACGCTTGCAAAGTGATCAGTCGTCACATTCCGTACGCAATTGCCGCTGGTCTGGATCGCATGCATCTCCACCGAGGCAAGAGCCTCCAGCATGTCCGGCACGTCTTCCAGGCGCGGCCAGTTGAGCTGCAGATTCTGGCGCGTGCTGAAGTGGCCGTAACCGCGGTCAAATTGTCGGGCGATTGCGGCGAGCTTGCGAAACTGCCGAGCGGCCAGCAAACCGTACGGGATGGCGATCCGCAACATCGGCGCATAACGTTGAATGTAAAGGCCATTCTGCAGACGCAACGGCAGAAATTAGTCGTCGGTCAGCGCGCCCGCGAGGTACCGGCGGGTTTGATCGCGAAACTGCGCGACCCGCTCGGTCACGATCGTTTGGTCGATATGGTCGTAGCGATACATCCGTCGTCCAAGGCGAGAAGACCGGGCGATGCTATGGGGCGGGCGCTGCTAAAGGAACGAAGAAATCGCGATGAGCAAAGAACGGCATGGCATATGGGCCTTCGGCCGTGAGTCTTGCGCACGGATCCGATCGGCGATCGTGGCTGCCACGCTCTCTTCGCGGCAAGCGGCGCGATCTGCGCCGCAGCCTGCATCATTCGGTGATCGCGGCTGTTTCGTTAGCCCAGTTGAGCGCGGCCATGAGCTTGGTATTGAGGATCGATTGATCGACGCCGCAACGTTCCGCCGCGGCTAAGATCTGCACCGGGTCGCCTTGCTCGCACACCTTGGCCAAATCAAACAGCGGCCCGTAGGGTCCCGACTGCGTCAGGAGCGCCTCCTTCACGCCTTCCTGTACATTGATCTCCGGCAGGATTTCCCTGATGGGACGCCCGACGAACTGATCGAGCATCGAGAGCACGCCAGTGAGAAATTAGAGATCGAGATTGAGCGGGCCTTTGCTGAGCAATTCCATGGTGCGGACGCGCATCAAGACCCGTTCGATCATCGCCCGCTCGGCGAAACCACGATCCTTGATGTTGAAGAGGAGGAGTGACAACCACCGGTATAGCTTGTCGACACCGATCACGAAAAGGGCCTCGTCGATTCCCCCGATGTGTCGCTGCAATCCAAGCTCGGCGGAATTGATGTACCGCAATAGCCGATAGGTGAGGACCGGCCCGGTGCGCAGATCGCGGGCGAGCGCCCCTTAATCGGCGCCGCTTCGCAGACGCCTGAGGAGCCCGAACACACGCAGTCGATCGACGTCGCTCTTTGGACCCTTCCAGCTCTTGAAACTGCTAATGAATGGGCCCTGAAAGAAATCGAATCCGGCGCGGAAACACATCTGAAAGTCATCGACGGTCTGCACATTGCGCGTGATGAGTTGTATCCGCGGCTCGCCGTTTGCCCGATTCAATCGGGCGAGTCTGCGGGCTAACTCTTTCAGCTCAATGCCGTCAAACGCGGTTGTGTCAACGCGCACGAACCGGCAGCGTGTTAGCGCGTCCATCGACAGTTCAGCCGCTTTTTGCCAGCTCCATCCCACTTGAAATCCAGCACCGTTCAACGCGTCGATGCGCTTGCCCATCATCGTTTGATCCTGGATAGGATCGTTCGGTGCATTGAGAAAGATTACGGAATTGGCTCGCGGCAGTTTATTCGGGATGCCGCCAACCATGGAAGCTGCGCCAATCTCAAACATGGTAAGCCGATCCTGAAGAAGACTGCCATGGCCAACTCGAGTCAGCTCCCGCATCAGCAGATGGTCATACGTTTTGCGAATGCCGACGCCGCGATCTTTGAAGCGCGCCTGCATCGGGCGATCGAGCAAGAACTCGTAGCCACAGATCCGCTCAGCGCGATTCAATATCGCTTCGCGACAAACAAACGGTAATACCTTTGCCGTTGTCGCGGGCGCGTGGCTCGCCGCATCACGAACCGCGATGAGTGGCGCGACTTCGTTCAGCTGCGCAAAGGCATCCGGACTGTCTTTCACCTTGGCAACGGGCTTGGGGTTCCGGAGCGGCGCCAGTCGTTGAAAAATGGAAGCAAGAAAGCGGAACATGGGCGGCCAAAGAAAGATCGAATTGTTGATGACCCTTCATGGCAAGGGAACAACCGTCCGCTTAAGACTGCCACGAAAGATCTCAGGTGAACCCAGTCGCAGGCGATACTTTAATTTTCGGCCAAGATACCAATCTTCCGTAAGGAATTGCCCCAGCGTCGTGCCATCAGTCACCATCAGGTGAGTGCCCCGGTGCGCTCACCGGCCACATGGCTTCGACTCGCTCATCGCGCATGCGGATCATCCAATCGTAGCGATCGATGGTCGGATCCCAACGGCTGGGAATGAGGTGAAGCGGCTCGCCTGATTCGGGCGCGGGCGATGGACGTTGTTCTTTTCATCCTTTCACTGTCGTTGAATCAACCACGCCGCTATCGCATCCAGCGCCTTTGGTGATTCTCCCGGCGCGGGCAAAGCGTCGATCCGCACATCCGGATGGGCGATCCGAGCGGCGTCCAGCAATGCCGTGACGTCTCGCTTCAGGTGGCCGCCCTGGCCGAGAAACAGTGGGGCGATGTCGATCGCGTCGACGCCGGATGCAATCATCGTGGCAACCGCCTCAGGAAACGTCGGCGCGGTGAGTTCTAGATAGGCGAGCCCGACGGTGAGGGCGGGCTCTTGCGCACGGATCCGATCGGCGATGGCTCGCATCGGTGCCGATCACTGCGGGTCTCGCGAACCATACGCGAGGAGAATCAGTCCCTTTTTCATGCAGGCCCCACCAGTTGCGCGGGCAGTGTATCGAGGTTTGTCAGTAATCGATGCGCTTTTGCACGCGTGAGTGTCGCGCTATCGGCGGCGCCGGTCAGCACCCCAAACGCGTGCACACCCGCCGCGTTGCTTGCGTCGATGTCGAGCGGCGTGTCGCCGACATAGGCGGCTTCGCGCGCTGGTACGCCCAACATCTCGAGGCAGCGCACGATACCCTCCGGATCGGGTTTGCGGTTCTTGACATCGGCATTCGTGACGATCGCCTGGAAGAAATGCGCGACGCCGGCCTCCTCTAGATGTTCGATCACCTGGGGTGATGCGTTGGTCATGATGCCAAGTGCGATACCCTGGCTCTGCAGCGCCTCTAGGGTCGCGACCAATCCCGGGAAGGTTCGCGCATGTTCGCGCAACACCGGTATCCAGATCTCGCGCGCCGCACGCATCATGCCTTTCATCTGCGCATCGCGTTCCGGTGCATCGGCCGGCACCACGTTTGCCCAGAAATTGGTACCCGTCGATAAGGCGTGACGAACATGGTCAAGCGTTACCGCGTAGCCGAATGGTTGTGCGGCGCGCTTGGCTAGTTCGTAGTACGCATTGACCGAATCGAGGATCGTGCCGTCGACATCGAAGATGCACGCCCGCACTCGTTTCGCCGTCCAGGGTTCGAGGCTGACGGCATGGCCATCGGCAAGCGCCAAGGCCTCGCGAACATGAACGGACGCAATCACTTCGATGGTATCCATTGCATAACCCGGAACATCGGGGACAATCGCCGCCGCAGCGAGACCGTCAATGCGAACCGGGATACATCGCGCGCTACAAAAGGCCGCAGAAGGCGGCGTCAAGACAGACGATGGAACGGCGCGCAACGCCGCCCAGGATGCAAGACTCGAATCATCGGTGATTTGAATGTTGACGGTGCCAGGATACGGATCGATGCCGGCAAGCGCGATGGCTTGGCGCCTTACCCAGTCAAGTTGGGTAAAGCCCGCCGCCTTGCCGCGGCCGGTGACAATGCGCCCAGTGATCATCATGCGCGCCGCTTTGCAGCCATGCTCGTCCCCTGCTTGGATCGAGCGGGGAGGATAGCGTCATTCAGCATAGGGAGGGGTCGGCATCGGCCGCTTGACGGTACACTAGATGCGCAACCTGAACGACTTGCTGGGGAGCTCTATGAATCGCTTCAATCGTGCGTTGCTGCTCGTCTTCGGCGCGGTCTGGTGCGGCGTGATCACCCACGCCAGTGCGCAGGAATATCCGGTACGACCCATCACGATGATCGTTCCCTATGCCGCCGGCGGACCGGCCGACCAAATTGCGCGCGTTATTCAGCACGAGATGTCGCAACGCCTGGGCCAGAACGTCATCATCGAGTTGAAGCCCGGTGCGGGTGGCAATATCGGCGCCGAACAGGTTGCCAAAACGAGTAAGCCGGACGGCTACACGATCCTCAACACGGCGACCAGTCTCGCGAGCAATCCGATTCTGCAGAAGAATTTTCCGTTTGACCCGTTGGTCGATCTCATCGCGGTGGCGGGCATCAATGTCATTCCAATGAGCGTGGCGGTCCATCCTTCGGTGCCGGCGAAGGATTTACGCGAATTCATCGCTTGGGCGAAGAAAAAGGACAAGGGCCACGGGGTCACGTTTGGATCGGCAGGGCCCGGCACGACCACGCATTTGTCGGGGGTGTTGTTCGCCGACGTCGCGGGGATCGAAATCACGCATGTCCCATACAAGGGTACGGCACCGGCGCAGGTGGCGCTGCTTGGCGGGCAACTCGAGGCGATCTTCGATTTCGCGAGCACGATTGCGCCGCACATCAAGGCGGGCAAGGTCCGTGGGCTTGCGGTCGCCGGGCCGGTGCGACTGTCCAGTTTGCCCGATTTGCCGACCGCCATTGAGCAGGGCGTCAATTACGATTTCGCGGGATGGTTTGGCATCTTTGTGCCACGCGGTACCCCGCCTGCCATCGTCGCGAAATTGAATGACGCAGTCAATTTCGCGCTCAATCGTTCGGATGTGAAGAAACGCATTGTCGATCGCGGTGAAATTGCCACGCCGGGAACGCCGGAAGATTTCGCGAAATTCTTTCGTGGGCAAATGGAGCTTTGGCGAAAGCTCCTGGCAGCAGGCCGGTTGCAGCATATTGATTGACCGCGCCCGCTGCGCATTTCAAACAAACAGGAATGAAGAAAAAACTCATCATCGGCATCACCGGCGCCTCCGGCGTCATCTACGGCATTCGGGCACTGGAGATTCTTCGCGCCACGGGCAATGTCGAGACGCATCTGGTCTTGTCGCCGTCGGCTGCGCGCACCATTGCCGAGGAAACCGACTACGACACCGCACAGGTGAGGGCCCTTGCCGATACCTTGTATAGCTATCGCGATATCGGTGCTGCGGTGTCGAGCGGTTCGTTCAAGACCGAAGGCATGCTGATCGCGCCGTGTTCGGTGAAGACCTTATCTGGCATCGCCAGTTGCTTCGATGATGATCTCATCGTGCGTGCTGCCGATGTGCAATTGAAGGAACGCCGCCGCGTGGTGCTGCTATTTCGCGAGACGCCGCTGCATGCCGGACATATCGAGCTGATGGCGCAGGCGACACGCAACGGGGCCATCGTGATGCCGCCGGTGCCCGCGTTCTATCACCGGCCGCAAACGCTCGACAACGTGGTGAGCCAAACGGTGGGTCGTGCACTCGATCTGTTTGGTATCGACGCGGGCATCGTCAAGCGCTGGCAGGGCACCGATGCAACCCGCCTGAAAGGGCGGCGCACCCAGGAAGGCGACGACTCATGAGTTGCCATGCCGATGTAGTGGTGCGCGGGATCGATTGGCTTATTACGGTTGATGCGGGCCGGCGGGTCATTCGCGATGCCGGGATTGCGATCAAAGCAGGAAAGTTCGTCGCGGTGGGCAAATCAGCGGCAATCGAACAGGCTTGGACAGCCGAGCGGATCGTCGACGGCAAAGGCGCCGTCGTGACCCCTGGGTTCATCGACAATCATCTGCACGCATCGTTTCAGATGTCGCGTGGCCTGGCCGACGAAGCGAACGCACAGTCGTTTCTGTTCGAGCATATGTATCCGTACGAGGCGGCCAATACCGCTGAAGATGTTTACGTCAGCGCATCGTTTGCCGCGCTTGAATTGCTGCGTCATGGTGTGACCTGCTTTATCGATCCCGGCAACTATCATCCGGATGCCACGGTGCGCGCAGTGATGGCTTCCGGCATGCGCATGAATGTCGCATGCAGTTGTTTCGATCAAACCAAATCGGTCTTGGGGCTCTTGCCGCCTTCGATGATCGAATCGACCGAGAAGTGTCTCGACAAGACCCAAGGCATGTTCGACACCTATCTTGGCAAGCACCACGGCAGATTATCGGTGAGCGCCTCGTTTCGCGGCCTGAACAACGCCACCGACAAACTGATTACCGGCCTCAAGGATATCGCCGATAAGCACGTCAGCTTCGTGCAGACGCATGCGTGTTTTTCCTACTCGACGCGCGATTCCAGCATCGCTCAGCATGGCAAACCGGAGATCGAACGACTGGAGTCACTTGGCGTGCTGGATGAGCGGACGGTGCTCGTGCACACAGGCTGGCTCGAACCGCAGGAAGTGGCGATGCTTGCCAAGCGCAAACCCACGTTGGTGTGCAGCCCTTCGTCGTCGGTACATAACGGCTATGGCTATCTCACCGTCGGCATGCATCCTGAGTTGCTCGCGCTAGGCGTCAACGTCACGCTGGGCTCCGATCATGCGTGTTCGGGCATCGTCGATATCGTTCAAGAAATGCGCTTGTGCGTGTGTGGCTACAAGGAGGCGCGCGCCAATCCGCGCGTGATGCCGCCGGAGACGGCAGTCGAGATGGCCACCATCAATGGCGCGAAAGGTCTTGGCATGGCCGATCGCATCGGTTCGATCGAGGCCGGCAAGGAAGCCGATTTCGTGATGTTCGATGCGACGGTTCCTGAATGGCAGCCGCTCTATAACCCGGTGTCGAATCTCGTCTACAGCGCCACCGGCAATACCGTGAAGCATGTCTATATCGCGGGCGACCAGGTTCTCAAGGATGGCAAGCCGACCAAGATCAGTTACGACGATGTGATGCGAGAAGTGAAAACCACCGCCGAGCGCATCGCCGGTCGCCTGAATATGCAGAAGATGGTGAAGCTCCGCTGGCCGGTGGAGTAGGGCCCGCGCAGGGCGGCCGCGAATGCGTAGACATTGCCTTGGCGGCTGAGATTCTGAAAGAGCCGACCGAAAACACGTAGCGATGGAGTGCGACGCGAAAGGGGAGGTTCATAGCATGGTCCGATCGGCACATCGGATTGCGACAGGGTAGTAGGATATCGACGTTACGCGGATTCTGATTAGCGACCCTTCGGATCGGCCACTTGCCGTGAGAACTTTGGCGTTCTTAGCGCTTTTCGATGATGCCGCCGTCACGCGGCTGATCGTCGGGGTTGATGGCCGGCGGGCTTGGACGATGATTGAGCAGTGTGAATCGGTGGCCGCGAGCCCCGCTCGCGCTAGCGCAGCATGACGGCGGTGCGGCCGCGCGTGGGCGTGATCGGCTGCGGATTCGGCGGCCTCGCAGCGGTGCGCGCCTTATCGAAAATGCCGCTCGAGATCACGCCGATCGATCGCACCAACCACCATCTGTTCCAACTACTGCTCTATCAGGTGGCCACGGCGGGCCTGAGCGCCCCGGCGATCAGCGCGCCAATTCGCCACACCTTGCGCCGCGCCATGCAGCGCGGCAATCTGACCATTCTGCAGGCCGAAGTGACCGCGATCGACGTGCCGTCCACCCGTATCACGCTTGATGACGGATCGTGGCTCGAATTCGATCACCTCATCGTCGCACCGGGCGCAACGCACAGCTATTTCGGCCACGATGACTGGGCGGCGTTTGCACCGGGACTGAAAACGCTGGCCGATGCGTTCGCGATCCGCGCCAAAGTCATCGGCGCGTTTGAACACGCCGAACGTTGCGAAGATGCTGCGGAACGCGAGGCGTGGCTCAGCTTCGTGGTGATCGGCGCCGGTCCCACCGGTGTGGAGATGGCCGGTACGATGAAAGAGATGGCAGAGCACACGCTAAAAGATGAATTCCGACGCATCGACACGCGGCGCGCCCGGGTCATTCTGATCGAAGGGGCGGACCGCGTGTTTGGCAGTTTCGTCCCCCAGCTCTCCGAGCGCGCCCGCGAGCAACTGACACGCATTGGTGTGGAGGTTCGCACCGGTTGCAGAGTGACCGGCATCGACGCGGGCGGGGTGACCTGCGAACTGGGTGAGGGCGCGATCACCACGCTCCGACTACCCAGCCACACGGTGATCTGGGCGGCCGGTGTGGCGGGCTCCGCGTTGGGCAAGAGCATTGCCGCGACCGGCGGCGCAGCGTTGGACCGCGCCGGCCGTGTGATGGTGCAGCCCGATTTGAGTTTGCCCGGCCACCCGAACATCGCGATGATCGGCGATTCTGCGGCCTGCCGGCCTGGCTGTTCTGGCTATTCGCGCACATCTACTTTCTGATCGGGTTTCGCAATCGACTGATCGTCATGGTCGATTGCGCCATGCCGGTGACGGCCGCAACGCAGCGCAATCAGTGACGCTTCTCGAAGCGGTCACGGAATGCGGGTTTGACGCCTGCATTGGCGGTGCACGCCGCGACGAAGAGAAGGCCCGCGCGAAAGAACACGTCTTCTCGTTTCGCGACGAATTTGGTCAATGGGATCCGAAGAATCAGCGCCCGGAGTTGTGGAATCTCGATAACACGCAGGTCCATCAGGGCGAGCATATGCGCGTTTTTCCGATCAGCAACTGGACCGAGCTCGACGTGTGGCAATACATCGAACGCGAACGACTCGCGGTGTCACCCATCTATTTCGCGCATCGCCGGCCGATCGTCAGGCACGGTTCCTTGCTCATGCCGGTGACCGAACTCACCCCGGCCAAGGAAGGCGATGCGATCGAGGAAATGTCGGTGCGCTTTCGTGCGGTGGGCGATATCTCGTGCACTTGCCCGGTCGAATCCACAGCGCGCACGGTGGCCGAAATCATCGCCGAAACCGCGGTCCCCACCATTACGGAACGCGGTGCCACGCGGATGGACGATCAAACATCGGATGCTTCGATGGAGCGGCGCAAAAAAGAAGGCTACTTCTGATCATGCACCAGCCAGCCATAAGAGGAGCATGACATGGCGCTGAATGAAACCGCCGATCGCGCGACCGCTTTGCCCGCCGCTTTATCCACTACGGCGGACGAACGCAGCGTCGTTCGATTCATCACCGCCGGTAGCGTTGATGATGGCAAGAGTACGCTGATTGGACGTCTGCTTCATGACACCTGTGCGTTGGCCGATGACCAGTTGGCGGCGCTTGAGCGTGTCTCATCGAAGCGCGGGCATGAAGGCGTTGATCTTTCCTTGTTAACCGATGGCCTGGAAGCCGAGCGGGAACAAGGCATCACGATCGATGTGGCCTACCGATATTTCGCGACGCCAAAGCGCAAATTTATCTGGGTGGGCAGCCGGTACCGCGGCACCTTACCGGAGCGGCCGGTGCGGATGTGCCTCGCGCTGGTGCTGCTCGTCATCGGCTTAAAGCTGGTGTCGTGAAGACGCACCGCTACATGGGCACCTTGTTCGCGCATTCGACATTCGACCGCCCGAACTATGAGAAGAACTACGCCCTGTACCAGGAGTTCATATTGCGTGCCATCATTGATGAAGACGGTCCGATGGCGGTCAAGCAGCAGCAGGTATTCAGCTCGCCTTTCGGTCAGCCTGGGCCGATGCCCCGCCCAAGGAGGCAGTGCATCACTTGATGAACGAATAGCGCGACGCGATGTCGCGCTAAAACGATGGTCGCTGGATGCGAGGAGAGGTGCATGAATTTTCTGTTGCCCGTTGGCGAACGCAAGGGCCTTGCCCTCGTCGCATTCGCGCTTGCAGGAATGTTGGCGAGCGGTACCGCGTCAGCACAGGCTTGGCCCACCCGACCGGTTCGCATGGTCATCCCTTTTCCGGCTGGTGGCGCTCTCGATACAGTGGGCCGGGTTACCGCGCTCGCATTGACCGAACGCCTCGGCCAGCAGGTGATCGTGGACAATCGCGGCGGCGCCTCGGGCGCGATCGGTGCCGCGGAGGTGGCGCGTGCATCGGCTGATGGCTACACGCTCGCCTTCGCTAGCTCGGACACCTTCACCATTTTGCCGCTGCTCCGAAAGGACCTTCCCTTTGACGTCAACAAGGATTTCACGCCGGTCGCAAAAGTGGCGGACATGTATATGTTGCTCTCGGTGCACCCGAAATTTGCAGCACAGTCGCTGGCCGAGCTGATCGAGATGGCGAAGGCGAAGCCGGGCGAATTGCGCTACGCCTCCGTGGGCAACGGCACGGTGCATCACATCACCTTCGAGTATTTCAATGCGCTGGCGGGGACGAAGATCGCCCACATTCCGTTCAAAGGCGGTAGCGCGGCAACGACCGCGGCGATGGGTGGCCATGTCGAGGTGTTGATTTCAGGTATCAACATCTTCAAGACGGTCCAGGCCGGCCAGTTGCGCGCGTTGGCGGTGGCGAAGGCGACCCGTTCGAACCTGCTGCCATCGGTACCGACCCTGATCGAGAGTGGTTTCCCGGACTTCATCGCGGCATCGTGGTTCGGTGTGCTCGGTCCTCTCGGTCTGCCCGAGGCAATAACGAATCGCCTCAGCACGGAAATCGCCGCTATCACTGCGATGCCTGAGTTCCAGCAGCGCGTGGCGGCGGTAGGCGGCGAACCCGGAGCGCTCGGCCAGAAGGAATTCATACAGCACTGGGCGCGCGATATGCAACGCTGGCGCAAAATCGTCGAGACCACCAAGATCAGACTTGACGAGTAGGGACCCGATCGAAACAGAGCCGACGCATTGGTCGTTCGCGCGGCCCGTCGTGGGAAAATATCAATACGAGGAGAGCCACCAATGAGTACGCCCAAGACCTGCCGCGCCGCCGTCATCACCAGATTCCACGAGCCGCTGGAGATCTGGGAGTTGCCGATTCCTGATCCAGAGCCCGGCGCAATGGTCGTCAAGACCGAGGCGACCACCGTGTGCGGCACCGACGTCCACCTCTGGCACGGCCGCATGGGCGAGATTGCCAAGTTGCCCGCGATTCCGAGTCACGAGATGACCGGGCGTATCGTGAAAATGGGCAAGGGCGTCACGCATGATGCCTCCGAGCAGCCATTGCGCGAGGGTGACCGCATCGTTTGGCCGCAGGCCTGGTGCGGCAACTGCTACGCCTGCACGATTGATCTGCAGCCCACGCTCTGCCGCCGGATACGTTCGCTCTACGGTTTCGGCCCCGCCAACAAGAGTCCCGGGCTCACCGGCGGGTTCGGCGAGTATGTGTATGTCTACCCCGAGTGCCGCGCGGTGAAGGCACCGGAGGATGTGGATGCGGCGGTCGTTGCCTCTGCCACCTGTGCGCTGCGTACCGTCGTGCATGCGTATGACCGGCTGGGTGGTCTTGGCATACAGGAAAATGTACTGATTCTTGGCAGTGGGCCGATCGGTCTCTACGCACTTGCGATGGCCATCGTGTCGGGCGCCGCGCAGACCATCGTCATCGGTGCCCCCGAGGCGCGGCTCGATCTGGCCAAACGGTGGGGCGCGGACCATGTGATCGACATGGCGAAGGTGAAGATCGTGGCGGAGCGAAAGGAGATGGTGTGGCAATGGACCAACGGACGCGGTCCGGATGTGGTCATCGAATGCGCCGGCCCCGTGCAAGCGTTTGAAGACGGATTCACCCTCTGCCGCGATGGCGCACGCTATCTGGTGATCGGCCAGACCGACGCTACGCCAAGCGCGATCGTGGCCAACCGCATCAATTTGCGTCAGGTGAGCGTTTCGGGATCTTTCTCCGCAACCGCCCGGCATTACTACAAGGCTATGCGATTCCTGCAAAACAACCACAAGCGCTTTTCGTTCGGCGACTTGATATCAAACCGCTTCACGCTCGACCAGGCGACCGAGGCGATGGCCGGACAGGCGAGCTACCGCGAGATCAAACCGGCTATCATGTTCGCTTGAATTCTCAATTGAGTGTTGCCCATGCTGGCAGACCGTATGGAGAGAGGAAACATGGCTGAGGACTCGCTTTGGAGCAAGGCTAGGTGCTGGTCGACGCGTGGGCTCACGTTGCTTTGTGCCGCGATTCTTTTTGTGATGATGCTCCTCACCATTAGCGACGTGGCGCTCCGCTACCTGTTCAATGCGCCGCTGCGGGGCGCCTATGAGCTGACCGAGCTGTCGCTTGCGATGCTGATCTATTCAGGCCTGCCGCTTGTGTCACTGCGCAACCAACATGTGACCACCGATTTTCTCGACCGGTATCTTGACCGCAAGGGGCAGAAAATAACGGCCGTGTTCATCCATATCATTTGTGGTCTCGGTCTCGTGGGCGTCGGCTGGGTCGTGTGGATGAAGGCCATCGCCATCGGCGCTGCGGGGGACACGACGCTCGTGCGGGGGATCGTGCTCGCTCCGTTCGTCTATGTCATCTCGGTACTCATTTTCATTACCGCGGTCGTCCATCTCGAAAAAGCGTTCCGGGGCGATGCGACGCTTGGCGGGGAAAGCATCATTTAACTGCGCACTTGAACACGCAACTGGTAACACGGCAACTAATTACACGGCAACTGATGCCGTTCGATCACGCTCCGGAGAATTGAATGCTGGCGTTTCTGTTGGGGATGGTCGCAATGCTGGCCCTGATGTTCCTCAGGGTGCCGATTGCCTGGGCGATGGGCATGGTCGGATTCGCCGGACTCGCTTTCGTGCGTAACTGGAACACCTCGGTCGCCTCGCTGGCGACGGTGGTGTACGAGACGGGATTCTCCTACCAGTTCTCGGTGCTGCCCCTATTTATCCTGATGGGGAATTTTGTGACCCGCGCCGGGATGTCGCATGAACTCTTTCGCGCAGCGCATGCATTCATCGGGCGGTTTCGCGGCGGGCTGGCGATGTCGACGATCGTTGGCAGCGCCGGATTCGGTGCCATCTGCGGCTCATCGATCGCGACCGCCGCCACGTTCGCACGCGTTGCCTACCCTTCGATGCGCGAGTACGGATACTCACCGGCGCTTGCTGCCGGGGCAATTGCTGCCGGCGGTACGCTTGGCATTCTGATCCCGCCCTCGACGATCATGGTCATCTACGGCCTCATGACCGGCACCAGTATCGGCAAGCTGTTCGCGGCAGGCATCATCCCTGGCGCCCTTGCGACGCTGCTGCTTTGCATCGCGGTGAAATACACCGTATGGCGAGACCCAAAGGCCGGCCCGCCGGGGGAGAGCGTCAGATGGGGCGACAAGCTGCGGGCAGTGCGTGACATCTGGTCGGTGGCGCTGCTGTTCGTGGTGGTGATGGGTGGCATCTATGGCGGTGTTTTCACCGCAACGGAAGGCGCGTCGATCGGCGCGTTCGGCGGCTTCGTGATCGCGCTCGTCCGCGGCCAACTGAACTGGAAGGTGCTGGTCGAAGTGTTGGCCGACAGCGCGACCACCACCGCCATGTTGTTCGCAATCATCGTTGGTGCGCTGGTGTTCGCGAACTTCGTGAACTACACATCGATGCCCAATGACCTGAAGGATTTCGTGCAGCGCTTCAATCTGCATCCGATGTGGGTGATGCTTGTGATCTGTGCGGTCTACATCCTCCTTGGTACCGCGATGGAGGAGTTGTCGATGATTCTCCTCACGGTGCCGGTGTTTTTCCCGCTGGTCGTGCATCTTGGCTTCGACCCGGTCTGGTTTGGAATCATTATCGTGGTGGTGGTCGAGATCGGTCTGATCAGTCCGCCGGTGGGAATGAATATTTTTGTGCTGAAGTCATTGTTGCCCGATGTGCCGACATCGACGGTGTTTCGCGGCGTTATGCCATTTTTCTGGGCGGATGTGCTCCGCCTGGCAATCCTCGTCGCCTTTCCGGCGATCACTCTCTATTTGCCTAACTTGCTGATGAAGTAGCGCGTGCAACACGTCCCGCGGAAATAGATCTTGCGTGGCGGCGGCAGACCAACGGCGCCATGAGTGCCGGCTCGGCGGAATCCGGTATCCTTCATCGTGCCGGCGGGAATCGCCGGAAAAATCACCGCAACGGCAGCAACAACATCAAAACCATCGGGGAGCAACGACTGTGGAATTGAAACGCAATCCGGATTCGGTCTGGCGCAGCTGGTCGGCAAGCGGCGCGCTGATTGCCTGTCTCGCAATTGCTGCGCCAAGCCACGCTGACACCACGCTCTTGCTCAATGGCTGGGCGGGCGCGACGCAGCAACTCACCAAGGACATCCTCGTCGGTTGGGCCAAGGAAGTCGAGAAAGCATCGAACGGCCGCATCAAGTATTCGCTGCTGCCGAAGGCGCCCGCGGCGCCCTCGGGGACGATTGACGCAGTGATCAATGGCCTTTGCGACGTGTCCTATATTTCGCACGGCCTGCATCCGGGGCGGTTCTCACTGACCAAAGTGGTGGAATTTCCGCAAGGTGGCGCAAGCGCCGAGATCAATTCGGTGGTCTATCAGCGTCTATACGAAAAATACCTCGCGCAAGCCGGTGAGCACAAAGGCATCAAGGTCATCAACGTGTTCACCCATGGGCCTGGCCATATCTTCACGTCCAAGCGCCAGATTCTCAAGGCAGCGGACTTCGACGGCCTGAAAATGCGCGTTGGCGGCCCGGTGCTAAGTCAGCTCATGCAGGCGATGGGTGCGGCACCGGTCGTGCGGGGCGCGCCGGAGATGTATGAGTTGCTGTCGAACGGCGTGGTCGACGGCACGCTAGTGCCATTCTCGCCCGTCGTGACGTTCAAGACCGAGAAGATCATCCGCTATGGCACCAGCATTCCCGGTGGCCTGTACACGCTCAGCTTCGCGCTGATCATGAGCGAAAAGACGTTCAATGCGTTGCCCAAGCAAGACCAGGACGTCATCAACCATTGGAGCGGCGAGCGTTTCGCCGCGCGTAGCGGTCAGGCGTGGGACGCGGAAGACCAAGATGGCCTCGAAGCGCTGAAGAAAGCGGGCGTTCAATTGACGATCGCCGATGCGGCGCTGGTCAATGCCATCCGTGACAAGGCGAAGCCGATCGAGGACGCCTGGTACAAGGACGCGAAGGCCAAGGGGATCGATGGCGAGAAAGTGCTCGCCGAGTTTCGCGAAGAGACCCGCAAGATGGCGGCCGCCAAGCGCTGATCCGTTGCGGGAGGAAGAACGATCATGATGGAATTTCTCCGCAACACGTGGTACGTGGCGATGTGGTCGCAGGACTTGAAGGCGGGGGAGCTGGTCGGGCGCACCTACCTGAACGAACCGGTGGTGCTCTTCAGGGAACCCGATGGCAGGGTGAATGCGATCGAGGGCATCTGCCCGCACCGGCTCGCGCCGCTTGCCATGGGCAAGCTCGTCGCCGATGGCAAGCACATCCGCTGTGGCTACCACGGGTTGGAGTTCAACGGCGCCGGCCAGTGCGTCCTCAATCCGCACGCGTCAGGCCGGATCCCGAAAAACTCGTCGGTTCGCGCCTACCCGATCGTGGAGAAGCATTCACTCGTGTGGATCTGGATGGGCGACGAAACACCCGATGCGTCCCGGATTCCCGATTTCAGCCTCCTCGAAGGCGATCTTCCGGTGAGCAAGCGCGACTGGCTGAAGATGGACGCGAACTATCAGCTCGTCGTAGACAATCTACTTGATCTTAGCCACACCGCGTTCCTG
The DNA here is from genome assembly GCA_009693235.1 of Betaproteobacteria bacterium. Taxonomy (GTDB): domain Bacteria; phylum Pseudomonadota; class Gammaproteobacteria; order Burkholderiales; family SG8-39; genus SHXR01. Next base: position 66,989 of record SHXR01000005.1, on the reverse strand, counting down.
CACGAAGGCATCCTTGGAGGCGAGGAGACGATCAAAGCGGATCTCAAGTTGGAGGAGATCGGCGACAAGATCATCGTCAACCGCATCATGCGCAATGTCCCGCCGCCGAAATTCCATGACATCCTGTTCATGCGCGACGGCAAGAATGTCGACTATTGGTCGAACATCCACTGGAGTCCGCCGGGCTGCCTTATCAACGACACCGGCATTACGCGTCCCGGTGCGTCGAAGGAAGACGGAACCGGCATCTTCGGCACGCACTTCCTCACGCCCGAGACCGATACCAGCACCTGGTATCACTTCGCCGGTGTGCGCCAGAACCCGATCGTCTGGGGCGAGCCGATCGATTCCGAGAACATGAAGCAGATCGCCGATCTGCGCCGTTACGCCTTCGAAGTCCAGGACAAGGGCATCATCGAGGGTCAGCAGCGCATGGTCAATCATCGCGGCAGCAAGGCGAAGTTCATGCCGCTTGAAACGGATCTTGGCACGGTGCGCGTCTGGCGAATCATGGAAGCGCGCATCGCGGCCGAGCGCACGAGGGCTGGGCAAGCGGCCGCTTGATGCGCGATGGTCTTCGGCGATCCGGCCGTTTTACGGCGCCATGTGTCTTGCGCTCTTGTTGGTCACCTATATCCCGGCGTTATCGCTTTGGCTGCCGAAATTGATGAAGTAAATCGTCGTTTGCATCAGAGCCCAGGCATGCTCGCATACCGCGGATAATCGACGTACCCTACGGGGCCGGGGCTGTATAAGGTTGTGACGTTCACGGTTGCAAGCGGCACGTTCTTTGACAGCCGCTCGGCCAGATCCGGATTGGCGATATAGGGTTTGCCGAAGGTAATGGCATCAGCCGATCCGTTGGCGACAGCGGCCATCGCGTCGGCGCGGTCATAACCGGTATTGAGCACCATGGGTCCGCGAAAGCGCGTTTTTATCTGGGTGGCGATGAGCGGCGCGTTGTCCGGGCGAACGTTCGGTGCCGGTTCGCGCACTTCGAGAAATGCAATGCCGATCCGGCTCATCGTATCGGCGACGCAGAGAAATACTTCTTCGGCGGCGCTGTCCTGGCAACCTAACATTGGAATAAGCGGGGATACGCGAATTGCCGTGCGTTCCGGACCGACCGTTGCCGCAATCGCTTCAGTGATCTCTCTTAAGAGGCGCACCCGATTGACCGGCGAGCCGCCATAGGCATCCGTCCGTTTATTGCAACTGTCGCGCAGGAACTGGTCGAGCAAGTAACCGTTCGCTGCATGCAACTGCACGCCATCGAAGCCCGCCGCGATCGCATTACGCGCGCCTTGCGCGAAATCGGCGACCAATCCTGGAATCTCGGATGCGGCCAGCGCGCGCGGCGTCACGTTGGACTTATTGCCGTCATAGGTGCGTGCATCGCCGGGTGCGGCAATTGCGCTCGATGAAACCGGCGGTTGGCCGCCAAGGAAATCAGAATGCACCACGCGCCCCATATGCCAGAGCTGGCAAATGATCCGCCCGCCGGCCGCGTGCACGGCGCTCGTTATAGGACACCATGCAGCGATCTGCTGATCGTTCCAGATGCCGGGTGCAAAGGGCGTGCCCAAGCCTTGCTGGCTTACCCCGGTCGCCTCCGAAATGATGAGTCCTGCATTCGCTCGCTGACGGTAGTACTCCACCATCAACGGGGTCGGAACGTGGTCGCGTGTGCCGCGGGAACGCGTCAAGGGCGACATGAAAATTCGATTGGCGCACTCAATGGCGCCAATGCGGATGGGATCGAAGAGGCTAGGCATCAGATGGAAGGATGGTCAGTGGCATGCAAGACGGTGAGCAAAGCCGCTCACCGTTGCTCAGAAGGAGAAATGGATCCCGATCTCAGGATAAATTTGCCGGCACTTGATGTACGTGCTTGCGTCGCACGATTCGATTCGATTCGCTCGTACGCGACGCCAAGTCCTAGATGAGCATTGGCATGGAACGTCACGTAGGCGCCGCCTTTCGCGCCGTAGGTGTAGCGATCGGGTAGCCCATCGTAGAGCGTGCGTGATAGAAAGATGCCGCCATAAGGCTTGACTGTTTCGGCGCGGGAATACACGTAACGCAATTCCGGCACCACTTTATAGAGCCCTGGGTTATTGCCGCGCCAGACTTCGATGGTGAGGCTCGCCTAGAAATCCTGCACGAAGTAGCGGCCGAATCGGGCGCCCGGCACGGTGTAATCGCGGTCTAGCTGGCGGCCAGGGCTTACCATGACGCTTGCACTGGTGCGTCCCTGATCGAATGCATTTTCCATGGTGGGCACCAGGACCAATAAGAAACATAGAAGTGTTGTCTTGCTCGGGCGGCGCGATAGGCATTGTGTGTTCATAGTTTTCTCAGATTGGTAGTGGTAAGTCTGTATTCCAGGCGGCGAATCAAGTGATCGATCTCGGCGCTATCGTCAGCTGTGAGGCTGGGCCCTGGCATGCGCACATGATCGCTCTGGAATGCACCGCGTTTTGCCAGAATGTATTTGCGGATCGCCAGGCCTTGTCCTGGTTGTAATTCGTGTCTCATTAGCGGTAGATAAATATCGTAGAGATCCTCCGCTTCATCATGCTTGCCGGCTTCCCACAGCCTGAACACATCGACCATCATTTCCGGATACGAAAACCCAGTCATCGCGCCATCGGCGCCGCGCGCAAGCTCCTGCACATAATGAATGGCGCCATTGCCGACCAGGATGGATACGCGACGGCCGCCAGCCGCCTGGTGTTTGCGGATCGTGGTGAGCTTGGCAAGACCCGGTTGATCTTCATGCTTGAACATGACGATGCCGGTGAAACGATCGATGAGACGATTGATCAGCGCAGGTGACAGGATTACGTCGGTGGTCTGCGGATAGTCCTGCAGCACCAGCGGCACGTCATGCAATGCATTGCACACCCGCTCAACAAAGCCCGTGATTTGGTCGTCCGAACGAAGGCCCGTCATCGGCGCAAACATGAGGGCGGACGCGCCGGCATCCATCACGCTCTGCGCGAATGCTTTCAGGTTGTCGATCCAGGGCGTGGCCGCGCCGACAATGATCGGTATACGGCCATCGACATGCCGTGCACAGGTCTCGACGAACCGCAGGCTTTCCTCCGGCGAGAGCTTTTGCTGCTCGCCCATCATGCCAAGCAAGGTGAGACCATGCGCGCCCCGCTCGAGATAGAAATCGAGCATGCTCTGTGCGCCACGAAGATCGAGGCTGCCGTCCGGATTGAATGGTGTGGCGGCAATGACATAGACGCCGCGTGCCGCGGTGGTGAGCTTCATTTCGGTTGGAACGCCATGGCAAATGACGGAATATAGGTGGTCAGAAACAGCACGATCAGCATGACGATGATCTGGGGCCAGATCACCTTCGATATTTTACCGAGCGACAGCCCGGAAATCGCCATGCCGACGAACAGGCAATAGCCGATCGGCGGCGCGGCCATGCCGATCGCGACATTGGTGACGATGATCGAGCCAAGGTGAATCGGATCGACGCCGAACTTGTTGCCGATCGCGATCAAGAGCGGCCCGAGAATCACCATGATGGCAATCTCATCCATCACCGCGGCGAGCACGAAGAACACGGCGTTCAATCCGGCCAGTGCCGTCCAACGTTCCCGGACATTCTCAGCGAGCCAGGTGGCGAATTTCAACGCGAGCTGCTCTTGCGCGATCAGCACGCCAAAACCGACCGATGCCGCGATGATGGCGGTGACAAGCGCGCTGGTGCGGGCTGCCTTGAGGAAGACTTCCGGCAATGCGCGCCAGGTGAGTCGGCGCTCGATGTATAGGCCTACCGCGAGCGCATAGACACAACTCATCGCCGCGGCTTCGGTCGGCGTGAAGATGCCGCCGTAGATGCCGCCCAGCACGACGAGCGGAGAAAACAGTGCCCATTTACCGCGCGCAAAGGCTTGCTTGATCTCCGGCCAGCGCGCGCGTTCGAGTCGTGGGACCGCATTCCGCTTGGCATGGAAATAGCAGACGATAAGGAGGCCCAACGCAATCGCGAGGCCCGGTACGATCCCCGAGAGAAACAGCCGCCCGATCGATTGCTCGGCGACGATGCCCCAGATAACGAATGCGATCGACGGCGGGATCAATGGGCCCAGCACCCCAGAGCTCACGGCAATTGAAGCGGCGAAGGCCCGGCTGTATCCCGCATTGGCCATGGCTGGAATCAGGATCGATCCAATCGCCGCGGTCGTCGCGGGTGCCGATCCGGAGATCGCTGAAAACACCAACGCCGCGAGGACCGTCACCATCGCCAGCCCGCCGGTAAGATGGCGGACCAGAACGCTCGCGACATCGACCAGGCGTTGCGACAATCCGCCTGCGCTCATTAATTCGCCGGCGAGCATGAAAAGCGGGATCGCCAACAGGCTGAACGACTGCGAACCCGCGATGATTTGCTGCGCAAGGAACGCGGGCTCGATGTCTACTGCGACTAACACGATGGCAGTGATGCCCGCGATCGCCAGCGCGAATGGAACGCCCGCGACGACCAGCGCACCAAAGCCAAGGGTGAGGAGAAGAGCGATGGTGCTCATGCGGCCGGTTCTTGGTTTTCGCGCACGGGCGACGGATTCCAGAAGCGCTCCGCTGCGAACAACACAATGAGCGCGCCCGCAATGGGCGCCATCCCATGCAGGAGTTCAATGGGATAAGCGATTGCAGCGGAGGTGCTGCCCGCCGTGACATCGACATAGCGCCATCCGGACCAGAGCAAATAGGCACCGACCAGCAACGCGAACAGGTCGAGAATTCGTTCCGCGATTTGCCGGCTGCGTGGTGGCAGGCGATCGAGGATGATCGTCAAGCGCACATGAAAACCTTCCCGCACACCCAACGCGAATCCGCCTAGCGTGGACCACGCGAACATGAGGATGGCGAGTTCCTCGGTCCAGGACGGCGCACGGCCGAACACGTAGCGCATGACCACTTGATAAGCGATTGCCGTGAGCATCACCGCGATTGCGATGAACAGGCTCCAGCGCACCGCGGCGCCTGCCGCGCTACAAACGGTGCGCATCGGTTACTGAACGGCGGCGAGTGCTTCCTTCATCAGGTCTTCGCCGACCGAGCCTTTCACCTTGTCGTAGACACTCGACACCGCGGTGCGGAACGGTTTGAAATCGGCGACGCGATTGATCTGCATGCCTTTTGATTCAAGTGTCTTCACGACAAGTTTGGTCGCCTCGAGCGACATGGCCCGTTGCGCTTTGGTTGCCTCGACACCGGCCTCGATCGCTGCTTTCTTCACGTCGTCGGGGAATTTATCGTAGGTGCGCTTGGAGATGAGGAGACCAATCATCGAGTAGGTATGATTGGTGAGCGACAGATACTTGGTTACCTCGAAGAATTTGTTCTGATCGATGATGGAGAGCGGAATCTCTAAGCCGTCGATCGCGCCTTGCTGGACGGCAGTGAACACTTCACCCCAGGCCATCGGTATCGCATTGCCACCGAGCGAGGAGAACATGCCGATATAGACCGGGTTTTGCATCACGCGATACTTCACGCCTTTGATGTCGTCTGGCTTGTTGACCGGTCGCACGTTGTTGATCATGTTGCGAAAGCCGCCCTCCATGTACCCAAGCACCTTGACGCCCTTGGCGTCCAGCTTGTCAGCGAGCTTTTTGCCGACGGATCCATCGAGGATTCTCTGCGCCTGCGCTTCGCTCTCAAAGAGGAACGGCAGATCGTTCAACTGGAACGCCGGTTCGATCTGCGAGATGACGGCGTTGGTGATGATGCCGCCGTCAACGGTGCCAAGCCGCATACCATCGATCAGTGGTTTCTCGTCACCGATCTGCCGATTGGGGAAGAGCTGAACATCGACCTTCTGTCCGACCCGCGCTTCCAGCGACTTCTTGAACTCGCGTGCACCGACGGCGTACGGATCGGTTTCACCCGCGCCGCTGGTCCAACCCATCTTGATGACGATCTTCTGTTGCGCGGTGGCGGCAAGCGGCATGGCAAGCAGCACGGCAGCAACGCCCGTGCATAGGATCGAGTAGGACATTGGATACTCCTCTGAAATCGGCCGGTGGACGCGATTTTGGCGTCATGGGAGACACCAAGGGCGACGTGGCTGCGATCATAGCGCGCCTGGGCGGGACCTGCGGAATTGCGGCTACACTCGCAGGTCGTATGTAAAGGAGACAGACATGCAAAGCCTTGCACCGAGCACAGGGGCTGTAGCGGCGCATCGACCGTCAATCGAGTACGGCGATCGTTTCCGGATCGGCATGCTCACCCCGTCGGGAAACATCGTGGCCGAGCCGCAGGTGAAGGCGATGTTGCCGCCGGGTGTTTCCGTCTACAGCACGCGCTTGCCCCTGACCGGCAGCTCGCGCGAAGAGCTGCTCGCGATGGTGGAAAACGTCGAGCAGGGGACGCGTCTCTTGGCCGATGCACGAGTGAATCTCATTGCATTCAATTGCACCGCCGTCTCCACCTATAGCAAGGAGATGGAGGCGGACATCAAGAGGCGCATCGCCGGAGCGGCCAATGGTCCGGTTGTTGCGACATCGGAAGCGCTGGTTGCTGCATTACGGGTGCTGAACGCCAAACGCATCGGACTCATCACGCCATACATCAAGGCCGTCAATGAACGCGAGGCGCGATTCCTGGAGGCAGCGGGGTTCGAAGTCCTTGTCGATGTGGGATTGGGTATCGCAACCAATGCCGAGATGGGCCGTGAGCCGCCGGAGCGATGGCTCGACCTGGTCAAAGAACATCGCGTCGATCGCGTCGATGCCTACCTTGTGAGCTGCACTGCCATTCGCTCGGCCGAGGTGATCGATGAAATCGAACAGGCGGTCGGCCGCCCGGTCGTTACCAGCAATCAGGCGCTGGTCTGGTATTGTCTGCGCCAGGGTGGGATAATCGACCGGGTGAACGGGTTCGGTCGGTTGCTGTCGCAGCACTAAATTCTACGAGAGGAGACATCCATGAAATTGCATCATCGGCTCGCTCTGGGCCTTGGTATCGCCGCTGCGGTTGGACTGGCACAGGCGCAGACCAAACCGATCGTCTGGAATCTGCCGCATGTCACCGGCCCATCGTATTTTCATACGGTTAACATGACGGCGTTCGGCGCCAAAGTGAAGGAGCTGTCGCGGGGGCGCATGGAGATCCGTGTGCATGCCGCCTCGTCGCTCTATCCGGGCCCCGAGATGCTTCCCGCATTGTTGGATGGCCGCGTTGAAATCGCGCCTGTCCTCTCGGCGTATCTGACCGATGTGCTGCTCGAATTGGGCGTGCTCGAACTGCCGTTCTTTACCGAAACGCTGGATGAGCACCGCAAGGCGGCCGAGGCATTGCGCGGTTATTCCACCGACATGATGGCCAAGCGCGGCCTCAAATTGCTGACGGTGCACTCGTGGCCCACACAACAACTCTTCGCGAATCAGCCGATTCGCACGCTGGCCGATTGGAAGGGCAAGAAATTCCGGGTGTATGGTTCGGAGTCGGCGGATCTCGCCAAAGCACTTGGCGCGGCGCCGGTGAGCATCCCGTTCGGCGAGGTCTACACCGCCTTGCAACGAGGCGTTGTGGATGGCGCGATGACCTCCGCGACCAATGCCGAGCCGATGAAGTTCTTCGAGGTATCGAAATTCATGAATTTCTGGAACCTTTCGGGTGGATCGACCGAATGGTTGGCCACCAACATGAAGGCCTGGAACGCCTTGCCCAAGGATTTGCAAGACGTCGTGCAGGCGTCATTGAAGGCGGTCAGCTTCGAAGACAAGGAATGGGCTGATGCCAAGGCGCTCGATGACCGCGCACGCAAGCGCGTCACCGAACTAGGCATGACCATCGTCGATCCGGCCGCCGAGGAAATCGCCAAGGCACGTCAAGCGAGTCGATCGGCCTGGGATATTTGGCTGAAGCGCACCGGTGCGAACGGCAAGAACGCATTGGACATTGCCTCGAAGTCGCTTGGGCGCTGAGGCGCGCTCGATCCAAACAGGCTGCGGATGATTGAACGTATCGCCAAGGGCGCGGCCCTCGTCGGTGGCGTGGTGACCCTACTCATCACCGTGCTTATCTCGTTCGATGTGTTGATGCGCTATTTTGTCGACGCGCCGCAGCTATTTGTCGACGAGTTGGCGAGCTACCTGCAGATTCTGATTATTTTTGGTGGCCTCGCCTACACATTCGTTTCGGGTGGGCATGTCCGGGTCGATCTGCTCACCAACAGCCTGACGCCGGTACGCCGCGCGCGGCTACGGGCCCTCACTTTGCTGGTGGGTTGCGGGCTCGTCCTGATTGTGACGTGGGTGACCCTGCAGACCACCATCACGGCATTCGACTATGGCCGTCTGTCAGCGGTGATGCTGTATCCGCTCTGGCTGCCGATGGCATTTATTCCGCTTGGACTCGCGCTGTTTGCGATCGCCATGTTGATCGCGCTCGCGCGGCAGCTACGCCGCTTGAACGGACCGAAGAGTGAGCTGGGTGAAGTTCGCCTGGAACTGTCCGGCGAGAAGGCGCCAAAATCCTTATGAGCGAAGCGCTCCTCGGTACGTTGTTGCTGGGCCTCTTGTTCTTTTGCTTTGCCATCGGCCTTGAGATCGCGTTATCCCTTGCGCTGGTTGGGATGCTTGGTCTCGTCTACCTGAAAGGTTGGAACGTCGGGCTATCGGTGGTGGGGTCGATCGCCTGGAGCAATGCGACCAGCTTCAACTTCATTGCTCTCCCGCTGTTTGTATTCATGAGTGCGGTGCTGCTGCATTCAGGCATCGGCAAGGGTCTTTTCACCGCGGTGTCGAAGTGGGTGGGCTTTCTGCCCGGTGGCATGGCAATCGCGAGCGTGTTGTCGTGCGCGATTTTCGCGGCGGTGTCAGGGTCCAGCGTTGCCACCGCGGCGACGATCGGTTTGATCGCCATTCCGGAAATGCAAAAGCGTGGCTATGCGCGCCCATTGATCATCGGTTCGCTCGCGGCCGGTGGCACGCTTGGCATTCTCATTCCACCGTCGATTCCGATGATCATCTACGGCGTCATGACCGAGACCTCGATCGGGCATTTGTATATGGCGGGGATCGTGCCCGGTATTCTGCTCGCGTTGTTGTTCGTCGTTTATGTGGTGGTGTACGCGACGCTGCGACCGGAAGTCGCGCCGCGCAGCCCGGACGATCATGGTGCGCTCGCCGAGAAAATCGCGGGCCTGCGCGAAATGGGGCCGGTGGCGCTCCTGATATTGGTGGTGATGGGCTCCATGTATATCGGTATTGTCACCCCAACCGAAGCCGCGGCGCTGGGGAGCCTAGTGAGTCTGATGATCGCCGCTTGGATGCGCGCGCTCTCCTGGGCCGCGTTGAAGCAAGCGTTCTACGAGACGGTGCGCACCACCTCAATGGTGATGCTCATCATCATGTTCGCGGCGATTTTCTCGCACGTGATCGCGCTCATCGGCACGCCGCGCGCCTTGATGGAAAATATCGTCGGACTCGATCTTCCCAAATGGGCGTTCTTCGTCCTCGTGTTCGCGGTGCTGCTCGCGATCGCCTACGCGCTGGAAGAGCTGTCGGTGATGATCATCATCCTGCCAATTCTCTTTCCCCTGGTGGTGGCGTTCGGTTTCGATGCGGTGTGGTTCGGCATCATCATGATCATCTGGTTGGAGATCGGCTTCATCACACCACCGGTCGGCCTCAATCTCTTCGTGATACAGGGGATGATGCCAGGCGCGAGCGCGCGCGATGTGACGGTGGGGACGACACCGTTCGTTCTCATAATGATCGCAATGGTGGCGCTCCTTTTCGTGTTCCCGGAAATCGCATTGTGGCTGCCGCAGCATTCGATGCCGGCGAAGTAGGAAGCCCATGCGTAGGAAACTGTGGGGCAAAAACGCGGCACGTTCCGTAGCACCCGATAGCGTATTCAAAGAGGTCGAACCAAGTCTACCTTGATTAAGGCGAAAGGCGCTTTGCTTTTCCCTACACATTAGAGGCGCCATTCGCCAATTCCAGCCGATCGTGCCCCCTCTCATTCAAGTCCCGGCACGCGGCACCGTGCGGCCCCCTCGTGAAAGGGGCCGGCGGCGCCTACTTCACCACGCCCACCAGATCGATCTCCACCAGAGTGTCCTTTACGAGCAAGCCGCTCGTCCCGACCGTTGTGCGCGGCGGCGGTACCTTGAAGTATTCGCGCCACACCTCGTCGAATCCGTTGAAGTTGTTGGGATCGGTGAGGAATACCTGCGACTTCACGACGTGATCGAGCGAAGAACCCGCCGCCTCGAACGTCCTCTTCAAATTCTCGAGAATGAAGCGGGTCTGCTTCTTGATCGCCGATCCATAGTATGGGAAGTTCGGATCGATGCGCGCTTCCGGCGGCACGCCGGTCTTGTAGTCGCTCGCGATCTGCCCCGCCGCGAACACGATGTCGCCGACCTTGAACGCTTCGGAGTAATTGGCCATCGGCGTCGGTGCTGAGGACTTGATGATTTCGCGCTTCATGCCTTTGGACGCAATGAGATCAATCTCGACCAGGGAGTCCTGAATCAGGAGACCTGTGGTGCCCACCGTGGTGCGGGGCGGCGGCGTTTTGAAGTATTCGCGCCAGACTTCATCCATTTCGTTGAAGTCGTTGAGATTGGTCAGAAACACCTGCGCCTTGACGACTTCATCCAGGGAGCTGCCGGCCGCCTCAAAGGTCTTCTTGCAGTTTTCCAGGATGAATCGCGTCTGCCGTTTGATGTCCGATCCATAGTAGGGAAAACCGGGCGCCTTGCGCGCTTCGGCCGGGACGCCGGCCTTGAAGTCACTCGCAAGTTGCCCGGCGGCATAGACGAGGTGACCGCAGACGAAGGCCTCGGTGTAGACGGCAAGCGGTTGCGGCGCGCTCGATTTGATCGCTTGACGTTCGATTCCTTTTCCCGGCGTGTAGGCCACCAGGTCGATTTCGATCAATGCATCGGGCAGCAACAGGGCGGTCGTGCCGATCGTTGTGCGTGGCGGCGGCGTCTTGAAATATTCCTTCCAGACCTCATCAAACGCATTGAAGTTGTTGAGATCGGTGAGGAACACCTGCGCCTTGATGACGTTGTCGATCGATGTACCCGCCGCGACGAAGGTCTTCTTGAAATTCTCGAGGATGTACCGCGTTTGCAGCTTGATGTCCGAACCGTAGTACGGGAACGATGCGCCGCGCTTGGCCGACGGTGCGATGCCGTTCTTGAAATCGGTCGCGACCTGACCGGCCGGGAAGACGTACGGACCTGCGCTTACGACCTCGGAGTAATTCGCCAGCGGTCGTGGCGTATCGGAATGAAAGTATTCTATTTTCATCATGGCTCCTTTCGACTATTTGCGACCGTTGGTTTCTTTGCCGTCCCTGACAAGCACAATGTGCGTGACCAGTTCCGGATCGCCCTTCTGGTCGAACTTGAAGCGACCGCGTGCGCCGTCGAAGTCGACCGTGCGCAGCGCATCGCGAATTTTCGTCTTGTCGGTCGAGCCGGCCTTCTCGATTGCTGCGATGGCGGCGGTAATCGCATCGAACGCTTGTGCGTGGACGAAGTCCGGATCCTTTTTCAACGTCGTCTTGACCCGCTCGATGAAGGCTTCACCGGTTTTGTTGCCCGCCACCGTCGATGGGCTGAAGTGGGTCGCATAGTAGACGCCGTTCACCGAGGGCGTACCAAGCTCCAGATACTTCGGATGCGCCGCGCCATCGGAGCCGAGGAACGGCGCGCCGATGCCTGCTTGCAGGCGTTGCTTGGCGATGAGCGCGCCCTCTGCGTAGCGGGACCACTCGACCACGAAATCGGGATTGGCGTTCTTGATGCGAGCAAGCTGCGCAGTGAAATCCAGATCGCCGCGCGTGTATTTCTCATCGGCGACCGGCTCGATGCCGTAGTTTTTTGCGCGCGCCTTGAACCCCTCGATACCGCCCCGTCCGAAGTCGTCGTTCACATAGAGGAACGCGACCTTCTTCTTGCCGGCGAATTTTTCGTTGACGAAATCGGCCAGATCACCGGCAAGCTTCGTGTCGGGCACGGCGGATCGGAACACCCAGGGATTGCCTTGCGTGGTAATGCGCTGGGCGGTGCCAGAGATCACGATCTGCGCCGTTTGCGTCTGCTGCGCGACCTGCGAGGCGGCCAGACTCGCAGGGCTTGAAATGCTGCCCAACATGATGACGACATTATCGCTGCTCGCCAGACGCTTAGCGACGCTCACTGCCTGTTCGGGCTTGCCGGCATCGTCGCCGACGACGACTTGAATTTTCTGCCCAAGCAAACCGCCTTTCGCGTTCTTATCGGCAACGACCATTTCGACGGCTTCACGCAGGCTCTGCCCATACCCCGCGGCATCTCCTGTCATTGGACCGAAAATGCCGATTTTCACCTGCGCAAACGCGTTGCCTGCCAACACTGCGAATCCAAACGACACCACTGTAGCGACCAATGACATTCTGACCATTGCATTGCCCTCCATTGCGGTTAAGGAATAACTGAACAAGGGTGCTCACCCCCTCGTAACTCCCCGAAAAATATGGTCACGCCGATTACGCGAGATAGCTTAACAGCGTTTCCTTAAGCAGTCCGGACCTCCACCCTATCGTCGGCGACGCCGCCGCCGAGATAACTTGAAATCACGCGCGGATTGCGCTGCAGCGCTGTGCCGGTATCGCTCAGCGTGACGCGTCCGTGTTCGAGCACGTAGCCGCGGTCACACATGGCGAGCGCGAGCGTCGCGTTCTGCTCCACGAGGAGCACCGTGACGCCGGTCTTGCGCAGTGCAAGGACCGCTTTCGCAACTTCTTCGACGACCATCGGGGCGAGGCCAAGCGATGGCTCATCCAGCATCAGGAGTCTGGGCTTTGACATCATTGCGCGCCCGAGCGCGAGCATCTGCTGTTCGCCACCAGAGAGGGTTTCACCCAGCTGGCGCCTGCGCTCGGCAAGGCGCGGAAACATCGCGAAGACCTCATCCAGCACACGCCTGATCTCCTTGCTGTCTTTCACCAGATGCGCCCCGACCGTGAGGTTCTCATGCACGGAAAGCTGCGGAAACACGCGCCGGCCCTCGGGCACATGCGCAATCCCGCGTGCGACGATCTGATCCGGACCCAGCGCTTCGATCCGCTCGCCCTCCAACAGAATTTTCCCTTGCGTGGCGCGCACCAGGCCGGAAATCGCCTTGAGCGTCGTGGTCTTGCCGGTGCCGTTCGTGCCGATGAGGGTGACGATCTCGCCGCGATGGACGATGAGACTCACATCATGCAACGCCAGCACGCCGCGGTAGGCCACCTGCAAATGTTTGAGCTCAAGCATGGGCAGCCTTGAGTTCCATGATCCGCTCGGCGACGCCACCGCGCCCCAGGTAGGCCTCGATCACCTGTGCATTTCCCTGCACTTCGGCGGGCGTCCCCTCGGCCAGGTGCTTCCCGTAGTTGAGCACGGTAATGCGTGAGCACACCTTCATGATCACTTCCATGTGGTGCTCGACGATCGCCACGGTGACGCCCTCTGCATTGATGCGCCGGATGACGCCGATGAGATTGGCGGCCTCGCTTGCATTGAGACCCGCTGCCGGTTCGTCGAGCAGCAACACTTTCGGTGCCGCGACGATGGCCCGGGCGATTTCGAGTACTTTGCGGTGTCCGTAGGCAAGCGATGACGCGATGGTGTTGGCCTGGGCGGCGAGGCCGACGCGTTCGAGGGCCTGCATGGCGGTGTCGATCATGGAATGTTCTTCGCGGCGCTGGCGGCCGGTTCGCAATAACGCAGCGAAGATGCCGGCCCGGCCGTTGGCGTGCAGGCCCACGAGTACATTGCCAAGCACGGTCATCTCACCGAATAGCCGCACGTTTTGAAAGGTGCGTCGCACACCCATTGCCGCGACCTTGTCGGCGCGCGCTTTCGTGATATCGCGGCCCGCAAAGAGGACGCGGCCGGACGATGGCCGCATATGACCACTCATGATGTTGAGAAGGGTGGTCTTGCCGGCGCCGTTGGGCCCGATAATGCCGCGAATCTCACCCGGTGCGATGGCGGTCGTCACCTCGTCGATGGCGACCAGCCCACCGAAGCGGCGGGTGACCGTGGCGATCTCAAGGACGGGCGTCATAGGCGTGCCGCCTTCGCCACCGGCACGCCAGCCTGCCCACGTGCGAGGATCCACCTCGTTGCGAGGGCGAACAGGCCCGCCATACCCCGGGGCCCGAAGCCCATGAACACGATGAGCAGCGACCCGTAGATCACCATGCGCCACTGATCGATCGCGCGCAACGCCTCCGGCAGGATCACGACGACGAATGCACCGACGACTGCGCCCGCGAGACTGCCGACACCACCGACCGCGGCCATGATCAGAATTTCGATCGACTTCCAGAAGGTGAAGTCGTTGGGATTCAAGTACTGGGCGTGATGGGCGAACAGCGAACCGGCGAACCCGGTGACGACGGCGGCGACCACAAAGCACTGACTCTTGACGAGGGTGATGTTGATCCCGCTCGCGCGCGCCGCGTCCTCATCGAGCTGGATGGCCTGCAATGCGCGACCGAACCGCGAATCGCCAAGCCGATGAAAGGCGAGAAACACGATGACCAGCACGGCGAGGCAGAAGTAGTACACCGCGACCTCACTGCCAAGCTTCCATGGGCCGATGCTCGGATGGGGAATCGCGAGCACGCCAAGGGTTCCGCCGGTCAACCACTCCTCGTTGACCATAACAAGATGCACGATGATCGTAAAGCCCAGCGTTGCAACACCAAGATAGATGCCGCGTAGCCGCGTGATCGGCACGAGGACGAGACTCACCAATGCGCTCACGACGCCGGCTGCGAGAAAAGCCGCGAGAAATGGCCAGGCATGTTCCTTGGTGAGCATCGCCGAGGTATAGGCGCCAATGCCGAGAAATGCCGCCTGTCCGACCGACAGCAATCCGGCATATCCGAGCAGCAGCTGCATGCCAAGCGCGGCGACGCCGAAGATCAGCGCGAGGCTCACGACGTGAATGAAATAGTCCTGCTGACTGATGAGCGGCAACGCGGCAAGGATCGCAAACATCACGATGCGTCCCGCCCAGACGAGGGTGCGTGGGAATTTATCGTCCACGGCGCACCAATCCGGCGAGCCCTTGCGGGAACACCAGCAGAATCACAATCAACAGCACCATGCCGATCGCGTCCTTGTAGGCAGTGGATATCCACACCGCGCCGAACGTTTCCAGCAAACCAAACAGGATGCCGCCCACCATCGCACCGCCGATACTGCCCAAGCCACCCAGCGTGGCGGCCACGAAGGCTTTGATGCCGGGCAGAAAACCCATGCTAAATGATGCAAAGAACATCGATCCGAGCAACACGCCCGCGGCGCCGGCTAGCACGCCGCCGATGAGGAACGTGATCGCGGTGCTGCGGGTGAGATTGATGCCCATGAGCTGGGCCGCCTCCGGATCCTGCGCGGCTGCCTGCATCGCGATACCGGTGCGCGTCCAGCGCAGGAACGCCTGGAGCGCGAGCATCACGACGACACCGAGCACGATGATCCAGATCAGTTGCGGCGATAACTTGGCGGCGCCGAATGTGTAGTGGTCTGTCGCGAAGAGCTTCGGATAGGACTTGGGCTCCGAGCCCCAGGCGAGCTGCACCACGTTTTGCAGCAAGATGGATACGCCGATGGTGGCGATGATGATGTTGGCGAGCGGCGTGCCCCGCATGCGCAGCGTTCGATAGATGCCAAGCTCGATGGCCACGGCAGCGATACCCGCGATCGCCATGCCGACCAAGAGGACCGCCAGAAATGGCAGATGGAGGAGCAGCAGCGCAGACAGGCCGAGCACGGACCCCACCATCATCACTTCGCCTTGCGCGAAGTGAACAATCCCGGTGGCCCGGATGATCATCGTCATGCCAAGCGCGATGAGACTGTAGATGCAACCGATCGCCAACCCGCCGACGGCAAGCTCAACGAGTTGTGCAGCACCCATCAGCAAGTACTCCAGTGAATCGATCCGTTTCTACGGGACCCGAAATCGCGGCAGGGCGACGCCTTGGCCTCGCCAGATTCCTGCGATGAGCCGCGCATGGTCTTCATCGCGATTCAGTATGAACCGAAGGAATAACTGAACAAGGGTGCTCACCCCCTCGTAACTCCCCGAATAATATGATAACGCTGATTACGCTGATTACGCGAAATAGTTTAATCAGCGTTTCCCGAACAATCACGCGTTGACAAAGGGATGGCTGCCACGCACGAATATGGGTGGCGGCGCGCAGGAATGGTGCAATGCGGAGACCCTATGGTTTTTTCTGCGGGCCAATTCGTCTGTTATCGTATGTCGCGAACACTGGAGTCGGTACCGATGAAAAAGCGCATTCAGCTCGCCTTCGACATTTCATGGACGCATGTGGAGTCGCATTGGCGGATGCCCGGATCCTGGGTGGATCAGCACCACCCGAACATAGGCATGTTCGAAGAAGCGGCCCGTACCGCCGAGCGTGGTGGGTTCGATTTGATATTTCTGGGCGACTCGACCGGCATCCCCGACACATGGAAGGGATCGATCGATGACGCCGTCCGTTACGGTGTCGCCTGGCCCCGATTCGACATGAGTCCGTGGATCACCGCCATGTCACGCGTGACCTCCCACATTGGTTACGGTCTAACCTACTCGTCCACGTTCATGCATCCGTTTTATACCGCGCGTCTGTTGAATTCAATGGACCATATTACCAACGGTCGCATGGCGTTCAACGTGGTCACCTCGCAGCGGCGCGCCGACTACGGCAACTATGGGTACGACGAGCTCCCCGACCATAACGATCGCTACGATCGGCTGGAGGAGTTCATCGATGTGTGCCGTGCATTGTGGACCAGCGTCGATCCTGATGCGTTCGTGTGGGATAAGAAGACCGGCATCGTGGCCGATCCCGCCAAGGTGCGCCATATCAACCACAAGGGAAAATACTTCAAGGTCAAAGGGCCGCTCAGCGTAGTGCCCTCACCGCAGATCTCCCCGATCGTCTTGCAGGCGGGGGGATCACCGCGTGGCACGAAGGCGGCCGCGCATGTCGCGGATCATGTGTTCGGACTGACCAAGGCGCTGCCGCTCATGGTGAAACAGCGCGAGGAACTCGATGTCGCACTGGTGGCCGAAGGCAAAGATCCAGAGAAGGTCGGTATCCTGTGGTCAATCCGCATCATCGTCGGTGAGACCGAGGCCGAGGCCATTGCGCTGCGTGAATCGCTGATGGAAGGCGTTCCGGAGGAGGCCGCGGGCGTTTGGCTCTCGCATAATTCTGGCTATGACATGTCGCAACTGCCGCCGCGGTTTTCTTTGCGCGAGCTGCAGGAGCGCATCGTCGCCGCCAATGCATCGCCGGTCGGATTCGTGGGTTTGTTGCTGAAAAAATACGGCGAGCACGCCGAGATCACTCGCGAAGAGTTTTTCCGGCATGGCTTGCACGCTGCCACCGGCTATAGCCTCACCATCGCGGGAACCGCGGCGCAGGTTGCCGATCAGCTGGAGGAGATGTTCGAGGCGACCGGCCGGCGCGGCGGATTCATGATTTCCGTATCGCAGGGCGCACCACGCGCGATCATGCTCAACATCATCGACTACCTCGTGCCCGAGCTGCAACGGCGCGGGCGTTACCGAACCGCCTATACGGGCCGCACGCTACGCGAGAATCTCGCTACCTGACGTCACACTCGCGTCGGCGGTCAAATGCCACTCGACCCTACCCCTGCTGCAGTCGCAGCGCTCGGCCAGTGGACCGAGCATTCCTTTCACACCACGATACGACGGCAACGGTCGCAAAGCGTGCGATTCAAGCATCGAGCGGCGCCGTCCACGCATCGTAGCCGTACACCCAGGCCGGATCGGTGCGTCGCTGCATCCAGGTGTTGGTGTGGGACGAGAGCTGGACTTCTGCCGTGCGTGGCTGCCGGTGCGCCTCGAAGCGGCGCAAGGCCTGGGGAATGCCGTCGGCATCCACGCCTTCCAGGCAGCGGGACAGTACCGCCGCGTCTTCCAGTGATGTCGCTGCACCCTGGGCCATGTAGGGCGTCATCGGGTGGCATGCATCGCCCAGCAGGGTCACGCGGCCCTCGCACCACTTCGGTAGTGGATCGCGTTCGAGCAGCACCCACTTGTTCACTTGTGGGCACGCGGCGAGAAAGCGCTCGACTTTCGGATGAAAGCCCGCGAACGCCTCACGCAGGACACGGAGGTCGCCGGTCGCGGACCACGACTCCCGCGTCATCCATTCCACCGGCTCGGGCTGGCTAGTCACAAAATACACTTCGTCGCGCGCCGCGGTGGTGTAGTACATGACGATGTGCCGGTCAGGGCCCCACCATTTGGTGCAGGCGGGCTCGATCCCCATGCCACCGAGGAGCGCGGCGGGAAACGTCGCGCGATACGCCACACGACCGGTCCAGCGCGGGCTTTCCGCGCCGAGCATCCATTCGCGTACCACTGAATGCACCCCATCGGCGCCGATCACCACATCGGCGTTCACCGTGGAGCCATCCTCGAAGCGCAGCGTCGCGCGATGGGCGTCTTGTTCCAGCCCGATCAGCTTGCGATTGCGAAGCACCGCCTGCGCCGGCACGGTCGATGCGATCGCTTCATGCAGATCGGCGCGATGCATGAGGAGATAGGGCGCCCCAAATCGCTCTTCCGCTTCGGCACCGAGCGGATGATCGTTCGTCACCGTGCCGGTGTTCCACTCGCGATTGAGAAACGATGTCGGTGTGAAGGCGATGCGCCGCAGGTACTCTTCCAGGCCTATGGCGCGCAGGACCCGCATCGCATTCGGGCTCATCTGGATGCCTGCGCCCACGCGGGTGAAGCGGCTCGACTGCTCATAGATCGTGGCATCGATGCCGCATCGACGCAGGCATGCAGCAGCGGCCAGGCCGCCGATGCCCGCACCGACAATCGCAACCGTCAGGGGTTGATCGCTCACAGCACAATCCTCTTCAGAAGTTTTTTCAATGCCGCGCCCACGGAATCAGGCGTCGCTCCAGGGTATCGCCCGCCAAGACCGCGCAGCCGCCGATGATGCCGACCACGACCAGCCCCATGAACATGCGCGGAATATCGAGTACCTGCCAGGAATTCCAGATGAAATGGCCCAGGCCGTTCTGGGACGAGACGAACTCTGCAGACACCACCAGGATCAGCGCTTGCCCCAGGCCTAGCTTGAGGCCGGTGACGATCGCGGGCAACGCCGACGGAATGATCACCCGCGTCCAGCGCGTCCACGTCGGGATGCGAAAGGCCTGTGCAACATCCGCGTAGATCGGGTTCGCATAGAGCACGCCCGACAACGTACTCATGCAGGTCATGAAAAACACGCCCAACGCGACGAGCGCCATCTTGCTCGCATCGCCGATGCCGAACATCACGATCAACAGCGGAAAGATCGCGATCTTGGGCGTCGGGAACGTTGCGTAGACCATCGGCCCGAGCGCGAATCGAATCGGCATATAGAGGCCCATCAGTATGCCCGCGAGAATGCCGATCCCGGCACCAAGTACAAAGCCGACTGTGAGGCGCGCAAGCGTCACCAGGAGGCCGGCGGAAAGTTGCCTGCGGTCGGTTGCGTTGCCCAAGGTGTCAAGAGTGGTCGCAATGATGCGGCTTGGCGCGGGAAAGAAGCGCTGATCGATCAAACCGGTGCGTGCCAACACTTCCCACAGAATGAACAGCGCAAGGGGGAAGCCCGCGCCCAACACGATCCGCATGATCGATTGGCGCCGCTGCAGGGCGAGCGTGCGCGCGACGATGGCGCGCGTCGCCGGATCGTCAGACGCTACGGGCGATGTCGTCAATGCGCACTCCTATTGTGCTCGCGGCCGGTTTGGCGGGGGCGCCCAGGCTGCTGCCCACCTCCTCGGCGACGGATTTCCACAGCGCGACTTCCAGTTCGCGAAACGCCGGATGCCTGCGCATTTCGATCACATCGCGGTCGCGGGGGAACGGCACATCGTGAACGCTCTTGATGCGACCAGGCCTGGCCGACATCACCACGACGCGATCGGCCAATGCCAAAGCCTCGGCGATATCGTGCGTGACGTACACCACCGTCGAGCGCGTAACGGCCCAGATCGCCAGCAATTCCTGCTGCATCACCAGTCGCGTTTGCGCATCGAGCGCGGCGAGCGGCTCATCCATCAGGAGCAGCAGCGGTTCGGAGGCAAGCGCGCGTGCAATCGCCACGCGTTGGCGCATGCCGCCCGACAGTTCATGCGGATACGCATTGCGGAAATCCGCGAGGCCAACGAGACCCAGATACCGGTCGATGCGCTCCTTCTGCGTAGCGCGATCGATCGACAAGCCCGCAAGGCCCACGCGAAGATTCTGCTCGACGGTCATCCACGGCAGGGTCGAATCGGTCTGGAACACCGTGGCGCTTTGCAGCCGTTCGGTCGTGCGTGCATCCGCGCCGGCCGCCCGGTCCGAGTTGATCGTGCCGTTGTACGCATCGTCGAGCCCGGCCAATACGCGAAGCAGCGTGCTCTTGCCGCAGCCGCTTGGGCCCAGCACCGCGACTACTTCACTGCGTCCTACCTCAAGCGACACGCCGGCCAGTGCATTGACCACCTGACCATTGCGGGTGAGAAACATCTTTCTCACCTCGGCGAGGCGAAGCGCGGTACTGCTCGCGGCGGCTTGCATGGATGTCGCCTGCCGCTACTGGTAGGGCCCAAGCGCTTGAATGGCGGCCTTTGCGAACGAAGTGTCGACGATCCGGTGGACATCGATCGGCGTGCGAATCATGTTCTGCTCGACGAAAAATTTCTGGAAGGCCTCCAGTGCGGCGATGTTCACGCTTTGGTTTGGGTCAAGGCCCGCGGTGAAGCCCTCGCGGATCACTTTCGGATCGATCTTGCCGCGCCGCGCGATGACATCAATGATGCGCTCCTTGTCGCGATTGGCGCCGAATGCATCGTTGTAGACGCGCACGCCTTTCATGTAGGCGGTCATGAAGCGCTGCGCCGCCGGGCCCTTCGCGAAATTTTCACTGTAGACAAGCGGTACGATCGTCGCATTGCGATCGGGAACAAGTTCAATGAGGTCGTGAACGACCCGGCCGACGCCCGCCTGCACGGTCTGCGACAGGAACGGTTCGAGGTTCAACGCGGCATCAACCGCGCCGCTCGCCATGGCGGCGAGCATGTTGGGATACACAAGCTCGACAATCTGTACGTCCGCAAGCGTCATGCCGTGTTTGGCGAGCAGGCGCTGCAACAGGAGGTAGACGGCCGCTGTTTTGGCGCTGATGGCGAATTTCTTGCCCTTGAGACTCTTGATCGTTTCCGCTTCGGTCGTGCGCACGAGGTCTGGTTTGACGACCACGCGCGTTGCTGAGAATCCCGGACGAAGGCTTTGCTTGTCGCCCACGATCCTGAGGTTCAAGGATTGCTGGACCGCGGTGTACAGGCCGGGGGTGATCGAGATGCCGGCCACATCGAGCTGATTGGTGGCGATCGCCGCGGTGAGCGAGGGCGCATTGCTCATCCGCTGCATGTCGATGACGAGGCCTGCTTCCTTGAAATAGCCGAGCTCATCGGCGATGTACACGCCGGCATCGGTGGCGCCGCCGACCGAACCGAAACGCACCGTTATCGATTGGGCGAAAGCCGTGTTTATTGATAACGCCGCCGACAGGGTTGCGATGGCACAGGACATCTAGAATTTCAAGGGTCGCTCCTAAGTGGTTGCGAACGCGCCGCTGGAAGCGTGCGCCGTCATCGGCTGTATAGCATGCATCGCGATCGTTCGGGATGACCCTTGATGTGGTCAGCGTTCCGCTGATCGAAAACCGTAGGCCCAGCCGGCTGCGCTGCCGATGTGGCCGCTCCTTCCATGTCAAGTGATCGGTGCGCCACCACCTAAGAGTTGCTGCATCGCCGCGCGCAGCGCTCCGGCCATTACCGGTTTGTGCAGCGGCAGGTAACCATTCGTTGTGGCGGGGCGATCCGGCACGATGTGCGTCGCGCGTCCGGCCCTTTATTCCCGCCGATCGCGCATGCAGTCAATCGTGACAACGGTTGATGATTGCGGTGACGGCCAATGCCGATCGGCATTGCGTGCGCTATGCTGCGTGCCGGTGAATCCATGGGTGACGAGACGCGCTAGCGATTGCCGTAAGGCGCCTCGTCAATCGTCGCAGATCGTCACGGACCGCTATTCGGAGGCCATCGTTTGTCAGTTCGAAATCTGAGCGTAGGCGTGGTCGGTGACCCGGTCGTCCGCAAGGAAGACGCCCGCCTTCTCACTGGCCAAGGAAAATTTACCGATGATTTTTCCCTACCTGGGCAGGTCTACGCGGCGATGGTTCGTTCGCCGTATCCGCATGCTCGCATCGTGCGTATCGATACCAGTCAGGCGCGTCACCTTCCCGGCGTACTGGGTGTTTTCACCGGCGAGGATTGCCGCGGTGATCGCTTGGGCGCCATCCCGCACAGCCCGTTCCCGCAAACCAAGTACGACATGAAGCTCACCCCGCCCGCGGGTCGCGCGGTGTTCATTGGGCCGCATGTCTTGCTGCCGCATGATAAAGCGCGCCATGTCGGCGAAGCGGTGGCGATGGTCGTGGCCGAATCGCGAGCCATTGCAATGGAGGCAGCTGAACTGGTCGATGTCGAGTACGCCGAGTTGCCGTGGGTGATCGACTCCCGCAAGGCCGTCCTGCCCGATGCGCCCCGCTTATGGAATGAAGCACCGGACAACGTATTCGTCGAGACGTGGTTTGGCGATCGCGAGGCGACGGATCGCGCTTTCGCGGCGGCTGACCATGTGGTGACGGCTTCGTTTCACGCGCAGCGTGTGACGGCGGTGACGATGGAGCCACGCGCGGCATTAGCAGACTTTGACCCCGCCACCGGCCGCTACACGCTTTATGCCGGCAGCGGTGGAGCGGTTCGACAGAAGCGCGAGCTTGCCGAGGTGCTTGGTATCCAGCCGGATCGGTTGCGCGTGCTCTCCTATGACGTCGGTGGCAATTTCGGCTCGCGCAATCGGGTGTTCGTCGAGTTCGGGTTGGTGCTGTGGGCGACGGGCAAACTCGGGCGACCGGTCAAGTACACGGCGGCGCGCTCGGAATCCTTCATCAGTGATTACCAGGGTCGCGACCTCGTGACCGATGTAGAACTCGCCTTGAACCGCGATGGAAAATTTCTTGCACTCCGCGCCGCCAATCTTTCGAATGCAGGGGCTCGCTGCGTATCGCTTTCCCCGCTTGGTAAAGGTTCGGGATTGGTCACGGGGTCGTACGACATTCCTGTCGCAAGCCTGCGCAGTCGCTCGGTGTTTACCAATACGATGTCCACCCAGGCCTATCGCAGCTCCGGGCGCCCGGAAGTGACCTACGCCATCGAGCGGATGGTCGATCTGGCTGCCGCCAAGATCGGCATGGATCCGATCGAACTCAGGCGTCGCAATCTCGTATCCCCTGCGCAGATGCCGTATGCGAACGCGGTAGGATCACAGTATGACAGTGGTACCTACGATACGAACATGACGCTTGCCATGCGCATCGCCGATTGGGAAGGTTTTGCAAAGCGCAAGTCCGAGGCGCGGTCACGCGGGCGATTGTTGGGCCGTGGCCTCGCGCACTATGTCGAGTCATCCATCGGTGCGCCACGCGAGCGGGCGGAAATGGCGGTCTTGCCTGAGGGGCGGGTGCGCGTGGTGATTGGGACACAACCAAGCGGGCAGGGTCATGAGACCAGCTTCGCGCAAGTGGTGGCGTCGCTGCTCGGCGTGCCGCTCGATGCGGTGGACATCATGATGGGTGACACCGACATCGTGAGCATCGGCGGTGGTTCGCACTCCGGACGCTCGATGCGTCATGCGGCGACGGTGATGTCGATCGGCGGGCGCGATTTGATTGAGCAGGGCAAGGCACTCGCGGCCGCTTTGTTCGAAGTGAATGCCGCCGAGATCGAATTCAAGGATGCGCATTTCAATGTGATCGGCACCGACCGGCGAATCGACTTTCTCAGTTTGGCACGGGAGAGCGCCGCGCGCGATCCGGCTGCAAGGCTTGCCACCATTGCCGACAATGAAATGCATGATCCGGTATTCCCGAATGGTTGTGCGATCTGCGAATGCGAGATCGATCCGGAAACCGGCGCCCTGACGTTGACGCGTTACGCGGCCGTCGATGATGTCGGCCGCTGCATTAATCCGATGATCGTGCATGGTCAGACGCACGGAGGGATTGCGCAAGGCGTCGGTCAAGCGCTCTGGGAACAATGTTTCGTTGACCCGCAGTCCGGACAGCCGTTGTGCGGATCGCTCATGGACTACGTATTGCCGCGTGCTGATCAGTTGCCGATGTTCGAAACGGAGATCGTCGAAGTGCTATCGCCGACCAATCCGTTCGGCATCAAGGCAGGTGGCGAAGGTGGCACCACGCCTGCGCTGGGTGTAATCGTGAACGCGGTCGTCAACGCACTCGCCCCGTTTGGCGTCCGCGATATCCCAATGCCGATCACTTCAGAATCGATCTGGCGCAGGATTCGTGCTACGGGCGCGAATCCATTTGGAAAGTGAGCATGTCGATTCGTTATGGAAGTGTGCTTGCATTCGGGCTCATCGTGTTGGGCCTTGCGATCGGTGGGGCGCAGGGGCAGAACTATCCGCGTGGTCCGGTCAAACTCATCGTCCCGTTTCCGGCAGGCGGCGGCGTCGATACGGCGGGTCGATTGTTAGCGCAACAACTCACCAAGCATGCCGGCGGCTCGTTCGTGATCGAGAATCGCAGTGGCGCGAACGGCAATATCGGGACCGAGATCGTTGCGAAGGCGGCGGCGGATGGCTACACGCTGCTCTTCACTGGCGCGGGCTATGTTACCAATCCAAGTCTCTACAAGAAGGTGCCCTACGATCCGATCAAGGATTTCGAGCCGATCGCGTTGATGGCATTGGGGCCCAACGTGTTGGTCGTGCATCCGTCGATCCCTGCGAAATCGGTCCGTGAGTTGATCGCCTTAGCCAAATCGAAACCAGGAGAGATCGGATTCGCCGGGGCAGGGAGCGGCAGCACGCCGCATCTTGCCGGCGAATTGTTCAATCAGATGGCAGGTGTCCAGCTCGTCCATATTCCCTATCGCGGATCGGCCCCTGCAATGGTTGGGCTATTGAGCGGCGAGGTGCCGGTGATGTTCTTGCCGGCGATCAATGCCGGTCAGCATGTGGCGATGGGAAAACTGCGTGCACTCGCAGTGACGAGTCTGCAGCGCCTTCCCGCGATGCCCGAGTTGCCGACGATGGCGGAGTCCGGGCTCCCAGGATACGAATCATCGCAATGGTATGGGCTCCTGGCCCCGACCGGGACGCCTGCCGACATCCTCGCGTTATTGAACGGTCATGTCGGCAAGATCATGCATAGCGCGGAGATGCGTGCGCGCATGCAAGAAGATGGGCTCGTACCCGCGGGTGGATCACGAGAGCAATTCGCGCAGCACATCAAGACAGAAATCGCGAAGTGGGCGAAGGTGATTCAGGCGTCGGGGGCGCGGGTGGATTAGCACCTGCGCCGGCGTCTACGTGATCTAAAGGGTTCTTGATAATTGTTGTATGTCGATCTACTATCCATCGATATACAACAAACTATTGCCCGTTCCAGCCTGGTTGCCGAAGTCCTGATCCGTCTTCAGGAGTCGCCGGTCGTGGTGCTCTTGGGCGCGCGGCAAGTTGGCAAGACTACGCTGGCCGGACAGATTGCAGAACAATTTGGCGGGGCAACCGTCTTCGATCTGGAGCGAGCGGCCGGTCGGACCGCGCTGGAACACACCCCGGAGCTGACATTGGCCGATGCCAAAGGACTGGTCGTGATCGACGAGGTGCAGCGGTTACCGGCGCTCTTTAGCGCGCTGCGTCCTCTTTGTGATGACCCGGTGCGAAAAGCGATCTTTCTCCCACTCGGTAGTGCGGCGCCGGATTTGGTTCGTGGCGCCGCGGAATCGTTGGCGGGCAGAGCGCAGTTTGTCCCGGTTGCGGGATTTTCCCTGGCGGAAGTGGGTGTGGCCGAGCAGGACCGACTCTGGCTGCGCGGTGGCTTTCCGCGGGCATACCTTGCGCAGTCTATAGCCGCCGCGGGTCGTTGGCACGAAGGCTTCCGACAAACCTTTCTCGAACGCGATATCCCCGCGTTAGGTGTGCGGGTGCCGGCCGCAACGCTGGGAAGGTTCTGGGCCATGCTCGCTCACTATCACGGGCAGGTCTGGAATGGCGCGGAACTCGGTCGTGCGATGTCGGTCGGCCCTGCTGCGGTGAATCACTATCGCGACCTCCTTGCCGGTACCTTCATGATTCGGGTGCTCCAGCCGTGGCATGAAAACCTCGGCAAGCGCCAGACCAAGTCACCAAAAATCTACCTACGTGATAGCGGGCTTTTGCATCATTTGCTTGGCATCGATGATATGTCCGCTTTGCGCTCGCATCCTCGTTACGGAGCAAGCTGGGAAGGCTTTGCGCTCGAACAGACATTCTTGAAATTCGGCGAGCGCGATGCATGGTTCTGGAGTACACAGCGCGGCGCCGAGCTGGATCTCATGCTGATGCGCAAAGGCAAACGATGGGGATTCGAATTCAAATGCACCGATGCGCCAACGACGGCCAAATCGATGCACATCGCATTGAACGATCTCGCGCTCGCGCATTTGTGGGTCGTGTATCCGGGGTCCACCCGCTACCCATTGGGTGAGCGCATCACCGCACTGCCATTGCGCGAGCTGATTGACCTCAAGCTCGAGTCAACACCACCTTAAGAGGATATCTACCCGATCAACGCCCCCTTCGGATCCGCCGCGAGCACATCGGCCACCGGCAGTCCCAACTCTTTGCGCACGACATTCGTGCCCCGCACCAGCGACACCATTTTGTAGAACGCATGCAACCGGCTCATGCCCTGGCGGCCGAATCCACAATCGGTACTCACGATTAACCGCTCCGGACGAATATGCTGGAGGGCTTTGCGGATCAGCGCCGCAACTTCATCGGGCCGCTCGACTTGTAGCGTGCGATGGCTGATCACGCCGATGCATATTTTCTTGTCAGCAGCGATCTCTTTGCCGATGGCTTCAAGATCCGCGCCACCATTGTCGGCGGCTTCGAATGTGAGGACATCCGCATCCAGGCGATTGAAGAAAGGCAGCGCGGCTTGGTAGCTCCGCGCAACGGTTTCGGTGCGTTGAGCAGCCGGATTGCCCCAGCAGGAGTGGCACCACACTTCGGTTTTGTTGCGCAGGCCATTCACTTCGCGATTGAAGGCCTCGACCAGAAAATCGCCGGTCCATTCGCGATCATCGACGATGCCCACCGTGCCGTGGATCGAGGGCTCTTCCACTTGGATGACTAGGCAGCCCGCATCGGCCAGCTCGTTGAGCTCTTCGTTCATCGCAATGGACATATCCATGAGCAACGAGCGGCGATCTTTGTAGTACGCATTGTGCAGCCCGCTCGTCAATACCTGCGCACAGATCGCCCCGAACTTCACCGGCTTCCTCGTCAATCGCTGCGCCGTTTTCCAGATGCGCGCGTATTCCAGTGGGCCGCGCTTAATGGGGCCGGTCACCTTCGGCAACACGCGCGCCTCGATGACTTCGAACATCAGATCACCTGGCACCTTGTCGCGACTGGAGGGCGTGTTGCCCCGGGCGACATGAAAACCCGTCACGCCTTCCAGACGCTCGGCCGGATAGCCAAACCACGATCGCCCACCCATATCGCAGTCACAGCGTGCGTCACCGTCTGTAAGCAGATCAAGCCCCGCGCGGGTCTGGTCCGCCAGATACGACTGCACCGCGTCGGTGTATTGCTCGCGATAGCCAAGTTCGGTGGTGACTACCGAGAATGGCCGCCCGAGCAGATTGCCGTTGAACCAGGCCGGACGCGGCAGGGATCCGGTAATAGTGGTGAGGAGCGGCCGATCTTTCGTGACGGTGAGCATGAAAATGCTGCCTTACTTTGATGCGGCCGTGGTGCGGGTGAGGAACGTCGCGGCGGGCGGTTTTGCGACCATTTCTTTGGCGGCGTCAAGGAATGTCTTGGTGTGCGCATAGGTCATATGCGATTTGAAGGCATCTTCATTGGCATAGACCTCGTACAGCATGACGTGGCACGGATCGTTGTTGGCGCGGGTGACATCGAACTGCGAGCAGCCCGGTTCGTTCTTGACCGAGGCGCGGGCATTCTCATCGATCATTTTCATGAAGCGGTCGAGATGCTCCGGCTTTACCTGGAAATCGACAATCAAAACATGCTCGTTCATGGTGCTGCTCCTTTCGTTTATAGGTGGGTGTTGCCAAGCCCTACGTTAGCGTAGATCGCGTTGATGTGTGCTTTCACGTCTTCGGGTGTGTCGTCGTGTTCTTTCAGATGTGCCCAACCGACCAACGCGCGTGCGTGGTTGGCCATCACTTCGTCCTGGTCGGAGGTGCCGCCGCTTACACCGTAGGCGCCGGCCAGTTCGTCGCCCTTGAAAATCGGTGCGCTGCCGCCTGACACGACCACCTGCCCGTTGGTGAGTGCGGACAGATTCAGCAGCATCTGCGGATTGCGCTCCTTGAACCATTGCTGGATGACGAGGCCGTCCGGAAATCGCGGACTCATCGAACGGAACGCGGCGACCGTGAAGGCTTTTGCGCGCGCGATGTCGGCGGTGATGAAGCCGGCGTCGTCCATGCGTTCCAGCGCGATGAGATGGCCCTCGGCATTGACCACCGCGATCGACACCGGCACACCCATCGCCCAGGCCTTGTCGCTCACTGCATTGATGAAAGCGCGGCACTCGATCGCTCGCAGCTTCGCCATGGTGGTATCGTCCTTGTTAAAGAGGCTAAGCGGATTCTACTTGGGAGACACAGTATGCAAGCATGCATCGCGTTCGGCGTCGGGCTCCTTGCGGCACTGCTCAGCATCGGCGCCGCGGCACAGAGTGCCTATCCGTCCCGCCCGTTGAGATTCGTCGTCGGCTTTGGGCCGGGTAGTGCGGTCGATGTGGCGGGCAGGCTCGTTATCCCACGTCTGTCAGAGATCCTTGGCCAGCCGATCCTGGTCGAGAATCGTGTCGGTGCCGGTAGCAATATCGCGGCCGAATTCGTCGCGCGGGCCCCTGCTGATGGCTACACGCTGTTCGTCGCTTCCATCGCCAACGCCATCAACGCCAGCCTGCAGAAGAATCTCCCGTTTGATTTTCTTAAGGATCTCGTGCCAGTATCAGGGCTCGTCACCTTGCCGCATCTCTTGGTCGTGCATCCAAGCGTGGCGGCGCGATCGGTGCAAGAGCTGGTCGCGCTGGGTAAATCGAAACCCGGGGAGATTCTGTACGCCTCTTCGGGCAATGGCACGTCCGCGCATCTTTCGGCCGAGCTGTTCAACCTGATGACCGGCACGAAACTCGTTCACGTTCCATACAAAGGCAGCCCGCAAGCGGTGACTGATCTGCTCGCAGGTCGGGTTGCGCTGATGTTTTCGCCGGCATCGACGGTTCTACCGCAAATCAAAGCGGGCACGCTGCGAGCATTGGCATCGACGAGCCGTGAGCGGGCGGCGGCTGCGCCGGATCTGCCGACTGTTATCGAAGCGGGCCTACCCGGGTTCGAGACGACTGTCTGGTTCGGCTTGCTTGGTCCGGCCGGATTGCCAAGCGAGATCGTCGATCGATTGAGCGTGGCGATGAATCAAGTCCTTGCCAATAGCGAACTCAAAGCCCAATTTGCCGGACAAGCGATGGATCCACTCATTCTGAAGCGCGCGGAATTTTCAGCCTACGTGCGCAACGAGACCGAGAAGTGGGCGCGGGTCGTGAAGGAAACCGGGATGAAGGCGGATTGATTGGTCGCCGCTACGCGACGCCCTGGCTGGTCAAATACTCTTCGTATGTGCCCCGAAAATCGATGATGCGCGCAGATGTTTCGTTCTTCTTGCCGGTGAGCGTGGCCGGTTGCATGTCGATGATGCGTGTGGCGAGCGATGACACGAACTCCCGGTCATGGCTCACGAAGATCAAGGTGCCCTTGAATTTCTCAAGCGCTGTGTTGAGCGATTCGATCGATTCCATATCGAGGTGATTGGTCGGCTCGTCCATCAGCATCACGTTCGGTTGTTGCAGCGTGAGCTGGCCGAAGATCATGCGGCGTTCTTCACCGCCCGAGATCACTTTCACCGATTTCTTGGTTTCATCGCCCGAGAAGAGCAGTCGGCCCAAGGTGGCGCGCACGATCTGATCATCGTGCTGGGCGCCTTTCCATTGGCCCATCCATTCGGTAAGCAGCATGTCGTCAGTGAAGTCGGCGGTGTGTTCCTGCAAGCAAAGGCCGAGCGTCGCCTTCTCCGCCCACACGACGGTACCCGCATCGGGCGCAACGTGGCCGGCCAGACACATGAGGAGCGTAGTTTTGCCGATGCCGTTCGGGCCGATGATGGCAACCTTTTCGCCTGCTTCTATCGCGAGATCGACACCAGAAAAGATGGTGTGATCGTAGGCCTTTCGGAGCCCTTTTGTTTCCACCGCGAGCCGGCGCGGCATCGCTTTCTCATCGATGTCAAAGCGAATATACGGATACTGACGGCTGGAGGGTTTGATATCGGTGATCTCTATTTTCTCGATCATTTTTTGCCGCGAGGTCGCCTGCCGGGCCTTCGATTTGTTCGCCGAGAACCGCCGCACGAATTCCTGCAGCTCGGTGACACGTTCCTTGGCCTTCGAATTGGCGGCGACCAGCTGCGCACGTGCTTGCGTGGAGGCGAGCATGTAGTCGTCGTAGCTGCCTGGGTATACGCGGATCTGGCCGTAGTCGAGATCGGCCATGTGGGTGCACACCGCATTCAGAAAATGCCGGTCATGCGAGATGATGATCATGGTGCTCGCGCGATCGTTGAGCACGTCTTCCAACCAGCGGATGGTTGCGATATCGAGGTTGTTGGTCGGCTCGTCCAAGAGGAGCACATCCGGATCGGAGAACAGCGCCTGGGCCAAGAGCACGCGCAGCTTCCAGCCGGGTGCCACCGCGCTCATCGGGCCTTCATGCTGCTCGATCGGAATGCCGACGCCGATCAGCAATTGAGCGGCGCGCGCCTCGGCGGTGTAGCCACCGTATTCGGCGAATTTCGCCTCCAGTTCGGCGGCGCGCAGGTAATCTTCTTCGGATGCATCGGTATTGTCGTAGATGGCATCGCGTTCTTCGCGTGCGGCCCACATCTCGGCATGCCCCATCATTACGACATCGAGGACGCGAACGTCTTCATGCGCGAACTGGTCTTGGCGCAGCTTACCAATGCGCTCGTGTGCATCGAGCGAAACATTGCCACCCGATGACTCGAGCTCGCCGCCCAAAATACGCATAAAGGTGGACTTGCCGCTGCCATTGGCCCCGATGAGGCCGTAGCGATTGCCGCCACCAAATTTGACCGAGACGTTCTCAAACAACGGCTTTTCGCCGAACTGCAGGGTGATACCAGCGGTGCTGAGCAAACGGAACTCCGTGCGGGCGGCGAGGGGAAGCCGCGGAACTTCATGGGGGCCGGCATCTTACCCGTTTTGGGGTAGGCGAGTACGCGATGCTTGACCCCATACTACTCATGCATCCCGATGCGCCGTATCCGGAGAAAACGCGGGCAGGCATACGGCAATGTATTGCGCACCATCCGGTCCTGGCGTGCTGTACCGAATCCACTCCCCTTGTGCGTAATGATCGCCTCGCCGGCGTGGACGTCAATGGTTCCGCCAGCCGATTCCACCGGCAGCATGCCGGCCAGGACCACCGTGTATTCGTCGAACGAAGGTGTTTGGCCGGGCTCGACCCATCCGGATGGGCTGGTCATCTTGGCGATACTGACTGCTGCCGTTTGCGAGTTCACCCGGCCGATGTATTCCTCGATGCACTTTGGCTTATTGCCGGCCGCTTCGATGATGGTTGGCGCCTTCAAATGCGTGGGCATGGCATCCTCTCTTCCTTAGAATGATCGCGATACTCGAGTGCAGATGATACGTGCAGGCCAAACACCAAGCGATGATACGGTCATCAGCGCCACCCGCGCCTGGGTCGATCGCGCGGTGATCGGGTTGAATCTTTGTCCATTCGCAAGAGGCGTGCAGGTCAAGGGCCAGGTTCATTACGCCGTGAGCGGCGCATCAACGCCCGAAGCGCTGCTGATCGATTTGGTCGGTGAGCTGAAGGCGTTGGTCCTCGCCGATCCGGAGAATCGCGATGACACGCTGCTGATTCATCCGCAGGTGCTCACCGATTTTCGGGATTTCGTCGACTTCCTCGAGATCGCCAATGCCGCCCTTGCCGAACTTGAACTGGAAGGCGTGATCCAACTCGCGAGTTTTCATCCGCACTACCAATTCGCGGGAACCGCATCCGACGACATTGCGAATTACACGAACCGATCGCCCTATCCGACGCTGCATCTGCTCAGGGAGTCGAGCATCGATCGGGCGGTGGCGGCGTTTCCCGATGCGGCGGCGATCTTTGAGCAGAACATCGCGACGTTGCGGAATTTGGGGCACGACGGTTGGCGGCGATTGGGCGTAGGTGCGCCTGCGGCGGCCCCCGTCAATCGTACTGCGCGGCCAGGCCCTCGAACGCCTCGTTCGGGGGGGCGCCGGCGATGACACGCGCCAGCCGCTCGGCGAGTTTCGCATCGAGGGTGAGCAGCTTCGCTTGATCCGCTCGCGCGCGGTCGAGCTCGCCACGCTGAACGAATAGCGTACCGCGATAGACATAGGCGACGCGAAGATCCGGTTTGAGCGTAAGGGCGCGGTCGTAATGATTCAAGGCGCGCTCGGCATTGACTCCGTGTTGCACTCGCAGACTGAAGGCGAGATTGTTATGCGCCTCCGGGAAGGCTTCGTGCAACGCCAGGGCCGCCTCGAACTTCTGTTGCGCAGAAACGTAGTGCTTTTGCAGCATCAAGAGTACGCCGTCGTTGTACAAGCCAATCGCATGCTCGCGCGGGGAGCCCTTTGGAATCGTCAGTGGATCGCTCTCGAGCGCTGCTGCCGTGGTGAAGTAAAGCGCGATCCATAGCGCCAGCCACCACCGCAGCTTACCCTGCATCATCGCGGCGCCTGTTTTGCGTTCGCGAACGGGTCGACGAAGCGTGGATTCGTGATGAAACTTTCGTCGGTCAGGCTACGCAGAAATGCGAGTATGTCATCGCACTCGCCATTGGAAAGTTCAAAGCCGACGATGAAATTGCTTTTGTTGGGATTGTCCGCGCCGACGCCTTTATGTTCGCCTCCATGAATCGTGCGACCACCCGCAGCGTAATGTTGCAGGACTTCTTCGAGGGTGGCGATGCTGCCGTCGTGTATGTAGGGTGCGGTGAGCGTGATGTTGCGAAGGGTCGGCGTGTGGAACTTGCCGATGTCTTCCTCGCGTTAGCTGAATTCGGCCAATCCCGGGCTGGTCTTCGGATAGCCGCCGATGCTATTGGCGCTGTAAAGCGCATTGTTATGAAAACCGATTTCCGGGAAGGCGAGGCGCGAATGGTGGACGTTGTCGGTGAACGTAAAGCCCGCATGACAGTGATAGCGCTCGAATTTCTTGGAGAAGAACAAGGTTTCGCCACGTTTTGCGGCAGCGGATATCGCTTCCGGTTCATTGCCGTAGCGGTAGCGATCGTAGGGGGAATTGAGCGAAATCAGTGTCCGCTGAAACGCAGCGATGGCCTTGGTGATTGTCGAGAGAGAAATATCACCTTTATTCTCAGGGAATGCCTTGGCGAACATGGGCGGATAACTAGGATCGGTCTTCAAGCGCGCGAAGAGTTCCTGCTCGCGCCCGGCCATGCCCATTTCCACCGGATGCTCGCCGAACATCGGCAGGAGCGCCTGGGCTTCCAATCGCTTCATGTTTGGGTTGGCCCAGGTGAGCACGGACAGGTAGCCCACGTTGGTGAGCGTCATCGAGCCGCGCGAATGCCGTTCACCGGTGACGCCGACCGGTGCGGCGGGCCTGTCGGTGAACGCCTTCGCCGGTTGATGACATGTACCGCACGACATCGTCCGTTCACGAGAGAGTCGTACGTCGTATAAAAGATGCCGGCCTAACTCTACTTTAGCCTAGGACATCGGATTGTCTTCCGGAGCGACTGGAGTCGGCGCCCATACGGGCGTGCGCCATTGAAATTTTCCATCGGCGTGCGATTCCAATGGGCCCGTGAGTGCAATGCTCAGCGCTGCGACGCCGGCGCCCGCGATGTAACAGAGCCGCGTCACGGCGTCCGGCGCACTGAGAAGAGCACCTGTTTTTTGGCAGGCAGGCCATCATAGGCAAGCCCAAGCCGTGGCATGGCCGCGGTCCCGATGTTGCATGAGGCCGTACCGTTCTCGAAATCGAGCAGGGCGAGGCCCTGATATTGCCAAGCGTTGTCTTGTTCGAGGATAAGTGGCACGGCCATGCCGCCAGATTGAATTAATTCTATCTTCGAGACGAACAAGCGAAAGTCGGCGATCGCGATCGAGGATTTTCCGGCGCCGACATTGTCATAACGCTCGCCGCAGGCAAGCGGACGATCGCCGATGGTCGCGCTAAACCGGATGTCGAGACGCTCTTGACCAGCGACCGGGAACGCGGCGAGGAGCGCGATTGCGATAAGGGCACGCATACTTTTTGTGACAGGTGAAAAGTGAAACGCGAGGACCCATCGCCCCTCACAGCCGAAGGGCTCACCCTTCACCTTTCACCGATACCATCACATCCCGGCCAATCGCTTGGCGGCGGCGATTTCCGCGCGTGGTGTATCCGCATTGACCGTCTGATCGACGAGGCGTGCGGAGTAATACGCGGCCTTCTTCCTGTCGCCAGCCTGTTGCGCCGCTTGCGCCGCGCCGACCCAAGTGTGATAGCGATTCGGTTCCTTGTCGATGACCTTCTCAAACTCGATCAAGGCTTCGGTCGCCTTGCCGGCTTCAAAGATGGTCTGCGCCAGCACTTCGCGCGCTGGGATCGGGAGCCCTGGTGTTACCACATGCTTTTGCGTGGCATCTTCGCGGTCAGCCGCTTTGCGCAGGACGTCAATCCCTTCCATCTGCTTACCTTCGGTAAAGAGCGCAAGCCCGCGCACCTGCTCGGCCTGAATGTCGACTTGTTCCACCCAATACCCGAGTTTCATGCTGGCCAGCGCGTCACGTAATCCTCGGAGGCGTTGTGCCTCCTGGTACGCTGCTTGCGGATCGCCGCTCTTGGCTGCGCCGATGCCGCGCCCGAATGCATGAATGGCTTCGGCTTGCGGATATTTTTTCCAGGGGTACTGTTCAGCGGAGGGTTGCAGGGGAACTTGCGCGACTGCTTTCCAGTCACCGCGTTCGACCGTGTAGCGCGCCGGCATCGCCGCATACGCATAGGCGGCCCCAAACGTGTCGGAAATTTTCTTCTGCCGCGATTCTTCGAGGACCTGTTGAGCGGCGCGATCCTGTCCGAGTTGCAGGTGCGCATAGACCATGTAGTCGCGTGCATGTGGACCGTCGAGTCCGACCTCGCCCGCGATCGCGGCTGACACGCGATTGGCTTCGATCGATTCACGCCAGTAGCCGACGCGCGAGAAGATGTGCGACGGCATATGCTAGGCGTGCGCTGCGTCCGGCGCGATCTTCGAGTAGCGCTTCGCGGCGTCAAGCCCGTGATGCGCGATCGGCGGATAGCCGTAGCTATAGATCAGATAGTGCGCGACACCGGATGGTTTGGTTGCGCGGTAAACAGCGGCTCCAGCGTCTTGGCCGCGCGGAGTTGCCGGCTGAACTTGGCGTCGGCGGGGTCGAAGGTGGCCGACAGAATCAATGAGTGAACAATCGTCGCTTCCTTATCGTCCGGATAGCGCTGGGCGATTTCCCCCATTGCCTCTTCGAGGGCCGGGGCGCGCGTGCGATGGTTGAGTTTGTCATGGTCCTTGAAGAACACCGCGAGGGCATCGACGTAGTCGCGTTCGCGTTGCGACTTCAATCCGGTCTTTTTCGCCGTCTCCAAAGATTCCGCGCCCGAAGTAAAAATCTCCGGCCCCAGTGAGACCGGCCAAGTAAACGGGTTATTCAGCAACGAAAGCGCTCGTATCCAATACGCCATGCCGCACGAGGGATCGGCCTGCAGCGCGCGATTGAGCGGCGGTGCGATCTGCTGCCACGCAAACGAGTGGTAGTAGGCCATCGCCAGGCTATGTCTTTTTGCGCTGCTTCATTGCAGCCAACCTTGAACTCAACGCTACCCAGGCCTGCCTGCACGTTTCCTTCATGGGCGACCGCAGGCGGTGCGGTCCCAAGCCCAATGCGGTCAAGGCAGCAACAGCATGTGTCCTGAACTTGTTCATACGCGATCCTCCTGGTGGCGCAGCTTCATGGGTGGGCGGCCGTGAGCAAGGGCCGGCTCTTCGAGCGACGAAACTCCCATCCGCTCGTATGGGGCGATGCTGAAACAATATTATGCATTTGAACATTAAAGCTGTCATGGGGCTTGTGTCCCGAATGGTCCGTTGCTTGCGCGCGCCGCGCCAAACAATCGGGACCGCGGTCCCGATCAGCCTCGATTCGAACAGTCTAGCCCTGGGTTTGCATGCCTGGAATCGTCATGATTGACTATCCGCTACGAGCGGGTAGTTCGGTAGTTCAATTCGACTAGTCAGGAGTACCCATCGGATGCAGCGCAACGCCGGCGGTCTTGGACCTACGGGAACCCGCGCTCCGGAAGCTCAGGGTTCGTAGAACTTCAGCCCCGGAATCTCATCGAGCTTCTGGTCGCGCCCGCGTAGTTCAATCACGTTGCGGTCCGGATCGCGAATGAAGACGGACACCCCGGTACCGCCGAAGGTCACCGGGCCTTGGCTTGGCGTGATGCCCTGGGCGGTGAGGGAGGCGAGGGTGTCCTTGATCGAGGCCACGCGTAGTGCGACGTGGGTGAAGCCGGGATGCTTTTTTTCCACATCCATCAGGACGTTCTTGCCGCCGACGTCATCGTTGCCGTTGGTGATGAGGTTCAGCTCGACATCTTCGTCGTTCACCATGATCGTGACCGCATCGAAGTCCGATACATGCTGAACTTTGAAGCCAAGCTTTTCGTAGAACGCGATCGCGCGCTTGGCGTCCATGACACGGATGCCGAGATGGTCGAGTTGCTGGATGCGGATCATGGCGAGCGGCTCCTAATGGATGAGGCGATGCGCGTAGCTACTGCGGCTTCAAGTCGAGTTCCTTCACCAAGCGCGCCTTCGCTTCGAAATCCGCGCGCAGCCGGCGGGCGAAGTCGACCCTACCTTCGAATTTCGGCGTCTGATGCAGCTTCTCCGACTGCGATCGATAGGTTTCCGAGCGCACCGCCTGCTCGCAAGTCTTCTCGAGCGTATCGAGAATCGCCTCCGGTGTGCCCCTGGTGGCGAAAACCCCATTCAGTCCCGGCGCGACATTGGGATAGCCCAGTTCCAACACAGTCGCCACGTCCGGGGCGCCAGGATGCCGTTTCTCGCTGAATACGACGAGCGGCCGCAGGCCGCGACCGGCGATCGACGACATCGCACCTACACCAAACGTGAGTTCGCCGGATATGAGATTGGGCAGCATCTGCGCGTCGCCCCGGTAGGGAATGTTGTTGACCTCGATGCTTGCCGCCTTGACCAGCGCAGCGCCTGACAGGTGCGGAATCGATCCATAACCCACACTGCCCCAGGAAAG
The DNA here is from genome assembly GCA_009693235.1 of Betaproteobacteria bacterium. Lineage (GTDB taxonomy): Bacteria > Pseudomonadota > Gammaproteobacteria > Burkholderiales > SG8-39 > SHXR01. The sequence goes on along the minus strand of SHXR01000005.1, from coordinate 29,330 downwards.
CTTGCCGGGCTTCGCTTTCGCATCGTCCACGAGCTCCTTCAGCGTGCGATAGGGAGATGCCTGATTCACGAGCACCGCGAATTCATTGTCGAAGCTTGCGCAGACGGGCACGAATGAATCAAACGAATAGGCGAGATTCTTCGTGAGATGTGGCGAATTCGTCATGGGCGTCGCAGGCGAGATGGCGATCGTGTAGCCGTCCGGCTTGGCCTGCGCGAGTTGTGCAAAGCCGATCGTTCCGGCCGCACCGTCGCGATTGACGACGATGAAGGACTGTCCAAGCAGTTTGCCAAGCTCCAATGCCAGCGCGCGGGACAGGATGTCCACGCCGCCGCCCGCCGTGAACGGAACGATGGTGGTTACCGGCTGCGCGGGATACTTCTCTTGCGCAAGTGCAAGGTTGCTCCATGCCGCAGCCGCCGATAACGATAGCGCTACGATGCGCATGCACGACCAGCTAGGAAATAACTGAACAAGGGGGCTCGCCCCCTTGTAACTCCCTGAATATATGGGCGCGCTGATTGCGCGAGATAGCTTGATCAGCGTTTCCCTAGCTTTCATGGCTACCCGCTGCCAGGTCATGACTTGCTTCCGCGGTCGTCCAGCGTCGGGTCTAGGATGACTTTCCCGACGCCCTCCCGACCCGCCACGCGTTGGTGACCTTCGGCCGCGCGGCTAAGCGGAAACACCTTATCGATAATCGTCTTCACGCCACCATCGCCTGCCTTTTGGAACGCTTCGGCGAGGCCGCCCGGTTGTTCGCGCGGTTCGCCGACGATGCGCAACTGGTAGAGATAGAGTCGCCGGATATCGAGCGGCACCTCGATATTTCCCGAGGCATTGCCCGCGGTCGCCATCGTCGCGCCGTGCGTCATCGAATAGAGCGCTTTGCGGAACAAATCAGGGTCCGCGACATTTTCGCAGACCGCATCCACGCCCTTGCCGCCGGTGATTCTCATCACCTCGGCAGTCAGGTCTTGCGTACGGTAGTTGATGCCATGATCTGCCCCCACGCGGATCGCTGCGGCGACCCGCTCGTCGGTTCCCGCGGCGGCCACCACCTCGGCGCCGTTCCACTTGGCGACCTGGATCGCGGCGCTGCCAAGCCCACCCGATGCACCCATGACCAGCAATCGTTGGCCGCGCTGAATCTGGCAAATTCCCTCGACCTGATTGGTCGCGGTCGCCAGATGCCGCCCGATCACCGTGGCATCATGAAACGCGACGCTGCTTGGAATCGAGACCACGGTGCGGGCCGGTACCTTCACAAACTGCGCATAGCCGCCCCAGGTACTGACGCCAAGAAAGTTGACCTTGCCGAGGCCGGGCAGCGTCAAGTGCGCGGAGGGATCGTCGGTCGGGATGAATACGCTGCAATAAACGCGGTCGCCCACCTTACGGTCGGTGACATTCGCACCCACTGCGACAATCACCCCCGACGGATCGACGCCCAGAATGTGCGGCAGCGCCGGCCGGCGCACGTATTTGTTCTCGCGCACGATGAGATCGAGCGTGCGGTTGACCGATACCGCGCGGACCTCGACCAGTACATCGCCTGGACCCACCTCGGGCGTCGCGACGTCCTCGTACTTGAGAACCTCCGGACCGCCGAATTCACGCATCACCACGGCTTTCATCGCGTCATCCTCCTTTGGCTTGCCCGGGCGCGCCGCTGGAATTTGATCGGGTGCCGCGCCCACGCCATCAAGATGGTAGCTTAATCGCGTATTGGGCAAGGGCCGTTTGTGTGCGCCAAGACGGCGCGCTACTCCGGCTTGATGCCGGCTTCGCGCACGACACGTTCCCATTTCGCCAAGTCATCCCGAACCAGTCGGGTCATGGCCTCCGGTGTACTCACCGCATGCTCGAAACCCTGCGCGAACATGCGCTCCTGCACTTCCGGCATCGCGACAATCGCCGCAAGCTCGTGATGCAGCCGCTCGATTGCCGCGCGCGGCATGTTAGCCGGCGCCATGATGCCGTACCAGATGCCAACGTTATATCCGCTCACTGTCTCGCCGACCGTGGGAACGTCTTTCACCGTTTCCGCGCGCTGCGCGCCACCTGTCGCCAACGCACGTAACCGCCCGGCTTGCACCAATGGGGCCGCCGACGAGGTCGCTGCAAAACTGAGCTGGAGTTGACCACCCGCGACATCCGCCACCGCCTGCGCGCCGCCCTTGTAGGGGATGTGCACGAGCGTCGTCTTGGTCATGCTTTGAAATAGCTCGGTCGCGAGGTGCTGCGGCGTGCCGATGCCCGGCGTGCCGTAACTCAAGCGTCCGGGATTGGCCTTCGCATGGGCGATCAACTCGGCGATCGTGTGCACCGGCAGCGACGGATTCACCACGACGAGGATCGGCGAGTTGCAGATGAGTGCGACGCCGGTCAATTCGGTCGCGACATCGAAGGTCTTGTTGGAAGACAGAAATGGATTGATCGCGATCGTGTTCGCCGCCATGAGGATGGTGTAGCCATCAGGCACTGCTCTGGCCGTCTGCTCGGAGGCAATGTTGCCCCCCGCCCCGGGGCGGTTCTCGACGATGACCGGCTGTCCGAGGCGCGGTTGCAGATGCAAGGCCATGAGGCGGGCGATGATGTCTGTGCCGCCGCCGGGCGCGTAGCCGACCAACATGCGGAGCGGACGCGTCGGATAGGTCTGCCCGACGCACTCCGCTGCCGCCGCACCGATCGCGAGCAAGGTGCAAACAAGCCGTGGATATAGCCTCATCCGATTCTCCTTTGCTGCAAGTTGTCCATCCGATGTTTGCGTTTCGCGGCGGCACGCCGCGCATTCTGTTGCAGGACGCTCAGGCGTCAACGACCCGCAAAGGTCGGTTTGCGTTTTTCCTGGAATGCGGCAGCGCCCTCACGATGATCGTCAGTGAGGAGGGCGAGCCCTTGCGCCCATGCTTCGGCATCCAGCGCAGCCTCGAGATTGGGTAGATACATCTGCTTGAACATTTTCTTCGCGACGCCGAATGCGAAGGTGGGCCCGCTCGACAGCTCGCGCGCGCGACGTTCGGTTTCGGCCTCTAACTCGACATCGGGGACGACACAGGTCACGAGCCCGAGTGCCAACGCCTCGGCCGCGGGAACCTTGCGTGCGGTCATCACCATGTCCTTCGCGCGAATCGGTCCGAGATGCTGGCAAAGAAAATACACCGCACCGCCATCAGGAATCAATCCGACGTTCTTGAACACCTGCGAAAACACTGCGGTGTCACTGGCCACGATCGCATCGCATGCAAGCGCGAGACTCCAGCCGATGCCCGCGACCGGGCCTCGCACCGCGGCGATCACTGGCTTTTCGATATTGGCAAGCGCCGCGACGACGCGATGCGCACGCTTGAGCCGCTCCATGCCGGTGGCAGCGGTGAAGCGACCCATGGTGGTGACATCGCCGCTCGCACAGAATCCGCGTCCATTGGCATTGAGCACGACGACCCGCACCGCATCATCACGGGCTAGCGCAAGCAAGATGTCGCCCAGTGTGTCTTTCATTTCCTCCGACAGCGCGTTCAGGCGCTCGGGACGATTGAGCGTGACCGTCGCCACGCCATCGGCGATGTTGTTCAGAATGTGCATGAATTCTCCGGGTTACGCCCACGATGGCGAAAGCGTGGCCAGTCGCGCGGCGGTATTTTCGCATGCTCACCGGATCTCTTGAGGTGCTCGCACCAATCCCACCGGCGAGGTGTTGGCCAGGACGATGTGGACGTTGCTCGGTCTGTCGCCAACGCACCAAGTGCTTCTCGGCTAATCTGCGGCAAAGCAAGCGATTCTTGGACCATCCGGATATGACCGACATCACCCGCGAAGTTGCCCAGTTCGTCCGCGGATCTCGCTGGTTTGATCTGCCGGCACAAGTTCAGCATGAAGCGAAGAGAATCTTTCTAAATTGGCTAGGCTGTGCGCTCGGCGGATCGACGCATCCGGCGGTGCCGGCCGCCGTGGCTGCGCTCGCCGAGCTCTCCGGACCACCCCAGGCGACTGTTCTTGGACAGGGCATTCGCATGGATATCGCCAGTGCCGCGTTGCTCAATGGTCTTAGCGCAAGTGCCCATGCGTTCGATGATACGCATCTTGCCACGATCGCGCATCCGAGCGCGCCATCCGGCGCCGCGTTGCTTGCCCTCGCTGAACGCCAACCGATTTCAGGATCGGCATTCCTGCATGCGCTGGTGTTGGCCAACGAGCTCCAATGCCGTCTCAGCAAAGCGCTCGCCGTCGCGCCGGCGCATTGCCATGTCGGGCTGTACATGACCGGCATCACCGGCGGTTTTGGCGTGGCCGCGGCCGTTGGCAAGCTGATCGGACTGAACCTGGAGCAGATGATCTGGGCGATGGGTATCGCTGCGACGCAAGCCGGCGGATTTCGCGCCACCCATGCATCGATGTGCAGCGGATACGTACCGGCGCACGCCGGACGCAGCGGCCTGGTCGGCGCACTGATGGCGGCAAAAGGGTTCACCTGCTCCGCACATTTTCTCGACGGCCGTAATGGCTTTGGTGATGTGTTCGGCGCACCGACGCATCTTGCGGCGCTCACCGATCGACTGGGCGAGCATTTTGATTGCCTGGACGTTGCTGCCAAGCCCTATCCGGCGGGCGTCTTCATCCATCCAGCGATCGAAGCATGCTTGGCACTAAGCGTTATGGACGGTGTTGCGCCCGCGGCGATCGAGAAAGTGGCATTGCGGGTGCATCCATTGGGCGTTGGGCTCACCGGCAAGACGGCCCCAAACAACGCTTATGATGCGCAGATCAGCGTGTATCACTGGGCGGCCGCGGCCCTGGTCAATAAAGCGGCCGGCCTGCGCGAAGCAAGCGATGCCTGTGTCGCCGATTCGCGCGTCGTTGCATTGCGGCGCAAGATCGTGGTGAACGCCGATGAATCGTTGCAGGCCGATGGAGCCGTTGCATCCGTAACGTTGCGCGATGGCACGACGCGGCATGCCCATGTGGAGCATTGTCTTGGCAGCGCGGCCCGACCAATGAGCGATCAGGACCTGGAAATGAAATTCGTTGCACAGCTTGCCGATGGCCCCCTCGCGACGCGCGCGCAAGCGTTGATCGAAGCTTGTTGGGCCATCGCGGAAGCGCCCGATGTGAGCCACATCGCGCCTGGTATCTGGGGGCGATAAGAAGGAGAAGGGAATGAGAAATAAATTGATAAGCAGTAGCGCGGCGCTTGCGATGAGTCTGCTTGCATTGTGTAGCGCCGCCGCGTTCGCGCAGGAGGCGGCCTATCCGCGCCGGCCGGTGCATTTGCTGGTGCCTTACGCGGCCGGTGGCGCCACCGACGTGTTCGCACGAATCGTCGCCGAGGCGATGTCGGCGCGTATCGGCCAACCGATGGTGGTCGAGAACAAACCGGGCGGTGGCACGGTGATGGCGACCGGTCTGGTTGCCAAGGGCGTACCCGATGGCTACACGCTCCTCTTCACAACGCTGGTTCATTCGATCAACGCAAGTTTGTACAAGTCGCTCCCCTATGATCCACTGGAGGACTTCGAATTCGTCGGCAAGTTTGGTCAGCTTGGGTTCGCGCTGATCGTCAATCGCGAACTTGGCGTTGCCGATGCGAGCGGGCTGCTTGCCTTGATGCGTGCGCATCCTGGCAAGCATCAATACGGCTCGGCCGGTGTCGGCTCACCCATGCATCTGGGGGTCGAACTGCTGAAAAGCCTTGCGAACATCGACGTCGCGCATGTGCCGTACAAAGGCGAGAGCGCGGCCCTCACGGATCTGCTGGGCGGCCGGTTCGCCTTCATGCTGTGTTCAGTCCCAACCTGCGGTCCCCGCATCCGGGATGGCGCGATCAAGGCGCTCGCGCTCGCCTCCGCAACACGATCACCGCTCGTACCGAGCGTACCCAGCGCGGCCGAGGCAGGGATGCCGGGCTTCGAAACCTACACCTGGTTCATGATCGCCGCGCCCAAGAACACGCCGCGAGCGATTGTCGATCGGCTGAGTCGCACGATCAACGACGTGCTGCAGGACGCGAATGTACGCGCGCGGATGGCCGGCATGGGTATTGAGGCCGACGCGACGTCGAGTCCAGCGGGTACCCGCGCCCATGTGCAGCGCGAAATCGAGAAGTGGCGGCCGATCGTCATCGCCACGGGTGCAACGACGAATTAACTTTAAAGGTGACGCCAACCTTGTTGGGGGGGGGCATATCTTGCGCACGAGCGGCGCACGCTTCCGGTCGAAACAATAAAGAAGGGGGATGTTATGTTGAGCGAACGCGAAAGTCTTGGTTGGTCGACGCGCAGACTGCATGCGGCTGCGGTGGCTACGGCCATCGCATTGACGAGTGCCTTGCCGTGCGTGGCGTTGGCCCAAGCGGGCTATCCCGACAAACCGATCCGCCTGGTGGTCGGCCTCGCCTCCGGCGGCCCGGCCGATACCATTGCCCGCGTGGTCGGGCAAAGGATGGGGGAGATCCTCGGCCAGCCGATGGTGGTCGATAATCGGCCCGGAGCCAGCGGGAATATCGCGAATGACTTTGTGGGGCGGTTGGAGGCGGACGGTTATACGCTATTGGTGCTCTCTACGATCAATGCGAGTAACGAGACCCTGTGGAAGAACACGCAGTACAAGGTTGGCACGCATTTCTCGGCGGTCGCATTGCTCGCCGAGACCAATAACGTGCTTGTGATACACCCGTCGCTGCCGGCGAAAAACATGGCCGAGTTCGTCGCGCACGCCAAGGCCAAACCCGAAAAGATGTTCTATGCGACCGCGGGCATCGGTTCATCCACGCACTTGACCCATGCACTCTTTGACATGATGGCTGGCACCAAGATGACGGCGGTGCACTATCGTGGCGGCGGCCCCGCTTTGGCTGACCTTCTTTCCGGGCAGGTCAAGATCATGTTTGCGAGCATCGCCCCGGTCATCGGTGCCGTGCGGGAAGGCAAGTTGCGGGCGCTGTCGACGACCGGAGCGAAGCGCGACCCGGCCTTCCCGGACCTGCCGACCGTCGCCGAGGCGGTGCTTCCCGGGTTCGAGACGCAGTTGTGGGTCGGGTTTGCGGTGAGGACCGGGACCCCGCGTCCGATCGTCGACAAGCTCGCGGCGGCCGCGACGCAGGCGATCGACACGCTGCAGGTCAAGGACCGCCTGATCAAACTGGGCTTTGCAACCGTGTCCTCAACACCGGAGAAATTCGAGGCTTTCTACAAAAGCGAAGTCGCCAAATGGGCCAAGGTCATCGAGGTGACGGGCATTCCGCTCCAGGAATAACAGAGGGAAAGCGCGCAATCTGGGTCCAAAGCGACCTTTGCTTTTCTGGAGGCGCTTTAACTCGCGACCCCGATCCAAGACGCTACCCAATCAACCTTGCGCAGCCGAATTCCGCGCCGGGAGCAGCCGGTCGGATTCCCGCTTCACGACTTCATAGCATTCACATGCATGGGCTTCGAGACCCAGTCGATCGACCACGGTAATGCGCCCGCGGCTATAGCGAATCACTTGCAGGCCCCGCAGTTTGCTGGCGGCCTCGGTGACACCCTCGCGTCGCACGCCAAGCATCGATGCGATCAGCTCCTGCGTCATCACCAGTTCGTTCGAGGCGAGGCGGTCCAGCGTCAAGAGGAACAGCCGGCAGAGCTGCTGCTCCAGCGAGTGATGCCGGTTGCAGACCGCTGTCTGCGCCATCTGCGTGAGGAGCGATTGCGTGTAACGTAACAGCATCTGCTGCAGGCCCGCCGCGCGATTGAATTCGCCCTTCAACCGATGACCCGGCATGCGGTAGACACGGCCTTCGCTATAGACCATCGCACGGCTCGGTGTGGTCTCGCCACCCATGAAGAGGACAACACCCACCATTCCTTCATGGCCGACAACCGCGATCTCGGCCGTCGAGCCGTCCTCCATCACATAGAGCAACGAGACGATGGCGGTGGTTGGAAAATAGACGTAATCCTGCTTGCTCCCCGACTCATAGACCACTTCGCCAAGGGGCATGTAGACGAGTTCGAGATGCGGAAGAAGGCGTTCGAATTCGTCCCGCGGCAGAGCCGCGAGCAGGCGATTGTCGTGCGGGGACGGTGGCCTCGATGGCCCGCCGGCAGCCGGATCCGAAGGGGTCATTGCTTGGGACATTTTGCAGCCTACCAGAGCGCGGCCAGACGCTCTTTCGCCCGGCGCCGGCCGGCCCTATGTTCGATGGCGCACAGACAGACATGGATGAATACCGATAATCGGCGCGGATAGCGAGCGCTTCACGTGGCGCGTGACGCGGGCGGACGACGATCAATCGGCATTTGCCAACGGCAATTCGGTAACGGGTTGGCATGGCGTGCGCACCACTCGCGTCGCCTCGCATCATCTGCAGTATTTCCGCACCACTAGAGCGCCTGTTGCCCGCATCATCTTGATTGCCGGCGCAATATTCGAGGAGATTCGCATGAGACAAATAGTTCGCGTGACCGTTACAGCTGCCCTGTTGGCGGTGGCATTGCAAGGTTGCACGCCGCAGGCCAGTGCGCCGATCGTGGTGGTTGAAGACAAGTCCTATGCGGTCGCATCCGCCCCCATCAAGATCAAGGCCGGCATCATGCTGGGTGCGATCACGGATATCAAGGTGACCGAGCGGGTCGAAAAAGAATCCGGCAAGGTGGTATCGCCCGCGAAACTCTCCGGCAAGCTCGTGCTGAAGAACGGCTCGCCCGATCAAACGGTCCGTTTGCTTGGCGGAACGATCCAATATGTGAACGCGGAGGGCGAACTCATCAAGATCGAGGATAAGCGAACGGACACCTTGCTCAAGTTCTCGACCTATGGCGCGACCGAACGGCTCGATCCGGGCCAGGAAGCCACGCAGACCATCAGCGTCGATTTCCCGGCTGAAGCACTGAAGGCCAATCGCTTGAAAGAGATTCGGGTTGATCTCACCTACATGCCGACGCCCTTCAAAGAGCAATCGATCAGTTTCAGCGCATCGGTCGCCGCTGCCAAGTAACGCAGCAGGAAAAAGGGACACACAGCTTTAGACTGCCCCCCTTTTAAAAAGGGGGGGGCGTCCATTTTCCGTTTCGGAAAATGTGCGCGTGTCCTTTTCTGTCAGGAAGGACTCTTAAAAAGGGTAGCGTCCGCTTTTAGGAAAGGGGACGCTACCCTTTTTTGGCGGCTGCCTAGAATGTTAGAGCTTGCCAAGCGATTGCGCGCCTTCCCAATCGCCCCCTAACGCCTTCACGAGAAACACCGCCATGAGCAATCGCTGGCCCTGCAATTGGGCGGCCAGGCGCTCGCTCGTGAGCAGCAATTGCTGCGTCGTGATCACATCGAGCGAGGTCGACACACCGCCCTCGTAGCGCACGGTGGCGAGGTTAAGCACGCGCTTGGCGCTCTCAATCCCAACCAACGCCTGGGCGTGCGCGCGTTCGAGGGCAGCAAGACCAATGATGCCATCCTCGACCTCCTGCATGGTGGTCAGCACGACGCGCTTATAGTTGGCAACCGTCGCCTCATGGCCGGCCTGTGCATTGGCGACATTCGCGCGCAAGCGCCCGCCATCGAACAGCACTTGCGCGAGCGAGGCGCCGAATGACCAGATGTAGGCAGGCGTCGAAAACAATGTTTCCAGCGCGCGGCTTTGGGTGCCGAGGAACCCGCCTAGATTGATGCTCGGATAGAACGCGGCATTCGCTACGCCGATCTGTGCATTGGCGGCCGCCATCGCGCGTTCGGCCGAGGCGACATCGGGTCGGCGCTCGAGCACATCGGAGGGCACGCCGATCGGCACTGCCGGCGGCTGCAACGTAATGACGCGCGGAGCGATTTCGAACAGCGGCGCGGGCGTTCCGGTCAGGGTCGCCAAGGCGTGTTGAAACTGCGAACGCTGGCGCCACAGCACGTCGAGTTGTGTGAGCGTGTTGTCGAGCAGGGCTTGCTGCTGCGCGACATCGAGACCGGACGCATGCCCAAGCTCATAGCGTACGCGCGCCAGACCCTGCGCGCGCCGTTGCAGATCGATCGAGCGGGCGAGCACATCGAGCTCGATATCGATTGCGCGAAGATTGAAATAGGCGGTCGCGAGTATCGACCAGCTTACGGGCCTTTTGCAGGCCGACCTGCGCATTGAGCTGGTCGTCTTCTTTGATCAACTCGATCTTGCGTCCGGCCACCGTCCAACCGATACGGTCGAAATAAATCTACATGCCGTTCCAGTTGGTCTCGGCCGAGGCCGCGGCGACGCCGGTGAAGCAACTGAGAACGCCGATCTTGATCGGCGCGCGCGACTGCGCCAGGATGGTCGGTGCGTGCACGGCTGCGGTGGCGGCCGCGGTGGCTTTGAGAAATGTCCGGCGCGATGTGTGTGCGACCGTCTTGATGTTGTTCGTCTCCGTGCTCTTCCTTTTTGACGCGATCGGTTGACGAGGTTAGCAGATTGGCGAAAGATGTCTGAACAGAGCGACCGCGCCCCGCGCGACGGCAATCCATCCGGCGCCGTCACTCAACCCATTAATTGGAGGACTCATGAAAGCTGCTGCGCGGCCCCCATTTCGCGCCGATCAGGTGGGGAGTCTGATCCGCCCCGAACGACTGCTTCGAGCTCGCGATGCGCATGCGAGCGGCAGCCTGTCCATCGCTGCGTTGCGCACAGTCGAGGACGAATGCATCCGCGAGGTGGTCAGGCTGCAAGAGGAAATCGGCCTCAACGCCGTTACCGACGGTGAATTTCGCCGCTTCATGTTTCATATCGACGTGCTGGAGAAACTTGGCGGAATCGAAAAACGCTTCGGCGAATTCAAGCATCGATTCAAGGGCGGTCAGTCTGGTGACGACGAGTTCCGTCCGATGGTCTTTCACATCGTCGATCGCCTACGTCACCTGCGCGACATCACGGTCGACGACTATACCTTCCTGGGTGCGAGTACCACGCGCACCGGCAAGGTCACCCTTCCCGCGCCGACGTTCGTCTATGGCCGTGCCGGCCTCAATGCAATAAGTCCTGCCATCTATCCCGACCGGGAGCTCTTCTTCCACGATTTGGCCGCGGTGTATCACGCTGAGTTAGCCGCCCTGGCGCGAGCCGGATGCCGTTACGTCCAACTCGACGAAACCAATCTGCCGATTCTTTGTGATCCCGAACTGGCCGCGGCGGTGCGGCTACGTGGCGATGATCCGGCCGAGCTCGCCAGGCTGCACATTCGCACCATCAACGAGGCCATCGCCGATCGTCCCGCCGATCTAACCGTAGTGGTTCATTTCTGCCGCGGCAATTATCGCGGTGGCTGGGTCGCCGAGGGCGGCTACGAACCGGTCGCTGAACGCGTCTTCAGCACCCTCAATGTCGATGGCTTCATGCTCGAATACGATGACGCGCGGTCGGGGGATTTCAAGCCGCTTCGCTTCATCCCGCGCGGGAAGTCGGCGATTCTTGGATTGGTATCGAGCAAACACACCGACTTGGAGGATGCGGATTCGCTCAAGCGGCGCCTTGATGAGGCCGCAAAATTCTTGCCTCTTGATCAATTGGGCATCAGTCCGCAATGCGGTTTTTCGTCAGGCGTCGGATCGAATGTGATGACGATGGACGAGCAGTGGGCGAAGCTCCGATTGGTGACGCGCGTGGCGCGAGAAGTCTGGGGGACGACTGCGCGGTCGTAACGCGGGCCGGTGGCATTCGGCGGAGCCGGATCGATGGTTCATCCGTGGTGCGAGTCCTGGCGATTGAGGGGGTGCGCGCAACAGGGTCCGGCTGGCTTGCTAATCGGGCTTGACGGCGATCCGCTTGACCAATTCCGCATTGCGTTGCCAGTCGGCGCGAATCAATTGGCGCAGCTCCGCAGGGGTCGCCGGAGTCGGTCGAAAGCCAAATGTTTCCAGGCGTTCGCGGAAGTCGCTTTCACCGAGTATCCGATTGACCTCGCGGTTGATGAGGTTGACGATCTTAGCCGGCGTATTGCGCGGCGCAAGAAATGCGATCCACGCACTCACTTCGAGTTCACCGGCGCCACCTACTTCGCCAAGCGTGGGAATGTCCGGATAGCCCGGCAGCCGATGGGGCCCCGCCAAGGCAAGGAAGCGCACGCGTCCGCCTTTGAAGAAACCACCTGCCGTGGCCGGCGTCGCGAACGCCCATGACAAGTCGTTGTTGACGAGCGCCGAGTAGAGTGGGGCATTTTCCTTGAAGGGGACGTGCACCATCTGCGTGTTGGTCAGCTGCTCGAGTTTGAGTCCACCCAAATGCGCCGGGCTGCCGATGTAAGGCACCCCGGTCGTGAGTTTTCCGGGCGCGGCTTTGGCGGAAGCGATGATGTCCGCGAATGAGCGATAGGGGCCGGTTGCCGAGACCGCGATGAAGAAATAGGTTTTGAACTGCAACGCGACCGGGGTGAAATCGGCTTCCGTATCGTAGGGAACGTTTTGCAGGAGATGGGGATTGATCGTGAGGTGAGCGTCGCTTGCGATCGCGAGCTCATGGCCGTCTGCCGTGCCCTTCTTGATCGCTTCAAACGCTATGAAGCCGTTGGCACCGGGCCGCGCTTCGACCGTGACCTGCTGATTCCAGACCTTGCTGAAGCGCTCGGCGAATAGGCGGGCGACGAGATCGGGGCCTTGTCCACTCGCATAGGGTGAAATGATGCGAATCGGCTTGGATGGAAAACCTTGCGCCAACGCGAAGTTGGTAGCCAGGATGCCGGCCATGCCAACCAGCAGCAAACGAATCGGCAATGCGGTCGTCATCGCTTCTCCTGGTGGCCTCGCTGTCTGCGTTGCATGGTGTCCAAGTCATAACCTGCGGTGCGCGCGTAGCGACCCGAAATCGCTTTCAGCTCGGCCCGATCGATGAGATCTTCAATGCGCTGGAACGGGCGGCCACCGGACAGTTCCTCGACGCGATTGATGATCGTGTCCGGCGGTTCGTTGCGGCTTGCATGCACCACCTTGGTCGTGAGCGGCAGACGCTCGCTTTCGTAGGCGGTGAGCGCAACGGCGGGGTCGGGATGCCGGCCGAGGTGGCGTGCGATGGCGTTGGCATCGAGAATCGCTTGCGCGGCACCGTTGCCCCCGCGCGGATACACCGGATGGGCCGCATCGCCCAACAACGTGACGCGACCGAACGTCCAGCGCGGCAGCGGTTCGCGATCGACCATCGGATACTCGAGCACGGTGTCGGCGGACTTGAGCATGTCCGGAATATCGAGCCAGTCGAATTTCATCGCTGCGAACGGCGGCAGGAAATCTTCCAGGCGGCCAGGCGTACTCCAATCGTTTTCGGTGGCGCCCTCCCGTTCGATTTCCGCGACCCAATTAACGAGTTGCTGTCCATCCGGCAGATTGCGAATTGGATAGATGACGAGCTTGCCCGTTTTGATGGCACCCACGCGACAAACGTTGCGACCGTCAAGAAACGGTGCGCGCCGCGTGACGCCGCGCCACATATTGATACCGCCGAAGCGTGGTGCTCCTTCGTCCGGATAGAACTGCTGCCGGACCCGCGAGCGAATGCCATCGCAGCCGATCGCCACCGCGCCGCGCACGCCGGGCAGCGGTACTCCGGTCGTGGCGTCCTCGAAGTGGACGGTCACGCCCATCGCGTCCTGATCGATCCGCACACAGCGATGCCCAAGCACGACCGCCTCATCGCCGAGACGGTGCCGGACTTTATCCATCAGCACTTGATGCAGATCGCCACGATGGATGGAAATATGCGGAACATCGTAGCCCGCGAACCGTCCGGCCGGTTCCTTGTAGATCAACTGCCCATGCCGGCTGAAAAAGCAGAAATAGAGCGGCTCGATGCCCACTTTCAGCATCTCATCTGGCACACCGAACTTCGCGAGTTCGCGCATTGCGTGGGGCAGGATGTTGATCCCCACGCCAAGCGCCTTCAGTTCCGGCGCACTTTCATAGACGCGGCATGGAATGCCCGCCTCATGCAGAAAAAGCGCGGTGGTAAGGCCGCCGATCCCGCCACCGATAATCAGGACGTTCATAGAACCTCGTCGTTGCAGTGGGCGATTGCTTATCGCGCGAATTACCGTGGTGACGGGAATAGCGTGTTCGGCAACCAGAGCGCGATCTCGGGAAACACCAGCATTAGAACAAGCAAGACCGCCGGCGCCAACAGAAACGGCAGGATGCCTTGGTACACCCGCAGGATCGGCACATCGGGTACCTGCGCCTGGATCACGAAGATGTTCATGCCGACCGGTGGATGGATGAGCCCCAGTTCAATCAGAATCACCAGCATCACGCCGAACCAGATCGGATCGAAGCCGCTCGCAAGCACCAGCGGCAGGAACACCGGTACGGTGATCAGGATCATTCCCAGCCCATCGAGGAAGCAGCCGAGGATGATGTAGAAAACGATAAGCACGATGATCAGTCCGATCGGTCCGAGGTTCCATGCCTTGGCCCAACCGACCAGTACCGCGGGGAGCGATGTCTGCACGACGAAGTAAGAGAACAGCATCGCACAGATCACGATCACGAAGAGCATGCAAGTCGTGGCAATGGTTTCGCCGAAGCTTGCGCGAATCGCCGCCAAGCTAAGTTGACCGCGCACCACACCGATCGCCAGCGCACCGAACGCACCGACGGCCGCCGCCTCGGTGGGACTGAACCAGCCGGCATAAAGGCCGCCGATTGTTACTGCAAACAGCAGCATGACATCCCAACTCGCGAAGAGATCGGCAAACCGTGCACGCCAACCCGGATTGCTATCGTCGCGTGGCGCCCAATCCGGCTTCCACGCAATCATGACTCGGGCGGCCACCATGTAGAGCGCCGTCAGCAGCAGCCCAGGAATGAGCCCGGCCGCGAAGAGCTTGGGAACCGACTGTTCGGCGATGAGCGCATAGATGACGAACGGGATCGACGGTGGAATCAGGATGCCAAGCGAGCCGCCCGCCGCCACCGAACCGGTCGAGAGTCGGTCGTCATAGCCAAGACGGCGCATCTCAGGGATCGCGACCCGCGTCATGGTCGCGGCGGTGGCGAGCGATGAGCCGCAGATGGCACCGAATCCGGCACAGGCGCCAAGCGTCGCAAGCGCATGCGAGCCGCG
This sequence comes from Betaproteobacteria bacterium, assembly GCA_009693235.1. Taxonomy (GTDB): domain Bacteria; phylum Pseudomonadota; class Gammaproteobacteria; order Burkholderiales; family SG8-39; genus SHXR01. The sequence continues at coordinate 14,299 of SHXR01000005.1, read as the reverse complement.
CATGCCGACGAAGAGCGATTGCGCCGAGCGATACAGATTTGCCGACATGCCCGAACGCATCGCAAAATCGCCCATCAATATGAAGAGCGGTACGACGGAAAGCGTGTAGCCGGTTGCGACATCGAAGGGTGTCTGACCGAGTACGCGCATAGCCTTCGGGAATCCATCGACCGCCGCATAGCCGAAAAAGCCGACCAACCCCATGGCAATTGCCACTGGTACGCGCAGAAAAATCAAAAAAACGAGAGCGGCCATGCCGATGAGGCCGATCGTCTGGATGGTCACTGGGTGCCCATTTTCTTGAGATGCTCGCGTGCCACCAGTACCCCACCCACGATTGAGAACACCGTACCCAAGAGAATCGGCACCCATAGCGCGTACATCGGAATGCCCGACTCGGGTTTGTTCTCCGGATAGCGCAGCGTGTCGAGCGCAGGCTCGATCATCGCGTAGCCCATCAACAAGAGAAATCCGACGGTGGCCAGTGCTCCAATGCACTTTAATAGACCGACGCCACGCAGACCGATGAAATGGTCGATGACATCGACGATGATATTGCCATCCTTACGGAACACGCTTGGCAGACCAAGAAAGACCATCACCGCGAGCGACGATTCGACCAGCTCGAACGTGCTTGCAATCGGCCGCCCAAGGAGATTTTTCATCGTGATGTCGAAGATCGTCACCAACATCATCGCCGCAAGCGCGATTGCCGACAGATCGGCGATGCGGCGATTGATTCTGTCTAGCATCTCTGCGCCTCGCGGTCGCGAGCGTCTTGCTACTTGACAGCCGCTTGCTTGATCACCTCGGCGCGCAGCCGATCGAGAAACGCGCGCCCCGGACGACCCTTCGCTTCGAGTGCGGCGACCGCCGGCCGTTCAAGCGAAGTGGCGACCGCGCGAATGTCCGGATGGTCGGGCGATATGGTGATGCGTTCGACGCCAAATTTCTTGATGGCCTCGGGGCCGGTTGCCTCACCATCACCAAGCGCTTTGCCCATGGCGCGTGCACCGACCATGCCGGTGGTATCGTCGATCACTTTGCGCAGATCAGGTGGCAAGGCATCGTAGGCCTTCGGATTCATCACCGTCGCAAAGGTGATCGAGCCCAGATGGATATCGGTGTGATACTTCGCGATCTCCTGCAGCTTGATCGCGAACGCACCGACGTAGCCGGTAATCGCGCCGTCGATCATGCCTTTGCTCAAGGCGTCGGGAATTTCCGGCGTCATGATGTTGGCCGGCACCGCACCGAATGCTTCGAGCGTGGCGGACTGCACCGTTCCCGCTGCCCGGATGCGCTTGCCTTTGAGGTCGCTTGGCAGGCGCACCGGAACCTTGGTAAAGATCGGCAGCGGTTGCGAACCGGTGTAGTAGAGCACGCGTACGCCGGGGTGATCGGCGGCCAGAAACTCGGCATTGAGCGCGGTGAGCGCAGGCCCTGCCACAAACGCGTCGGGCAAATAGCCGGGCAGATGCGCGAGCTCCGTCAGCGGAAAGCGGCCGGGGGTACCGCCATGTAGGACGAACGCGATATCGGCAACGCCGGTGCGTGCTAAATCATACTGGCGGGGGAGGGGCCCCATCTGGCTCGAATGAAACATCTTCAGCACCAGGCGCCCATTCGATTTCTCGGCGACCTCGCGTCCCCAACGCTCGAATTCCTGATTGATCGGATTCTGCGCGGAAAGAAAGAGGGAAACCTTCAGTTCGATCGGCTGCTGGGCACTAGCAGTGTGGATCGCCATGGGAACGGCAAACGCCGCCGTGAGCACCAGGGATGCGGCGCGGAAAGCACTCTGCATGTCTCCTCCTTGTTGGTGTGCCGCGCACGCTGTGCGGCCGAAACATTGTAGAACGATTTATGCTTCGGGTTGGTTGAGGTGCACAAACCCTTGGAGGAGACTATGCCGAAGGCTCTTACGACTGCAGAGGTCGCTCGCTACGAGCGCGATGGATTTCTTTTTCCGATTGAGGTTTGCACGCGGGAAGAAGCGGGCGAATTGAGCCGCAAGGTTGCCGAGGTGGAAGCGCGGCTTGGCCATGAGTTGCAGAAGCGGTTCGTGCTCAAGGCGCACCTGCCGTTTCCTTGGCTCTGCGATTTGGTCCGCAATGAGCGGCTGCTCGATGCGGTGGAAGACATCATCGGCCCGAACATCCTCTGCTGGGGAACCACCTTCTTCTCCAAGCAGGCGCACGATCCCCGCTTCATCTCATGGCATAACGACACGTTCTTCTATTCGCTTGAACCGGCCGAAACGCTCTCGGCGTGGGTTTCATTCAACGATGCGACGCTTGAATCGGGGTGCGTACAGTACATCCCAGGCACCCATCGCAACCCGCCCCCCGAGCACGATTTCAAGCCCCATCCGCATAATCTGGCGCCCGATGGACGGACTGTCCGCGGCATAGACGAATCGAAGGCCGTGCCGGCCATTCTGCGCGCGGGGCAAGCCGTCTTTCATCACGAGAGCGTCGTGCACGGATCGGGGCCGAACAATGCGAACCATGCGCGCGTTGGATTCGTCATCCACTACAACGCGCCGCACGTCCGCGAAACGGGCTTCGAGGGTGCCAGTGCGATGCTATGTCGCGGCAAGGATACACACGGCTATTGGGAGATCGAACCGAAACCAAGTCGCGATCTCGATCCCGATTGCATCCGTGCCATGGACCATACGCGGGACCTCTTCTTTCAGGCCAATCGGAAGAAAGTAGCGGCGATCGAACAAGCACGGGTCGCGGGCGCTAAGCCCATCTGAACGCAACGAGTGCGAAGCAGGTAGCGCCCAGTCGTCTCTACCAGGCCACCGGACCAGAGGCGATCGCTGCCGCCGCTGCCGCCGGCAGCGCTTCATCCCAGCTTTGCGCGATGAAGCGCCGGCCCGTCACGCCGTTCGATTCGTCAGAGACCAGCCACACCAACGGCGCCACCATTTTCGCCGGCTGCACGAGCCGGGTCCGATCGGGAAAACTACGATCGTCGGTGACCATGCGGGTATCCGCCGGGCCGCCCGGAATCAATACGTTAGCGGTGACGCCGGTACCGGCGAGATCCTTGGCCATGATGCTGGCGGTTGCCTCGGCGGCCGCCTTCGACGGCCCGTAGGGCGTGAAGCCCGCCATCACCATGGTGCCGAAGCTGGTCGTGATATTGATGATGCGGCCCCACTGCTGCGCAATCATGGTGGGTGCAACCGCGCGGGCCATCAGAAACTGTGTCGTCGTATTGTTCTCCATCGTGTTGCGATACTGCTCTGGCGTGAGCTGCCAAAAGCGCGTCGGTTCGGAGGCAAAGTGCGGATTGATGAGCTGCATGCCGACACCGGCATTGTTGACGAGCGCGTGAATGGCACCAAAGCGCGCTCGTCCGGCATCGACGATCCTCGCGCATTCGCGCGCATCGGTGATGTTGGCCGGCATCGGCAAGAATGCGGCGCCGATTTCTTTCGCCGCATGGTCAAGTTCCGGTTGTCCGGGCAGATCCACGCCGACGACATTCGCCCCAGCGCGCGCCAGGCCCGCTGCCATGGCTCGGCCAAGGCCACGTGCGGCACCGGTAACGATCACGGTCTTGCCGTGTAGGACAGTCATGATGGTCTCCTTTGGGTTGGCACCGAAACCGGGCGGCATAAACGAGCGGCCGGTATTGATTACTCAGCGGCGATCTTGGCGTCGACCGCGACCTTGGCCCAGCGTAGCAAGTCCGCGCGGACGATCTCGGTCGTTTGCTCAATGGTGGTGGCGCGCGGCATCAACCCCTGCCGTTCGAACTGTTCGCGGATCTCCGTCGATTCGATGACCGCACGGAAGTCTGCGTTGATGCGTTCCACGATGGCGCGCGGCGTCTTCGCCGGTGCAAACACCGCGCTCCAGCCATCGAGTGCCTCCAGGAAGTCGATGCCCCGCTCGCGGAAGGTAGGTACGTCGGGCAGCGGCCCGAGGCGCTCTGCGCCGGACACCGCGAGGATACGAAACCGTGCGGCGCGCATGTTGGCAATGGCCGTCCCTGCTGGGACGAGCATGACTTGCACCTGACCACTCAACAGATCGGTCATCGCGCCCGCGGCGCCTTTATAGGGCACATGGACGACGTCCAGCCCAAGGCGATGCTTGAACATCTCAAAGCCGAAATGGTGCGGGCTGCCGCTGCCCGGGGTCGCGTAATGAAAACGGCCCGGCTGCGCGCGCACCATCGCGAGAAATTCTTCGAGGTCCTGCGCGGGCATCGTTGCAGCGTTGATCGCAAGCGCCCAATTCGTGGAACCGGTCAACGAGATGAACACAAAGGAATTCGCGGGATCGTAATTGAGGTTCTTGATGACCGCGGGCGCCATGGTGTAGATCGCGCCGGGCAACAGCAGCGTGTAGCCATTCGGGGCGGCGCGGGCGACCAGACTCGCACCGATGGTGCCGCTTGCACCCGGTTTGTTCTCGATGACGACCGGTTGTTTCCAGTGCAGGGCGAGCTTTGCGCCAAGCAGCCGCGCCATGATGTCGGCGGCCGTTCCTTGGGTGATCGGTACGACAAACGTAACCGGTCGACTCGGGAACGATTTCTGGGCAGACACGCTCGCAGAGAAAAGGGCGAAGGCGAGCGCCAGTGCGAGGTGAACGTAGTGCATGTATGCCATTCTCAACGGTCGCGTCCGCGAATTGAGGCGCTACCGCGGCGGCTGTGGCGCGACGCGTTGCCACCCGCCCGGACACGCCTCACGTAGGGATAGTAGGTATTCGTTTCCCGACAGAAATACCACCATGCGGCGGGCACCTGCTCGAATGGCGCAGGGGCGGGCTCGACGTAGACCGGTGGATCTTCGTAATAGGGCGAGTAATAGTACGACTCTGGGCCGTAGTAGCCGGGATAGGCAGAGTAGGCCAAGGGCGCGGCGACTCCCACGGCAACGCCGGCCACCAAGGGACGCCCGCCGAAATATCGAACCGGCGGCGCAACGAACACGCGACTCACACCAATGACCGCGCGATGGGAGTGTCCGCCGCCGCGTGCACCCGATCCCCGCCCGCCGCGTGCGTTGGCGTCATCAACGGCCATCATTCCAGCGACTAGGAAAAGAGTACTAAGCATCGCGGCAACCGATCGAATCATGCAATTGTCTTCTTCAATTCGGCTTTCCCGGAATAACACTGGACGATCGATCCGTCCGATTGCGATATTATGCGGCTACCTACCAATAGGAGGGGACATCAGTATGAACGCATTGCGCGTCACGCTTTTCTCGCTTATTGCATCCCTATCGGTGCCGTCCGTGGCGCAAGAAGGATACATCGTCGGGCTGAGTGGAGCCGTCACCGGTCCCCTGTCGAACATTCTCGGGCCGTCCGTCGACGGCATCCGCATCTATCTCGATCGCATCAACGCCGCGGGCGGCATCCACGGCAAGCCGGTCCGGCTGCTGGTGCGAGATGATCAATCCGAGGCGTCCAAAGGCGCGGCCAACGCCAAGCGGCTGGTAACGCAGGACAACGTGCACCTGCTCATCAATGCGAGCTCATCCGCGACGTATCAGCCGACCATCGCCGAGGCGAAGCGGGCCGGCACGCCGCTGATCTTTGGCGGGGTATGTCCGACCGAGGTGTATCCGCCGGCGCAAGCATTCCTTTTTTGTACGACATCGTTTGCGGCCCGCTACGACAGTCGTGCCGCGCTCGATTTCATCAAGGAGACGGCGGGTACCACGGATCTGAGCGTGGGCCTCATGTCGATGGCGATTCCGGTGGCGCGCGCGGAAATCGATTTCGCGGAAATACGATCGAAAGAGATGGGCATGCGCCCGGTCGATAAGGAGCTGATGCCACCGGCCACCGCTGACTTCACGCCCTTCGCTACGAAATTGAGTGGAGCTAAGCCCGACTGGATTTGGTCGTGGACCGCGTGGGACCTGCAGGCCGGCGCCTATGAAGCGACGCGGCGGCTTGGCTGGAAAGGGAAGTTCGTCGGTTGGGCGCACATCCAGGCCGAGGACAGCATCGCCGCCTTCCGCGATCCGAACCTTTACGTGATTGGTACCAACGCGTTTTTCAGCGAGAGCCTGCCGGTGCAACAGGAAATCACCGCCGCCGCCAAGGCAGCGGGCATTGCGTATCCGGCATCGCGGCTGGCCGAAGGTTGGATTACCGGCATGGCGATCGAGGCGGCGCTGAAAGCGGCCGGGTGGCCGGCGACCCCAGCGAAAGTGAACGCCGCGATGGAAAGCATCAAGATCGACACCAAGGGATTGCGCGGCGACGTGATCGAGTGGAGCAAGGACAACCACTTTCGCACCCGTCAATCGTACCGGATCTATCGCTGGAACAACGGCAAGATCGAGGCGGTGGGCGGCTGGAGGAAGTACGACGTGCAGTGACCGCCACGTTCATTCGCGAGCGCCTTAGCATCCACCCGGGAGATCACGCGGTGCTCCAGCTGCTGGTAAATGTCATCGTGCTCGGTGCGATCTACGCATTGATTGCAAGCGGCTATGTGCTCATCTACCGCGTAAGTCGCGTGCTCAATCTTGCGCATGGCGAACTCATGATGCTCGGCGCCTATCTGCTCCTGCAGACCGCGACGAGCCTGGCGTTCGGCGCAACCGGCGCGGTCGCGTTCGCCGCGTTGATGAGCCTCCTTGTCGGTGCTCTCGTCTATGTTTTCCTGATGCGCTGGATGACCGGTCAGGCCGTTCTGGCGGCGGTACTCACAACGATCTCCTTTGGCATTTTTCTCCGCGGGCTGAGCGTGCTCACCTGGGGCTCGCAGCATCACTACCCGGGCAAGCTGCTGTCGGTGCCCAACGTGTCGTTTCCGATCGGCGCAAGCGCGTTCATCTCGGGGGTGTCGCTGGCGATTCTCGCGGTAACGATCGTGTCTTACGCCGCGCTCTTTGGCCTCTTGCGTTTTGGGCGCTGGGGTGTGCGCATGCGGGCGTGCGGACAAAATCCCCTGCTCGCCGCGCAATCCGGCATCAACTTGCACACCATTTATGCACTGGCCTGGGCGATCTCCACATTCACCGGCGCACTGGCCGGCATTCTCGTGTCGCTGGAGACCGGTGTGAGCGGATCGCTTGCACTGATCGGCTTGAAGGCTTTTCCCGCGGCGCTGGTGGGCGGGCTGGACAGCCTCGTTGGCGCGATGCTCGGTTCCCTCATTGTCGCAGCGGCCGAGGTTGCCGCGATTCAATATGTGAGTCCGCTACTTGCCGATGTCATTCCCTTTGTCATCCTGATCGTCATGCTCGCGTTCCGACCCTGGGGTTTCTTCGGCACCCGCGAAGAGCTGGATCGCGTGTGAGGCATCGTACGGTATGAGCGCTGCATCCAACGCAATCACGCCCGCGAATACATCGCATCGGCAGCGGATCCTCATGATTGGGCTCTTCGCGCTGCTGCTTGGCTTTCCGTTGATCGCGTCGCAATTCCAGCTTGATCTCGCGAATCAGGTTTTTCTCGCGGTGATCGGTTCGCTTGCGCTCATGCTGCTTACTGGATATGCCGGGCAGATTTCCCTTGGTCATGGCGGCCTGTTGGCCGCGGGTGCCTACACGGTCGCTATCCTGTCGAAGGATTTCGGCGCGTCGTTCTGGGTCACGATTCCGGCCTCGGCGCTGAGCGGCGCGCTCCTTGGCGTTATTTTCGGATTCCCGTCGCTTCGCTTGCGCGGGGTCTATCTCGCGGTGAGTACCCTCGCGCTGCATTTCATCGTGATCTATCTTGGTACCGAATACGAAACGCACGGTAGTTACGACTCAGGCGTCATCATCACACCGCCCGTGCTGTTAGGCTATTCGCTGGAGAGTCCACGTGCCTGGTACTTCATGATGCTGCTGTTCGCGGTGCTGGCATGGCTGGTTGCAGCGAATCTGTTACGGAGCAAAACCGGTCGCGCCTGGCGTGCGATCCGCGCCAATGAAACCGTTGCCGAAGCGCTTGGCATCGGCGTCTCTCGCTACAAGCTGCTGGCGTTCGTGGTCACCTCATCAATGACCGCGGTGGCCGGTGCACTGTTCGGCTACTACCGCGGCTTTGTCTCGGGCGAGGCGTTCTCGATTTTCATTGCGATTCAGTATGCGGCGATGATCATCATCGGCGGCATGGGCTCGCTCATCGGCGCTGTCCTTGGCGCGGTGTTCGTCACCGCCTTCCCCTATTTCATCGAATATCTGTTGTTCATGTTGCCCGGCGCCGATCAGGCCGCCAATGCGTTGTTCGCGGTGAACTACGCGGCGTTTGGCGTGGTGATGATCGTTTTCCTTATTTTCGAGCCGGGGGGATTTGTCGGATTGTGGCGACGCATCGCAAACCGATGGGTGACGTCGGCGCCCAACGTCGTTGCGGTGGCACGCACATGACCGACGCGCCGCTACTCGTGTTGCAGGGTGTCGATGTCGTCTACAAACACGTCGTGCGTGCGGTGCGCGGCATCGCACTTGAGGTCAAGCGTGGTCAAGTGGTCGCGATTCTGGGTGCCAACGGCGCGGGCAAAACGACGACGCTGCGCGCGATCTCCGGATTCATCGGTCTGGACCACGCGCGGGTGACCGCCGGCACCATCGTGTTCAAAGGCGAGCATCTCGAGAATCGCTTGCCGCACCAGATCACCCGGCTTGGCATATCGATCACGCCGGAACGGGACAAAGTGTTCCCCAACCTCACCGTCAGTGAAAACATGTCCGTGGCGCCCAGTCGCCTGACGAATGCCGAGCGCAAACGCACCACCGATATGGTGTTCCAGTTTTTCCCTGCGCTAGCGGCACGGCGCAACAGCGAAGCCGGACTGCTCTCGGGTGGTGAGCGGCAAATGCTGGGAATCGGTGCGAAGCTGGTCTGCGGCCCGGAATTGTTGCTGGTCGATGAGCTATCGCTTGGGCTCGCCCCGTTGATCACCCAGGAACTGATTGCGCGGCTTATGCAGATCAAGGATGAGCTTGGTTTGTCGCTCTTGCTTGTGGAACAGAATGCGGCGGTCGCCCTGCAGATGGCCGATTACGCGTATGTGTTCGAGAATGGCGAGATCGCGCTCGAGGGAGATCGGGCCATGATGCGAGGCAATCGCCACATTCAAGAGTTGTATCTGGGCGGCGGTGCCGGTGGGCGACGGAACTATCGTGATGCGCGCGCCGCGCGCGAGGTGCGAGGGCAGCATGGCCGAGCTTGAGGTCGAGAATGTATCGCTCGGGTTTGGCGGCCTGCGGGTGTTGCGCGAGGTTTCCTTTTCGGCCGTGGCAGGCGAAATGCTCGCGCTGATCGGGCCGAACGGGGCAGGTAAGACAAGCCTGTTCAATTGCATTAGCGGGATCTATTCGGCCAGCGGGCGAATTCGATTTCGCGGTCAGGATCTGATCGGCCGGAAGCCGCACGAGATCGCCGCGCTCGGTGTAGGGCGCACATTCCAGCACGCGGAACTGTTCCCGCAGATGAGCGTGCTGGAGAATGTCTTGACGGGGCGACATGCGCGCTTCAAGAGCGGAGCGTGGTCGGAAATGTTGTCGCTGCCGGCCATGCGCCGCGAAGAAGATGCGCATCGGGCGCATGTGGAACGGATCATCGCGTTCGTGGAATTGCAGTGGGTGCAGGGTGCGATGGTCGAGAGCTTGTCGTTCGGGACGCAGAAGATCGTGGGATTCGCCCGTGCCCTGGCCGCTGAACCCACCATGCTGCTGCTCGATGAGCCGTCGGCGGGGCTTACGCGCGAGGAACGCGAAGACCTCGCGCATTTCATTTTGAAGACCAAGGAAGCGCTTGGGATCTGTATCGTCTGGATCGAGCATGATATGCAGATGGTCGCTGATCTGGCTGACCGGATTCTCGTGCTCGATGTTGGCCGGACCATTGCCTGTGGCCCACCCGAGGCGGTGTTGCGTGATAAGGCAGTGATACAGGCTTACCTTGGGGCGGTTGATGGGGCGTCGGTTACATGAACGGTTGCATGACGAGGGGAACAGGATGAAACGGCAGTTTTTCTATTTTTCGGAGATGGGCTACAACGCCTATCCGATCGAGGCCGCAGAAAAGTACGGCTACACGAACCTCATGTTTCCCAACTCGATCTTCGATCGGGAGAAGGCGCGTGATCTATGGCAGATGTTTCTGCGCGAGCATGAGTACGCCTCGGAGCTCGGGTTCGATGGCGCGGTGTGCAACGAACACCACAACACGGTGCTATCGATGCAGGAGAGCGTGAATATCTCCGCCGCCGTCTTGACGCAGCGGATCAAAGGCACGGTCGCGCTGGTTGGCAATCCGATCCCCATTCACGACAATCCGGTGCGGGTGGCAGAAGAGATCGCGATGCTTGATCTCATCTCGGGCGGACGCATCATTTCCGGATTCGTACGGGGCGGTGGCGTCGAGCAACTCTCCACCAATGCGAATCCCGCGTATAACCGCGAGCGCTTCGAAGAGGCGTTTCAACTGATCAAGAAAGCATGGACCGAGCCCGGCCCGTTTCGCTGGGAAGGCAAGCACTATCATCTGCGCGTGGTGAATCCATGGCAGTTGCCGCTGCAAAAGCCGCATCCGCCGATCTGGGCAGCCGGCATCTTGAGTCCTGAGACGGTGCGCTGGTCCGCCAAGCAACGGATCACCTATCTCGTGCTGGGCAGTGCGCTCGATGCGACCGCTGAATGTCGCAGCATCTATCACGAAGTCGCGCAGGCCGATGGCTGGACACCTGGCCCTGAACATCTCGGTTACCTGTTGCACACCTGCGTCATGGATACCGACGAGCAGGCATTCGAGATGGGCCGGCATCACTATGGCATCAGCTCGGGTATCGGACGCACCGGCGTGTCAGCGTCCAGCGCCTCGCTCACGCAATCGACCGGGTCGGCCGGTGTGACCAGCGGAGGCGCTCATCCGGAATGGGCTTCGCCACCTGGCTATATGACGCGCGCCGCGCGCACCGGAGCGATGGTGAAGCAGCGGCGCGCCTCTGAAGGGACGTATGAAGGGGCCAATCGCGCCGGGTTGATCGTCACCGGCGGCTCGAAGACGATCATCCAGAAATTCAAGCACATCATCGATCGGGCCGATCCGGGCTATCTCGTGTTCTGGGCGCGCGAAGGCAAGAAGCCGCATGATGCAACCATGCGTGGCATCGAGTTGCTCGGTAAGGAAGTCATTCCCGCATTGCGCGGACACGAATCGGCGCTGGTCACCGGCAAGGAGGTCACACCATGGCCGCAGTAAGTAATTATTCAGAGCAGTTGATTGAGGCTGCCGGTATTCAGGTGCAGATACGGCGCGGCGGTAGGGGGCCGACACTGCTTGTCTTGCATGGCGAGTTTGGCGTTCCGGGATGGCTCGATGCCTATGATCAGTTGGCGCGCTCGTTTGATGTGATCGTCCCGTCGCTGCCCGGCTTCGGCGCATCGACCCGCCCGGACTGGATCATGGGCGTGCATGATCTCGCCGCCTGGGTCACATGGTTCGCCCGCGATCTGCAGATTGCCACGCCGCTCAATGTGATCGGCTTCTCTCTTGGCGGATGGGTGGCTGCCGAGCTTGCCACCGTGGCGCCGCAATTTTTCAAGAAGCTCGTGCTGGTCGGTGCGATGGGCGTGAAGCCTGAAGCGGGCGAAATATTCGATTACTTTCTTGAATCAGGTAAGACCGGACATCGCCGCGCGTTTCACCAGCCCGACCAATGCGTGGAGTTCGCACGTTACTACGGCAAGGAGATGTCGGTCGATGAGGCCGAGCAGATCGAGCAGCATCGCGAGATGACGTGCCGCATCGCGTGGAAGCCCTATATGCACAGCCTTACGTTGCCGCATCTGTTGCCGGCGATCGCCACGCCGACGTTGGTCGTGTGGGGCGCCCACGACATCATCACGCCGCTAAGCAGCGCAAATATCTATCAGTGCTCGATTAAGGATGCGCGCATCGTCTCGATCGATCATGCGGGGCACATGCCGGAGATGGAGCAGTCTGCGGCCTTCGTACAAGCAGTCCGCGGATTTTTGATCGATTGAGGCGTCGTGCATGATGGCGAAGCGCTCGAACCTCGTTGCCGTCGAGGAAGACCCCGGTAGCGCACCCAAAGCGGCGACAGGAATAGATTCTGTTCGAGCACGAGGGAGGTGTATCGTTTCACTGACAAGGGATCGACCGTGGCGCAATCCGCTGATCCTGCTCGCATGCTTGGGCTTGATCGTCAGCCTGTCGATGGGTATGCGGCAGACCTTTGGCTTATTTCTCGCGCCAATGACCGCCGCACAAGGTTGGAGTCGCGAAACCTTTGGCATCGCCTTTGCGCTGCAGAATCTGATGATGGGCGCCGCCGCGCCCTTCGTGGGTTGGATCGCCGATCGGAAAGGCGCGGGCTGGGTTCTCCTCGGTGGCGGTGTGCTGTACGCGGTCGGCATCGTGCTGACGGCGTTGGCGTCCAACGGATGGCAACTGAGCATCGCAGCGGGTTTGCTGCTTGGCGTGGCACAAGCCTGCACGACTTTCAGCGTGGGCTTTGGCATGCTCGGACGCGTGTATCCGCCTGAGCACCGTAGCCGCGTCTTCGGGATCATGGGCGCCGCCGGCTCGATCGGTCAGTTCGTCTTGCTACCCTACGCCGGCAGTCTGATCGCGGCGCTCGGTTGGTTCAATGCGCTGATCGTCATGTCGATCACCATCGCGTTGATCGTGCCGATCGCGTTCTTGTTGATGGAGCCGACGCCGACTGCCGCGGCGCGTGGACCGCGCGTGCAAACAGGCGCGGAGGCACTGCGCGAGGCGTTCGGGCATCGCGGCTTTATGCTGATGACCACCGGCTATTTCGTGTGCGGCTTCCAGCTTGCGTTCATTACGCTCCACTTTCCGGCGTATCTGGCCGATAGCGGCTTCGCGCTCAATGTCGCCACCATCGCGCTTGCACTGATCGGGCTCTTCAACGTCTTCGGATCCTATGCGGCGGGCGAGCTTGGCCAGCGCTATCCGAAAAAGTATCTCCTCGCCGGGCTCTTCTTCATCCGGTCGCTCGCGATCGCGCTCTTTCTCGTCATATCGAAGACCGAGGCGTCGGTGTATGCGCTGGCGGCGATTCTCGGACTGCTGTGGCTTGCCACCGGACCGCTCACCAGCGCATTGATTGCGCAGATGTTCGGCACTGCCTATCTCACGACGCTTTCCGGCCTGGCATTTTTCAGCCACCAAGTCGGTGGCGCACTCGGTGCTTGGCTGGGTGGCCATTGGTACGATCAGACCGGCTCGTACGCGTTGATCTGGTCCGTATCGGTCGGACTTGGTTTGCTGGCCGCGCTCGTCAACTTGCCAATCGACGAGCGCACGGTGGAGCGGCCGGCGTAGGCAGTTCGAATGGACCCCTACCCCTCCAGTCGCCCCAACACCACAGGAGCAACGAAACGGCAGAAGCATCCAGGGAACTCGTCGTCCTCATGACCAAGAGCGCTGATCACGAGCTTTCGTCCGTCGCCTTCACGATTGCGAATGGCGGCATCACCGCCGGTCTCAAGGTCTATGCATTCCTCACAAGCGCAGCAGTCGATCTGGTGCGCAAGCGCGCCGTCGATCTCACGCAGGTTCCGCCGCTCGACCCGCTTAAAGCGCTCATCGAAGACTTCGTGCGTCGTGGCGGCACCGCGTGCACATCGTGCGGCAAATCGCGTGGGTACACGCAAGAGGATTTCATCGAAGGCGTGGCGATTCAGGGCGCGAGCGCGATGCATGCGCGATTGATCGCGGGGGCGGCGAGTTGAGTTTTTGAAGTAAAAAAACTTCGTGCTGCGCGCCTAGCACATAGGCGCGCTATGCGAGCAGTTCTTATTTTTGGCACGAAGCGTGGCAGCGACGGAAGCGACGATGAACGACTTGAACGGCCGGAGTCGGCTAGGAGGCGAAATTCATTAGTTAGGGAAACGCTGATCAAGCTATCCCGCGTAATCAGCGTGCTCAAATATTCCGGAAACACCACCATAATGAAATCTCTTTTTGTGTTGTCGGTCGCCGGGCTGGTCGCGCTACCGGCGGTCGCTCAGGATGTCGGTGTATCGGTCATGATTGGCCAACTAGGCTTCTATGGGCAAATCGATATCGGCCGAATCCCACCGCCGCCGCTCATCTTTCCGAAGCCGATCATCATCCAGCATCCCCGTGGCCATCGCGCCGGCGCCTCTCTACCTGCGTGTTCCGCCCGGACACGAGCGGAACTGGGGCAAGCATTGCCGCAAGTACGATGCATGCGGGCGCCCGGTCTATTTCGTGCAGGACGACTGGTATAACAACGTCTATTCGAAGTAATATCGTAACGATCGCGAGCATCACCGGGACGACCGCGACTCTCGCCG